>NZ_JBWLKM010000013.1:0-175330 GCF_059026085.1 Streptomyces sp. a15 | reverse complement strand
ACCCGGAAGCTAAGCCTTACAGCGCCGATGGTACTGCAGGGGGGACCCTGTGGGAGAGTAGGACGCCGCCGAACAATCTTTGGAAGGACCCCTGGTCCCCAGCGTTCAGCTGGGGACCAGGGGTCCTTTTTGTTTTTCCGGAGCGCGCCGGGTACTCGGCTGCGCGAGAATGAACTTGCAGTACCGAAGACAGGAGTCACCGATGTCCACCAACTCTCCCGACGACCGACCGGAGCGCGACCAGCGGCGACGGGACAGTGGTGACCGCGGCGACCGCGGCGACCGGGGCGACCGCGGCGGTTACCGCGGAGACCGTGGCGGCGTCCGTCGCGACAATGACCGCCGGGACAGCGACCGTGGCGGTTCCGACCGTGGCGGTAACGACCGCGGTAGTTATGTCCGTCGCGATGATCGCCGTGATGACCGGCGAGGCGATGACCGTGGGGACCGCGGTGGTTTCCGCCGTGACGACAATCGCGGAGCGTCTCCGAGCCGTGACGACCGTCCCGCAGGACCGCGCCGCGATGACCGTGGGGACCGCGGTGGCTTCCGGCGTGACGACAACCGTGGTGGGTACAGCGGTGGCCGGCGAGATGACCGTCGAGAGGGCGACCGTGGGCCTCGTCCGGCGTTCCGCCGTGATGACCGTCCGGCCGGGCCGCGCCGGGACGATCGTCCCGCGGCGCCGCGCCGTGATGACCGTTCGGCCGGGCCGCGCCGTGATGACCGTTCGGCCGGGCCGCGCCGGGACGATCGTCCCGCGGCGCCGCGTCGCGATGACCGTTCGGCCGGGCCGCGGCGTGACGACCGTGGGGACCGCGGTGGCTTCCGGCGTGACGGTGACCGTCCCTCCTTCCGGCGTGACGACCGTGGCGAGCGTGGGGAGCGCGTAGAGCGTCGGGACGACAATCGCGGTGGCTTCCGGCGCGATGACAATCGTGGTGGGTTCGCTGGTCGGCGTGACGATCGTCGGGGCGATGACCGTGGTGGTTTCGCTCGCCGTGATGACCGTCGGGATGACCGGCGCGATGATCGCCGTGACGGCGGTGACCGGGGCGGCTTCCGTCGTGACGACCGCGGTGACCGTCCCTCCTTCCGCATCGATGACCGTGACCGTGGAGTCCGCCGGGACGACCGAGGTGACCGTGGCGATCGCGGTGGCTTCCGCAGTGATGAGCGGCGGGACGACCGCCGTGATGACCGTCGGGGCGATGACCGCGGTGGTTTCCGGCGTGACGACCGGCGCGACGACAACCGCGGAGGAGTCCGTCGTGACGACAGTCGCGGTGGTTTCCGTCGTGACGACAGCCGCGGGGGGCAAGGCGGAGACCGCGGCGGGTACCGGGGCCGGGACGACCGTGGCGGCGGCCCCCGTGGGCCGCGTCGTGACGACCGGCGTGACGACCGTGGCGGACGTCCCGGCGGCTTCCGTGGCGGTGACGACCGGCGTGGTGGCGGGCGTTTCCGGGACGAGCGCGACCGCGACCGGGAGCCCATCAAGCGGCTGCCGATCCCGGAGGACGTCACGGGCGAGGAGATCGACAAGGACGTACGGCAGGAGTTGCAGAGTCTGCCGAAGGGGCTCGCCGAGGACGTCGCCAAGAACCTGGTGATGGTGGCGCGGCTCATCGACGAGGACCCCGAGGCGGCGTACGCCTACTCGAAGGTGGCCCTGCGGCTGGCGTCGCGGGTCGCTGCCGTACGCGAGGCCGGCGGGTTCGCGGCGTACGCGAACCAGAAGTACAGCGAGGCGCTCGCGGAGTTCAGGGCCGCGCGGCGGATGACCGGCGGTGTCGACCTGTGGCCCGTCATGGCGGACTGCGAGCGTGGGCTCGGGCGGCCGGAGAAGGCGCTGGACATGGCCGGGGCGCCCGAGGTGCACAAGCTGGACAAGGCCGGGCAGGTCGAGATGCGGCTCGTCGCGGCCGGCGCTCGGCGTGACATGGATCAGCTCGACGCGGCCATCGTGACGCTGCAGAGCCCGGAGCTGGCCTCCAACTCCGTACAGCCGTGGACCGCGCGGCTGCGGTACGCGTACGCGGACGCGCTGCTGGCGGCCGGTCGTGAGGGCGAGGCACGGGAGTGGTTCGCGAAGGCCGCGGAGGCCGACAAGGACGGCAGCACGGACGCGTCGGACCGGCTTGCCGAGATGGACGGTGTGGAGTTCGTCGACGCCTTCGACGAGAGCGAGGCGGAGGCTGAAGCTGAGGCGGAGGCGGAGGCTGAGGACGACGCTGTGTCCCAGGAGGCGCCCGCGCATGCCGTCGAGGTCGCTGAGGACTCCGAGGCTGACAACGACAACGACAACGACAACGACAACGACAACGACAACGACGCCAAGGACGACCACAAGGACTGACGTCGCTGAGTGAAAGGGCGGGGCCCCTGACCGGGGTCCCGCCCTTTCGCATGTTCAGACGTCCAGCGCGCGCAGCACCAGGCCCGAGGCCGGCTTCGGGCCGAACGACGTCGACTTGCGGGGCATGGTGACGCCCTGGCGGGCGAGGTCCCGTACGACCTCCTCGCGGACCGGGTGCATCAGGACCGCCGTTCCGCCGTCGCGTTCCGCCTTCGCGACCGTGGCGGCCGTGTCGTGTATGTAGGCGATGTGGGCGGGGGAGTCCTCTGGGATGTGCCAGACGTGGTCGAGGAGGGTGGCGTGCAGGACCGTGGCGTCCAGGGTGCGCCAGGCCGCCGGGCGGTCCGTGGGGATCGTGCGGGCCAGCAGGGCCGGGTCGGGGCGGTCGACGAGGTGGAAGGCGCCGTCGCCGGCCAGCAGGAAGGCGTTGCCTGCGCGGGCGGCGTCGGCCAGGGCGTCCAGGGCCTCGGCCAACGGGAGTTCCAGGCGATGGATGCGGAAGTGGCCCTCCAGGGGCGCCAGGGCCTCCGCGACCGGCAGGCCGTGCAGAAGGCGGTGGATGGCGCGGACGCGCAGGGGATAGCGGGCCGTGTCGACGAGGAGGACCAGGCCGTAGTCCCAGGGGCTGGGAGAGGGGTGCTCCGCGCGTAGCCGTCGGTAGGTGGCCCAGCGGTGGTGGCCGTCGGCGATCAGGGCCTGGTGATCGGCCAGGTCGGAGCGGATGCGGGCCAGGTCGGCGGGGTCGGTGACCGACCACAGGCGGTGGCTGAAGCCGTCCTCTGTGGTGGTGGCGAGCAGCGGGGGCTGTGCGGCGGTGCGTTCGACGGCCTCGGCGGTGGCGGACGCCGAACCATTTCCGCGGTACGTCAGGAGCAGCGGCTCCAGGTTGGCGGAGGTGGCGCGCATCAGGGCGGCGCGGTCGGCGACCACGTGCGGCATGACGTCCTCGTGGGGCAGGACGACGCCCTCCGAGGGCTCCGACAGGCGCAGGGCGCCGATGATGCCGCGCTGGAGCATGCCGTCGCCGTCGCGCTGCTCGTAGACGTACAGGCCCGGTTCGGTGTCGGTGGTCAGGATGCCTTCGGAGAGCCAGCGGCGCAGGGTGTCGGCGGCCTGTTCGTTGCGGACGCTGGGGGTGGCGGCCTGGGGCAGGATCAGCCTGACGATGTTGTACGGGTCGGCGGACTGGAGATGGTGCAGGCCGTCGGGGCGGACCACGACGTCGTACGGCGGGGAGGTCACGGCGGCCAGGCTGCCGACTCGGTCGGGGTCGTAGCGCAGGCCTCGGAACGGGGTGAGTTCCAGGCCCCGGCGCGTCGTTGCTTCCGAATGGCCTGCTGTGTTCATCCCGGCATCGTACGGGTGTCAGTGGCATGGGGGATGATCGGGGGAAAGCGAGCCACACCAAGGAGCGATGCGGAATGAGCCAGGGCGTCAGGACGAAGCCCGAGGGCAGTGGGCAGGCCCTGAGCGAGGCGTACGACACGGCGCTGCTCGACCTGGACGGGGTGGTGTATGCGGGCGGGAACGCGATCGCGTACGCCGTCGAGTCGCTCGCCACCGCCCGCGCGGGCGGGATGCATCTCGCGTACGTCACCAACAACGCGCTGCGGACGCCAGACACCGTGGCCGGCCACCTCACCGAGCTGGGCATACCGACGGAGGCGTCGGACGTCATCACCTCCGCGCAGGCGGTCGCCCGGCTGATCGCCGAGCAGGTCCCGGCAGGCGCGCGGGTGCTGGTGATCGGCGGGGAGGGGCTGCGGGTGGCGCTGCGGGAGCGCGGCCTCGAGCCGGTGGAGTCGGCGGACGACGATCCGGCGGCGGTCGTGCAGGGGTACGGCGGGCCCGAACTGCCCTGGGGGCGTTTCGCGGAGGCGTGTTACGCCATCGCGCGCGGGGTTCCGTGGTTCGCGTCCAACACCGACCTGACGATTCCCAGCGCACGCGGGATCGCGCCGGGCAACGGCGCGGCGGTGGAGGTGGTGCGGATCGCCACGGGTGCCGAGCCGCAGGTGGCGGGCAAGCCGTTGCCGCCCATGCACCGGGAGACGGTTCTGCGGACCGGTGCCCAGCGGCCGCTGGTGGTGGGGGACCGGCTGGACACGGACATCGAGGGCGCGTTCAACGGGGAGGTCGACTCGCTGCTCGTCCTGACCGGGGTGACGGACGGCCCGCAGTTGCTCGCCGCGCCGCCGCAGCACCGGCCGACGTATGTCGACGCCGATCTGCGGGGGATGCTCACCGGGCAGCCCGAAGTCGTCGAGGAGGGCGACGGGTTCCGGTGCGGTGGCTGGACGGCGGTGGCCGGTGGCATGGGGGTCCCCCCGCTCGGGCGAAGTCGAGAGTGGGGGAGGCTGGAACTAGACGGTGACGGTGAGGCTCTGGACGGCTTGCGCGCGCTGTGCGCGGCGGCCTGGACGGCGGCCGGAGCAGGTGTATGCGCACTGGACGGAGGGAAGGCGCTGGCACGACTGGGTTTGTGAGCCGTCGGGGGTGTCCACCCGGGCGGGGCCGGCGCAGGCTCGTCCTGTGAGGGTGCGAAGCGTTCGTGACACGGAATCGTGGCTGAATGCGAGGGTAGGCTAACCTAACTGCGTGTTGGTAGACAGTCCTCCCGAACAGCGCGCGGAGACCGCCCCCGCGCCCCCAACCCGCCGGGCGATACGAGCCATTGGGCTGCTCGTCTCCGTGGCGATCCTGGTGCTCGTCGCGCTGGCCAGCATCGCGATCGGCGCGAAGGCGTTGTCCATGGGGCAGGTCTGGCACGGCCTGTTCCAGGACACGGGGACATACGGCGACGTCGTGGTCGCCGACCGGATCTCGCGAACGGTGCTGGGGCTGCTCGCCGGTGCCGCGCTCGGCCTGGCCGGGGCCGTGCTCCAGGCGCTCACGCGCAATCCGCTGGCCGATCCCGGACTGCTCGGCATCAACGCGGGTGCGTCCGCCGCGGTCGTCACCGCCATCACGTTCTTCGGCGTCACCTCGCTGAGCGGCTATGTCTGGTTCGCGTTCGCCGGCGCGGCGGCGGTCGGGGCGCTGGTCTGGTTCCTCGGCGGCAGCCGGGGAGCGACACCGGTGCGGCTGGCGCTCGCCGGCACCGCGATCAGCGCCGCGCTCTACGGCTATCTCCAGGCCGTGATGATCCTGGACGACGTGGCGCTGTCCCGGATGCGCTTCTGGACCGTCGGTTCGCTGGCCTCGGCGAGCGACTCGGCCATCCTCCAGGTCCTTCCGTTCATCGCGGTGGGCACGCTCCTCGCGCTCTCGCTGGCCCGGCCGCTGAACGCCATGGAGATGGGCGACGACACCGCCAAGGCCCTCGGCGCCAACCTGAACCGCACCCGGGCGCTGGCCATGCTCTCAGCAACCGTGCTGTGCGGGGCGGCGACCGCCGCGTGCGGGCCGATCGTGTTCGTCGGGCTGATGGTCCCGCACGTCGTACGGTCCTTCACCGGGCCCGACCTGCGCTGGATCCTGCCGTACGCGACCATCCTGTCGCCGGTGCTGCTGCTCGGTGCCGACGTCATCGGCCGGATCATCGCCCGACCCTCGGAACTCCAGGTCGGCATCGTCACCGCGATCATCGGCGGCCCGGTCTTCATCTATCTCGTACGACGGCGGAGGACGGCGCAGCTGTGAAGACCAACCGTGCCATCAGGACGCCGGGCGGGCTCTCGCTCCGTGTGGACGTCCGTGCCGTCACCGTCGTGGCCCTGCTGCTGTGCGCCGCGCTCGCCGCGAGCGTCGTGCTGATCGGCACCGGCGACTTCCCGATCCCGGCCGCCGACGTGCTCAAGACGCTCGCCGGCGACGGCAACGCGGGCCAGGAGTTCATCGTCAACGAACTGCGGTTGCCGCGGGTCCTCGTCGGGCTCCTGGTGGGTGCCTCGCTGGGGGTCGGGGGTGCGCTGTTCCAGGCCATCTCCCGCAATCCGCTGGGCAGTCCGGACGTGCTCGGGCTCGGGCAGGGAGCCACAGCCGGCGCGCTCGTGATGATCGTGCTGTTCTCCGGCAGCGCGGCGCAGGTCACCCTCGGCGCGCTCGTAGGCGGTCTCGCGACCGGGTTCGCCATCTATCTGCTCGCCTGGAAGCGGGGAGTGCACGGCTACCGACTGGTCCTGGTCGGTATCGGTGTCTCCGCGATCGTCACCGCGATCAACGGCTATCTGCTCACCGTGTCCGACATCGTGGACGCCGCCCGTGCGGTCGTCTGGATGACCGGGTCGCTCAACGGGCGTGACTGGGACCAGGTCTGGCCGCTGCTCATGCTGTGCGGCGTGCTCGTGCCGTTCGTCCTCGCCAATGCGCGCGGGCTGCGGATGATGGAGATGGGCGACGACGTGTCGTACGCCCTCGGGGTGCGTGTCGAGCGCGTACGGCTGCTGCTGTTGGTCGCCGCCGTCCTGCTCACGGCGACCGCCACCGCGGCCGCCGGTCCCGTCAGCTTCGTGGCGCTCACCGCACCGCAGCTGGCCCGCCGGCTGACCCGCTCGCCCGGCCCGAACCTGCTGCCGTCCCTGTGCATGGGCGCCGCCCTCCTGGTCACCGCCGACTGGATCTCGCAGCGCACCTTCGGCGCCGACCAGGTGCCCGTGGGGGTGGTCACCGGTGTCCTCGGCGGCGTCTACCTGCTGTGGCTGCTGGTCACCGAGCGAAAGGCGGGCCGGATATGAGCCCGCAGAAGGAATCCCGGCCCGAGACGCGCGGCACGGCGAACGAGAACACCCGAAGGAGCACTGTGAACCGCCTGTCCGCCGAGAACGTGACCCTCGCCTACGACCAGCGGGTCATCGCCGAGGAGTTGTCGGTCGAGATACCCGACAACTCCTTCACCGTGATCGTCGGCCCGAACGCGTGCGGCAAGTCCACGCTGTTGCGGGCGCTGTCGCGGATGCTGAAGCCGAACCAGGGGCGGGTGCTCCTCGACGGCAACGTCATCCAGTCGATGCCGGCGAAGAAGGTCGCGCGCACCCTCGGGCTGCTCCCGCAGTCGTCGATCGCGCCCGACGGCATCACCGTCGCCGACCTCGTCGGCCGCGGCCGCTACCCGCACCAGGGCATCCTGCGCCAGTGGTCCACCGAGGACGAGCGGGTCGTACAGGAGTCGATGACCCAGACCGGGGTGGCCGAACTAGCCGACCGGTATGTCGACGAGCTGTCCGGCGGTCAGCGGCAGCGGGTGTGGATCGCGATGGCGCTCGCCCAGCAGACGCCGCTGCTGCTGCTCGACGAGCCGACGACCTACCTCGACATCCAGCACCAGATCGACGTCCTCGACCTGTGCGCCGAACTGCACGAGGAGCAGGGTCGCACGCTGGTCGCCGTGCTGCACGACCTCAACCACGCCGCCCGGTACGCCACGCACCTGATCGCCCTGAAGGACGGCAGGATCATCGCCGAGGGGGCGCCGAACGACATCGTCACCGCGGACCTGGTCCAGGAGGTCTTCGGGCTGCGCTGCCAGGTCATCGATGACCCGGAGACGGGCACGCCGCTGGTGGTGCCGGCGGCGCGGAAGGCGCGTACGGACGCGAAGGCCGACCTGGCGAAGACCGACGCCGAGGAGACCGACGTCGAGAAGGTGGCCGCTACAGAAGCTTCCTGAGGCGGAGCAGGTCCCTGAGGCCTGCCTCCAGCTTCACCCGGCCCGAGCCCCAGGCCTTCGCGAAGTTCAGCTCGCCGTTCACCATGGCGACCAGGTCGTCGCCGGCCAGGGTCAGTCTGATCTGGGCCTTTTCCGGCGGCGGTCCCTGCAGTGTGTCCTGGACCACGATCCGGCCGCCCGTCATGCGGCCGACGAACGTGACGTCCAGGTCGGTGATGCGGCAGCTGACCGATCGGTCCAGAGCGGCGGCAGCGCCGACGTCGCCTTCGGCGGTCTGCATGTTGTCGGAGAGCTTCTCGAGTGCGGCGCGGCACTCCTCGATCGTGGCCATCGCGATCGACGGTACCGCAGCGGTTCGGGGTAGCGTCTGGGCATGAGCGACTCGGTTCCGGAGACGGAGACCCCGCAGGAGACGGCGGAGACAGGGGAGACGCGGGAGACGGTGGAGGCGCAGGCCGATCACGACCCCGCCGCCCCCGCCGCGCTGAACGTGCCCCGCACTCCCACCGGCAACGCCGAGGTCGACGCCCAGTTGGAGCGGCTCGCCGATGCCGACCACCTCGCCACCGACGGACACGTCGAGGTGTACGAGGATGTACACCAGGGGCTGCGCGACGCGCTCACCGCGCTCGACGCCCGCCCGGGACCTCCGGCTCCCACCCGTCACCCGACCACCACCCCTCAACGAGACCCTTCGGGTCACACCTTTCAATCGCCGTACGCAAGCAGGAGCTGAACCGAACGTGGCAGGAGTCGCACGCCGTCGTCTCGACGCGGAGCTGGTCCGCCGGAAGCTGGCGCGCTCGCGCGAGCACGCGAGCCAGCTGATCGCCGCGGGGCGGGTCACCGTCGGCAAGGCCGTCGCGACCAAGCCGGCCACGCAGGTGGAGACCGCCGCGGCGATCGTGGTCGCGGTCGACGACGGCGATCCCGACTACGTCTCGCGCGGCGGCCACAAGCTCGCCGGCGCGCTCGAGGCGTTCGTACCGCAGGGGCTGGTCGTCGAGGGGCGGCGGGCGCTGGACGCAGGCGCGTCCACCGGCGGTTTCACGGATGTGCTGCTGCGGTCGGGGGCCGCGCACGTCGTCGCCGTCGACGTCGGCTACGGACAACTCGCCTGGTCTCTTCAGAGCGATGAACGCGTCACCGTCAAGGACCGTACGAACGTACGCGAGTTGACGCTGGAAGTGATCGATGGGGAGTCTGTGGATCTTGTCGTGGGGGATCTGTCCTTCATCCCGCTCGGACTGGTGCTGCCCGCCCTGGTGCGGTGCGTGAAGCCGGACGCCGATCTGGTGATGATGGTCAAGCCGCAGTTCGAGGTGGGGAAGGAGCGGCTGGGCAGTGGGGGAGTCGTACGGAGTCCGCAGCTGCGCGCTGAGGCCGTGCGCGCGGTGGCCCGGCGGGCGTGGGAACTGGGGCTCGGCGTGAAGGGTGTCACCGCCAGCCCCTTGCCCGGCCCGTCCGGGAATGTCGAGTATTTTCTGTGGCTGCGGTCGGGTGCACCCGAACTGGACCCGGCCGACGTTGATCGTGCAGTGGCGGAGGGGCCGCGTTGACACAGAACCGAGCTCGTACTGTTTTCCTGCTGGCCCACACCGGGCGGCCCGCGGCGATCCGCAGCGCCGAACTGGTGGTGAAGGGGCTGCTGCGCGAGGGCATCGGCGTGCGTGTGCTGGAGGCGGAGGCGCTCGATCTGCCGCTGCCGGAAGAGGTGGAGCTGGTCAAGGAGGCGACTCCGCAGTGCCTCGACGGATGCGAGTTGCTGATCGTCCTCGGGGGTGACGGGACGCTGCTGCGGGGGGCCGAGTTCGCGCGGGCTTCCGGAGTGCCGATGCTGGGCGTCAACCTGGGGCGAGTCGGGTTCCTCGCGGAGGCCGAGCGGGACGATCTCGACAAGGTCGTCGAGCGGGTGGCGACGAAGGCGTACGAGGTCGAGGAGCGGATGACCGTCGATGTCGTCGTGCATCGCAACGGCGACATCGTGCATACGGACTGGGCCCTGAACGAGGCGGCCGTACAGAAGGCCGGTGCCGAGAAGCTGCTGGAAGTCGTCCTGGAGATCGACGGGCGGCCGGTCACCGGGTTCGGGTGTGACGGGATTGTGCTGTCCACCCCGACGGGGTCCACGGCGTATGCGTTCTCGGCGGGTGGGCCGGTGGTGTGGCCCGAGGTCGAGGCCTTGCTGATGGTGCCGATCAGTGCGCACGCGCTGTTCGCGAAGCCGTTGGTGACCTCGCCGGACTCCGTGCTGGCGGTGGAGGTGCTGCCGCACATTCCGCCGGGTGTGTTGTGGTGTGACGGGCGGCGGACTGTGGAGTTGCCGCCGGGGGCGCGGGTCGAGGTGCGGCGGGGGGCTGTGCCGGTGCGGCTTGCTCGACTGCATCACGCGTCATTCACTGATCGTCTTGTGGCGAAGTTCGCGTTGCCGGTGTCTGGATGGCGCGGGGCGCCGCACTAGCGCTACCGGAGGGGTTGCGGGGTAGCGATACAGCCCCGCGCCCCTTATGGACGTCCACTCACCTGGGTGACATGCGAGGTCGGTGCGCATTCGTTACCTGCACCTTCACATGTCAGGGTCGGGGGGCGTCGCACTTCCCCTCCCTGACCTCGTAAGGTCGTGTCCGTGCTGGAGGAAATGCGGATACGGTCGCTCGGAGTCATCGACGACGCGGTCGTCGAGCTGTCGCCCGGGTTCACCGCTGTCACGGGTGAGACGGGTGCCGGCAAGACCATGGTGGTCACCAGCTTGGGGCTGTTGCTCGGTGGTCGTGCCGACGCGGCGCTCGTGCGGATCGGCGCCAAGAGCGCGGTCGTGGAGGGGCGGATCAGTGTGTCCGCGGGCGACACCGCCGCCGTACGGGCCGAGGAGGCCGGCGCGGAGCTCGACGACGGGGCACTGCTGATCAGCCGTACCGTTTCCGCCGAAGGGCGGTCCCGGGCGCACCTGGGCGGGCGCAGCGTACCCGTGGGAGTGCTGGCCGAGCTCGCCGACGAGCTGGTGGCCGTGCACGGGCAGACCGACCAGCAGGGGCTGCTGAAGCTGTCCCGGCAGCGGCAGGCGCTGGACCGGTACGCGGGGGGTGCGGTGGCCGGGCCGCTGGCCAAGTACACCGAGGCCTACCGGCGGCTGCGGGCGGTCTCCGTCGAGCTCGACGAGATCACCACGCGCGCGCGTGAGCGGGCCCAGGAGGCCGACATGCTGCGTTACGGCCTCGACGAGATCGCCGGCGTCGAGCCGCGCGCCGGCGAGGACGTGGAGCTGGCGGAGGAGGCGGAGCGGCTCGGGCACGCGGAGGCCCTGTCGTCCGCCGCCACGGCCGCTCACGCCGCGGTGGCCGGCAATCCGGAGGACCCCGAGGGCATCGACGCCGCCACGCTCGTCGCGGGCGCGCAGCGGGCCCTGGACGCCGTGCGCTCGTACGACCCGGCACTGGCCCAGCTCGCCGACCGGATCGGGGAGATCGGGATCCTGCTCGGTGATGTGGCGGGGGAACTCGCCGGGTACGCAGACGACCTGGACGCCGATCCGCTGCGGCTGGCGGCCGTCGAGGAGCGGCGGGCCGCGCTGACCGCGCTGACGCGGAAGTACGGCGAGAACGTCGCCTCGGTGCTGGACTGGGCCGAGCGCAGTGCCGCGCGGCTCACCGAGCTGGACGGCGACGACGAACGGATCGGGGAGCTGACCGCCGAGCGGGACGCGCTGCGGACCGAACTGGGCGGGCTCGCGCAGGCGTTGACGGACGCGCGGACGGACGCCGCCGAACGGTTCGCGGCCGCCGTGACCGCCGAGCTGGCCTCGCTGGCCATGCCCCACGCGCGCGTGTCCTTCGACATCCGGCAGACCGAGGATCCGGAGGGCGTCGAGGTCGGCGGGCGTACGGTCGCGTACGGGCCGGCCGGTGTCGACGAGGTCGAGCTGCTGCTGGCCCCGCATCCGGGAGCGCCGCCCCGGCCGATCGCCAAGGGCGCGTCCGGTGGTGAGCTGTCGCGCGTCATGCTGGCGGTGGAGGTCGTCTTCGCCGGGACCGATCCCGTGCCGACCTATCTCTTCGACGAGGTCGACGCCGGTGTCGGCGGCAAGGCCGCGGTGGAGATCGGACGGCGGCTGGCCCGGCTCGCGAAGACCGCGCAGGTCGTCGTCGTGACGCACCTGCCGCAGGTGGCCGCCTTCGCCGACCGGCAGTTGCTGGTGGAGAAGACCAACGACGGGTCCGTGACCCGGTCCGGTGTGAAGGTGCTGGAGGGCGAGGAGCGGGTCCGGGAGCTGTCCCGGATGCTCGCCGGGCAGGAGGACTCCCAGACGGCCCGGGCGCATGCGGAGGAGTTGCTGGCGACGGCCAGGGCGGACCTGTGACGAGCTGACGCCGGTCGCCCCTCCCACGGCCGTCGCGTCCGGCCGTACGACCCCACCGAGCTGACGGAGGCTGCCGTGTCCTGGTCCGACCACGCCATCTGGTGGCACATCCATCCGCTGGGCTTCCTCGGCGCGGAGCGCACCGCCCTGCCCCCGGGCGAGCCTCCGCGTCACCGGCTGCCCGCCCTCGCCGACTGGCTGGACCACCTGATCGCGCTGGGCTGCAACGGCCTCGCCGTGGGCCCGGTCTTCGCCTCCGAGACCCACGGCTACGACACGACCGACCACTTCCGGATCGATCCCCGTCTGGGCACCGAGGAGGACCTGACCGAGCTCGTCGAGCGCGCCGCCTCCCGTGGGGTGCGGGTCCTGCTGGACGGCGTCTTCAACCATGTGGGCCGGTCCTTCGGCCCCTTCGCCGACGTGGCACGACACGGCACGGCCTCGGCGTACGCCGACTGGTTCGTCCCCGAAGGGGACGACTTCCGCACCTTCGAGGGCCACCGTCATCTGGTGGCCCTGAACCACGCTTCCCCCGCCGTCGCCGACCACGTCGTCGCCGTCCTCGACCACTGGCTCGACCGGGGTGTCTCCGGCTGGCGGCTGGACGCCGCGTACGCCGTCCCCCCGGCCTTCTGGCGTACCGTCACCGACCGCGTCCGGGCCCGGCATCCCGAGGCCTGGTTCAGCGGCGAGGTGATCCACGGCGACTATGCCGAGTACGTCACCGAGGGCGGGCTGGACTCCGTGACGCAGTACGAACTGTGGAAGGCGATCTGGAGCTCGCTGAACGACGCCAACCCGCACGAGCTCGCCTGGGCGCTCCGGCGCCACAACGCCATGCTGGACGTCTTCGCGCCGCAGACGTTCGTCGGCAATCACGACGTCACCCGCATCGCCAGCCGCCTGCGTGAGCCCGGGCAGCTGGCGCACGCCCTCACGGTGCTGTTCACCGTCGGCGGGATTCCGTCCGTCTACGCCGGCGACGAACGTGCCTGGCAGGGCGTCAAGGAGGAGCGCGAGGGCGGGGACGACGCGGTCCGGCCGGCCTTTCCCGCCGACCCGTCGGGTCTCGGCGCCGAAGGGTTGTCCGTCCAGCGGCTCCACCAGAGCCTTGTGGGCATCCGGCGACGTCACTCGTGGCTGGTACGCGCCCGGACCCAGGTCCACACCCTCGGCGACGCGGTGCTCACCTACACCGCCGACGATCCCGGCACCGGCGCGGCCGTCGCCGTCGCGCTCAACTTCGGTACGGAGCCCGCCGCGGGCCGTGTTCCCCCCGCTCACTGGACGCACGCGGCGGGCGATCCCGTCATCGACTCCGCCACCGGATCCGTGTCCCTGCCGCCGCTCGGCTGGTCCGTCGCCACGGCGGCGGGGACCTGACGCGCATCGTCCGACAGGGATGAGTGATGTCCGCATTTACGCGGGCCGACTGGTCGCCGAGCGCGGCGCGGCGCGGCGACTGCGGAGGCGACCCGGCTGCGTGCCGGGCGGCGGGCGAAGGTCTGGGTCGCCGACATCAACGGCCCCGACCAAGTGATGGTCTCCGGTGCGCAGCGACCGGTTCCGCCGCCACCCCCGCCCAACTGGACGCCCCCGTCGCCGACGGGCGGCCTGACGGAACCGCCGCCCCGCCCGCTTCCTAAGGTGGGCGCATGATCACGCGGATGAGAAGAAGCGCCGCCTTCGCCCTGGCGGCCGGGCTGGCACGGGCGACCACGGCGGGACTGCGCGCCGGCGCCCCCGGCGGCCGGGACCGGTGGGAGCGGACGAACTACGCGGGCCGGACCGTCGAGTTGTACGCGGGCCCCGCATGCGCCGTGGCGGCCGCGCTGGGGTCGGCCCGGGTCCGTCCCGCCGCCGGATTCGCCGTGCTCGCCGCCGGTGTCTGCGGTGCCTACGACGATGTCGCCGGGGCCGACGACCCCCGGCGCGGATTCCGGGCCCACCTGTCCGCTCTCCGGCACGGGGAGGTCACCAGCGGGGCCGTGAAGCTGTTCGGGATCTCCGCGGCCGGGCTCGTCGCGGGAGCCCTGCTGAAGGAGCGGGCCGTCGACAAGGTGCTCGCAGGGGTCGTGATCGCCGGGGCCGCGCATGTCGTGAACCTCGTGGACGTACGGCCGGGGAGGGCTGCCGCGGCCGTTGTCGCGCTCGGCGCGCCCGGTCTGCTGCGGGAGGGGCCCGGGGCGGAGCTGGCCGCGGCCGCCATGGGGGCCGCGGTGGCCGTACTGCCCGACGACCTCGGTGAGCGCACGATGATCGGCGACACGGGCGCGCACGCGCTGGGTGCGGCTCTGGGCGCCGCCGCGGTGGTGGGCAACGGGCGGGCCGGGCTGCTCGCGCACGCTGCCGCGGTGGTCGCCGCGGCCGTGTACGGGGACAGAGTGAGCGAGGTGGCGCGTTCGGTGGGCGGGCGGTGACGGGGGCGCGATCCCGGGGCCGACAGGTGCGGGCACATACGTGCGGAACGGCCCTTCCCTCACTCGTGTGGGTGACCAGACCCGCCGTGCCGGCGGGCCGACCGGCTCCCGGCGTTCCCGGAACAGCCGTACGTGCTGGCATCCTTGGCGGAGAACAGCAGTAACGCGTAGGAAGCGCGCGGTACACCCCTCCGCTCGACACCTTCTGTACGTTTCCTCGTGACCGCCCGACGCCGAACCAGGAGCCCCGGCCACGTGACCCCCGTGAGCAGCCACTCACCGCACGGCCAGTCGCAGCTGCGCACCGTACAGGTGCTGGGCGGAGGCAACGCCGGCAGCAGCGCGCATGTGCGCTCCCTGACCTCGGGGCTGGTCGCACGGGGCGTGCGAGTCACGGTGTGCGCCCCCGTCGAGGCCGATCGCGCCTACGACTTCACCGGGGCCGGTGCCGAACACGTGCACGTGCCGCGCAGCAGCGACCCCGGCTCGGTGGCCGCGCTACGGATGGCCTGCACCAACGCCGACCTGGTGCACGCGCACGGACTGCACGCCTCCTTCCGCGCGGTGCTCGCGCTCAGCGGGCGGCGTACCCCGCTCATCGTCACCTGGCACGACCGGGCGCACACCGAGGGCGCACGCGCCCATTTCCTGCGCCTGTTGGAGCGGCGGGTGGTGAAGGCCGCCGCCGTGGTGCTCGGTACCACCTCGGCCCTCGTGGACCGGGCCCGCCGCACGGGTGCACGGGACGCCCGGCTCGCCGCCGTCGCGCTGCCCGGGCCCCGCGAGGCCGTCGAGCAGGAGGATCCCGACCGGCTGCGCCCCAAGGTCCGGGCCGAACTCGGTGCCACCGGACGCCCGTTGCTGATGGCCGTCGGCTCCCTCGACCGGCACCGGGGCTACGACCTGCTGCTGGACGCCACGCGCGCGTGGCGCCGCCTCGACCCCGTGCCGCTGGTGGTGATCGCGGGGGAGGGGCCGCTGCGCGCGGAGTTGCAGCGGCGGATCGAGGACGAGGGGCTGCCGGTCCGGCTCATCGGCCGTCGGGAGGACGTCACCGAGCTGCTCGCCGCCGCCGACCTCGCGCTGCTGCCGAGCAGCGGCGAGTCGCGGGACGTCCTCGCCCAGGAGGCCCTCCACGCGCGCGTGCCCCTCGTCGCCACCCACGCGGGCGGCATCCCCGAACTGGTCGGCGAGGCGGCCGAACTCGTCCCGGACGGTGACGCGGAGGCCTTCGCGGACGCCGTCGTACGGCTGCTCGGTGATCCCGAGCGGCAGGAGCTGCTCAGGGAGAAGGGCCTCCGGCAGGCGGCCACTTGGCCGACCGAGGACGAGACGGTCGCCCAGGTACTCAGTGTCTACGACGAGTTGACCCAGCCACGGCCGCTGATCTAGGAAGCTAGGACACGAGTCTGCGGGCTCGCAGCGCCAGGCTCAACGCCAGGACCGTCTGCGGGTCGTCGAGGTCGGTGCCCAGCAACTCGCCGATGCGGGCGAGGCGGTTGTACAGGGTCTGCCGGTTGAGGTGGAGTTCGCGGGCCGTCTCCGCCTTGCGGCCCGCGTGGGCCAGGTAGGTCTGCAGGGTGGGCAGCAGCGGCGGCTTGGAGCGGTCGTCGTGGTCGCGGACCGGGCCGATCGCGCGGTCCACGAAGGCCGCCAGGTCCGGATGGTCGCGCAGCCGCCACAGCAGCAGGTCGATGTCCAGGCGGCGGGCGTCGTACCAGGGCCGGTCCGACAGCCCCTGGGCTGCCGTCGCCGTCTCCGCCGCGTGCCTGAGGCCCGCCGAGGCCGCCGCCCAGCCGCCCGCCACCCCGACGACCACCACCGGCGGCTGCGCCCCGGGCCGCTGCATCCCGGCCCGCTCCACGCCCGCCCGGAGCGCCGCCGCGACCCGGTCCGCGACCGCCGACCGCTCCGACTCCGAACGCAGGCCCAGCAGCAGCGGAACACGGCCCTCGACGGGGCGTACGCCCAACAGGACCGGCACTCCCACGGCGGCCAGCTCCTCCGCGACCGCACGGGCCAGGACCGCCCAGCCGCCGCCGGTGGAGAGCGCGTCGCCCAGCCCCATCACCACGGGGAGCAGCGGGCTGTCGCCCGGTTTGAAGCCCAGCACGCGCGCCTGCGCGGGCGCGTCCTGAGCGGCGATCCGGCCCTCGGCGAGGTCGGTGAGGAAGTCACCGCGCCCGCGCGCCGCCAGCTCCTCCTCCTGCCGGGCCTGCATCAGCACCACGGCCAGGATGCCCGCGGCCCGTTCGGCGGCCATCCGGTGCACCGGCGCGAGCGGAGCCCGTACCGGCAGCAGGACGAGGCGGGCCCGGACCGAGCCCGTCCCGGCCCCGCCGCCCGGCACGTCCACCAGGACCGAGCCCGCCGGCGGCCCGTCCTTGTCCCGGCCGCGCAGCCCGTCCCACACCTGGAGCGGATCGGCGCCCTCGGGGCCGGCCCCGGCGGCGTACAGCAGCCGGCCGTCCGTCGTCTCCAGGAAGACGGGGTTGCCGCCGAAGTCGGCCAGGATCCCGAGCACCTGGGGGATCCCGCCGCCGCCCAGCAGGGCCTCGGTACAGCGGCGGTGCACCTCCTCCGCCCGCTGGAGCAGGGCGTAGTGGCCATTGACGATCTCGGTGTGGATCTCCTCGGTGACCGCCACGAAGGGCACCTCGCGGTGCAGCTGGACCAGCGGCAGACCGGCCGCGCGCGCCGTGTCGACGAGGGCCGCGGGCAGCCGCGTGAAGCGCGGGCCGAGCTCCACGACGAGGGCCGCGATACCCCGCTCGGCGAGGGTGCGCACGAACGCGCGCTGTTCGGCCGGACGGGTGCCGAGGCCGTAGCCCGTGGTCAGCAACAGCTCACCGCCCTTGAGCAGCGAGGCGATGTGCGGCACCTCGCCCGCGTGCACCCAGCGCACGGTGCGCCCCAGCCGGTCCGCGCCCGCGAGGACCTCGGGCAGCCCGCTGCGCAGGCCGGGCAGCTCCAGAGCACGCTGAACGGTGATCCCGGCGTCCTGGGTCTCGAATCCGTGGTCCGTGCGGCTGTCCATGCAGCGGACGCTACCTGTGGCGCGCCCGGTTAGGGAGATCACCGCCGGGTAGCGGCGGGAGCATGGACATCAGTGTGGTCGCCGTGGGGCGGGAGGACGACAGTCCGGTCGACGAGCCGTTGCGTGTCGCGGTGCTCGCCGACCGGCTCGGATATCGCGAGGTGTGGGCCGGCGAGGGGCCCACCTGGGACTCCTTCGTCCTGGCCACCGCGATCGGGCGGACCACCGAGCGGGTCGCGCTGACCGCCGGCCCGGTCCCGGTGTCGGTGCGCGACCCGTTCACGATCGCCCGGGGTGCCGCGGGCGTCGCGGCCGTCACGGGCCGCCCGGCCGGGGTGGCGCTCGGCACCTCCAGCAAGCGCGTGGTCGAGGGCGTGCACGGGCGGCCCCGGGTCCGGCCCGCGGCCGTGCTGGAGGAGAGTGCGGCGGCCGTACGGCGCTTTCTGCACGGTGTGCCGGGGGAGCCGGTCGTGCCGGACAGTCCCTTCCGGCGCCGGCTCCCGCCGCCCGGCGGCCGGCTCACCGTGGCGGCGTTCGGGGACCGCGCGATCGCCACGGCCGCCGCGCACGCCGACCGCATGCTGCTGGACATCGTCTCGCCGGAACAGGTGCGCGTGCTGCGGGGCAAGCTGCTCGCGGCGGCCGTGAAGGCCGACCGCACCCCGCCCACGCTGGCCGCCTGGCTGCCCGCGGCCGTCGATCCGGAGCCGGAGTCCCTCGCTCAGGTCCTCGGAAGCATCGCCGGATATCTGACCGTGCCGGGCTACAGCGACATGTTCACCGCGGCGGGCCTCGGCGAGGCGGTTCAGCTGGCCGCGGCCGGCGCCGACCGGGACACCCTGCTGCGCGCGCTCCCGCCGAAGGCCGCGGGCGTGGTCGGTCTGGTCGGGGACCTCGACGCCGTACGGGCCCGGATCGACGCCTATGCCGAGGCCGGGCTCGACGAGATCGCGCTGGTGCCGGCCACGGCGGGCGACCCGGCGGGGGAGCGGACACTGACGGCGCTCAGGCCGGTCTGACGCTCAGGCCGGTCTGAGCTCAGGCCGGCTTGATGTTGTGGTTGAAGCGGAAGACGTTGTCCGGGTCGTACTGCCGCTTCACCATCGCCATCCGCCGGGCGTTCTCGGCCCCCAGACCGGCCACCACGCGCTCTGCGCCCTCGTCGCCGATGAAGTTGAGGTAGACCGCGCCGGTGCTCCACGGCCGCACGTCGGCGCGCACGTCCCGGACCCACTGGACGGCGCGTTCGTCGTCGGCCGGGTCCTCCCAGGCCGCGAACGGGTGCACCGCCCACGGCGCGTCCCGGTACGGCACGGGATACTCGCGCGGCCCGTCGGCGATCGCACCGCCCTGCGGGAACAGCACGTGCTGGGTGCTGGACGGCACGGGCATGGAGCGCGCGCGGTCGCAGAAGACGTCCACGAAGTCGTCGGGCGCCTGAGAGACGTACTCCGCCGACCAGTAGTTCCGCAGCCCGGGTGGATCGTCGATCATGCACTGGACGTCGGCGTACGGCATCGCCCCGACGACCTCCGCCTCGTGCGGCAGCGCCAGGAGCGGCTCGGCGAGCTTGCGCAGGTCCTCCTCGCCCCCTGCGTACGTCAGCAGCACCCCGCACAGCAGCGTGCCGACCAGAGGCGGCGGGACGAACTCCTCGGGCGGGCCGGTGAGATAGATGACACCTCCGGCCGCCTCGACCGGGCCGACCGAGATCAGGTCGCGGTAGGTGCGGACGACCTCGGGGCCGTGCTCCGGCAGGTACAGGACCAGGGCGATGGAGAACTCGGGCAGCTCGTGCAGCTTCAGGGTGATCGCGGTGGCGATGCCGAAGTTGCCGCCGCCGCCGTGCAGGGCCCAGAACAGCTCGGGGTTCTCGTCGGCGCTCGCGTTGATCCGGTTGCCCACGGCTGTGACCAGCTCGACGCCGAGCAGATTGTCGACGGCGAGCCCGCAGCAGCGGTCCAGCCAGCCGGTGCCGCCGCCGAGGACGAAGCCTCCGACGCCGGTGGTGGAGGCCCGGCCGCCGGTGGTCGCGAGGCCGTACGGCTGGGTGGCGCGGTCGAGGTGGCTCATCGTGGCACCGCCCCCGACCCGTACCGCCTCGGCCGCCGGGTGGACAGTCACTCCGTGCATCCGCCGCAGGTCGACGACCAGCCCGCCGTCGTTCAGCGCCATGCCCGCCACGCTGTGCCCGCCGCCGCGGACCGCGATCTTCAGGTCCAGATCCCGCCCGAAGCGCACGGCCCGTACGACGTCGTCCTCGTCCGAGCACTGCGCGATCACCGCGGGCCGCCGGTCGATCATGCTGTTGTGAACGATCCGAGCCTGGTCGTATCCCGGATCGCCGGGCGCGAACACCTCACCGGTCAGATCCTCGCGCAACGCGGCAAGAGCCGCGCCCGCCTTCGAGAGGGAAGCCATGGCCGCCCCCTTCCGTGCAGGGGGTTGGTGGCTTCCAGCCTAGGCGGGCGCGGTGGGTCGGTCCTGTTCAGCCGCCGTACGCCCCCGACGCCGTCAGACGCAGAGCCGTGTCGATCAGCGGAACGTGGCTGAACGCCTGCGGGAAGTTGCCGACCTGGCGTTGCAGGCGTGAGTCCCACTCCTCGGCCAGCAGACCGAGGTCGTTGCGCAGGGACAGCAGCTTCTCGAACAGCTTGCGGGCCTCGTCCACGCGGCCGATCATCGCGAGGTCGTCCGCCATCCAGAACGAGCAGGCGAGGAAGGCTCCCTCGTCGCCCGCCAGGCCGTCCACGCCCGCGTCCTCGCCGGCCGTCGGGTAGCGCAGGATGAAGCCGTCCGATGTGGACAGCTCGCGCTGGATCGCCTCGATCGTGCCGATCACGCGCTTGTCGTCGGGGGGCAGGAAGCCCATCTGGGGGATGAGGAGCAGCGAGGCGTCCAGCTCCTTCGAGCCGTACGACTGCGTGAAGGTGTTGCGCTCCTTGTCGTAACCCTTCTCACACACGTCCCGGTGGATGTCGTCGCGCAGTTCGCGCCACTTCTCCAGCGGGCCGTCCGCGTCACCGGACTCGATCAGCTTGATGGTGCGGTCGACGGCGACCCAGGCCATCACCTTGGAGTGCACGAAGTGGCGGCGCGGGCCGCGCACCTCCCAGATGCCCTCGTCCGGCTCGTCCCAGTGGCCCTCCAGGTAGCGGATGAGCTTCAGCTGGAGCAGGGACGCGTAGTCGTTGCGGGCCAGGCCCGTCATGTGGGCCAGGTGCAGGGCCTCGGTGACCTCGCCGTACACGTCCAGCTGGAGCTGGTGCGCGGCGCCGTTGCCGACCCGGACCGGCCCGGAGTTCTCGTAGCCCGGCAGCCAGTCCAGCTCGGCCTCGCCCAGCTCGCGCTCGCCCGCGATGCCGTACATGATCTGCAGGTTCTCCGGGTCGCCGGCGACGGCCCGCAGCAGCCACTCGCGCCAGGCGCGGGCCTCCTCGCGGTAGCCGGTGCGCAGCAGCGAGGAGAGGGTGATCGCCGCGTCCCGCAGCCAGGTGTAGCGGTAGTCCCAGTTGCGGACGCCGCCGATCTCCTCCGGCAGGGAGGTGGTGGGGGCGGCGACGATGCCGCCCGTCGGGGCGTACGTCAGCGCCTTCAGCGTGATCAGCGAGCGGACCACCGCCTCGCGGTACGGACCGTGGTACGTACAGTGCTCCACCCAGTCCCGCCAGAAGTCCTCCGTCGCCTCCAGGGACTGCTCGGGCTCCGGCAGCGGCGGCGGCTGCTTGTGCGAGGGCTCCCAGGAGATGGTGAACGCGATCCGCTCACCCGGGGCGACCGTGAAGTCCGCGTAGGTCGTCAGCGACTTGCCGTAGGTCTCGGCCTCCGTGTCGAACCACACGGAGTCCGGACCGGCGACGGCCACCGTACGGCCCTCGTGCTTGTGCACCCACGGGACGACCCGGCCGTAGGAGAAACGCATCCGGAGCGCCGAGCGCATCCTGACGCGGCCCGAGACGCCCTCCACGATCCGGATCAGCTGCGGGGCGCCGTCACGCGGTGGCATGAAGTCCGTCACACGGACCGTGCCGCGGGGGGTGTCCCACTCGGATTCCAGGATCAGGGAGTCGCCGCGGTAGCTGCGCCGGGCCGCGGTGGGCGGTTCGGCGTCGGCCGCGTGCGCGGGACCGAGCCGCCAGAAGCCGTGTTCCTCGGTGCCCAGCAGACCGGCGAAGATGGCATGCGAGTCGAAGCGGGGCAGGCACAGCCAGTCCACTGTGCCGTCCCGGCAGACCAGGGCAGCGGTCTGCATGTCTCCGATGAGTGCGTAGTCTTCGATGCGCCCGGCCACGTGCAACTCCAGTCGAACGGCCACGTCGCCCCCGGGAAATACGGGGGCTGTCGCTAGTGCGGTCAAGGGGTCTTTGTCATGCGTCGTTGAGTGGTGAAGCAAAACAGTCCGTGCTGCTGTGAGGCAAAACGACATCTGTTGCTCAACGAACTGACGAGCTCTCGTTGTTCCGGTGCTTACGGGCGGGGGTGGTGCCGTGTTGCCGGCCTGGCTCGATCAGCGAGTGTCCGAGCAGGATACGACGCACGTAGATGATCTGCGTGCCGCTCCCGGCAACGTGGGTGAGCCGAACGGGTGAGCACCGGGTGAGAAACACGTGAGGTTGTGCGGCCCCGTGTCGACCTGTGTGCGGAGCGTGGCCGGAAGCCATCCCGGCCGGGCGCTGATACCCTGGTAGCCCGTGGACCGGTGGGCACGAAACCCCCGAACCGCAGCGACGGCACCTCCAGTAAAACCCGGGTTCTCCGGGCCGGACGAGCCGTACCGCACCCCCAGATCGCGACCACGGGAGCCCCCTCTTGGCCATGCCGACCGCTGCTTTTCGAAACAGCACAGCCACGACGACCAAGCACATCTTCGTCACCGGGGGTGTCGCCTCCTCGCTCGGCAAGGGCCTCACCGCCTCCAGCCTCGGCATGCTGCTCAAGGCCCGCGGCCTGCGGGTGGTCATGCAGAAGCTCGACCCCTACCTGAACGTCGACCCGGGCACGATGAACCCCTTCCAGCACGGTGAGGTGTTCGTCACCAACGACGGCGCCGAGACCGACCTGGACATCGGCCACTACGAGCGCTTCCTCGACCGCGACCTGGACGGCTCGGCCAACGTCACCACCGGCCAGATCTACTCGACGGTGATCGCCAAGGAGCGGCGCGGCGAGTACCTGGGCGACACCGTCCAGGTCATCCCGCACATCACCAACGAGATCAAGCACCGCATCCGCCGCATGGCGACGGACGAGGTGGACGTCGTGATCACCGAGGTCGGCGGCACGGTCGGCGACATCGAGTCGCTGCCGTTCCTGGAGACCGTGCGTCAGGTCCGTCACGAGGTCGGCCGCGACAACGTCTTTGTGGTGCATATCTCGCTCCTGCCGTACATCGGCCCCTCGGGGGAGCTGAAGACGAAGCCGACCCAGCACTCGGTTGCGGCTCTGCGGAACATCGGTATCCAGCCGGACGCGATCGTGCTGCGCTGCGACCGCGAGGTCCCCACCGCGATCAAGCGCAAGATCTCGCTGATGTGCGACGTCGACGAGGCCGCCGTGGTCGCCTGCCCCGACGCCCGCTCGATCTACGACATCCCGAAGACCGTGCACGGCGAGGGCCTGGACGCCTACGTCGTCCGCAAGCTGGACCTCGCGTTCCGCGACGTGGACTGGACGACCTGGGACGACCTGCTCGACCGCGTCCACAACCCGGACCACGAGATCACGCTCGCCCTGGTCGGCAAGTACATCGACCTGCCCGACGCCTACCTCTCGGTCACCGAGGCGCTGCGTGCCGGCGGGTTCGCCAACAAGGCCCGCGTGAAGATCAAGTGGGTCACCTCGGACGACTGCAAGACCCAGGCCGGCGCCGCCCAGCAGCTCGGTGACGTCGACGGCATCTGCATCCCCGGCGGCTTCGGCGACCGCGGTGTGCTCGGCAAGGTCGGCGCCATCCGCTACGCCCGCGAGAACAAGCTCCCGCTGCTCGGCCTGTGCCTGGGCCTGCAGTGCATCGTGATCGAGGCCGCGCGCAACCTGGCCGACATCCCGGACGCCAACTCCACCGAGTTCGACGCCGCCACCGGCCACCCGGTCATCTCCACCATGGCCGAGCAGCTCGACATCGTCGCCGGCGAGGGCGACATGGGCGGCACCATGCGCCTGGGCATGTACCCGGCCAAGCTGGCCGAGGGCTCGATCGTGCGCGAGGTGTACGACGGCAAGGAGTACGTCGAGGAGCGCCACCGGCACCGCTACGAGGTGAACAACGCCTACCGCGCGGAGCTGGAGAAGAAGGCGGGCATCCTGTTCTCCGGCACCTCGCCGGACGGCAAGCTCGTCGAGTACGTGGAGTACCCGCGCGAGGTCCACCCGTATCTGGTCGCGACCCAGGCGCACCCGGAGCTGCGCTCGCGTCCGACGCGTCCGCACCCGCTGTTCGCCGGGCTCGTGAAGGCGGCGGTCGAGCGGCAGAATTCGTAGCTGCACGACAGTTGTACGGTGGCCGGGGCGCGCGCATTCAAAAGGTGTGCGCCCCGGCCTCTTTTTCGTATCGGGAAGGACAGGGCATGACGATCAAGGACACCCCCGAAGCGTGGGAGATCCGGGCGACCGAGACCCCCTTCGTGGGCAACAAGACCTCGGTCCGCACGGACGAGGTGGTCATGCCCGACGGTTCGGTGGTCAAGCGCGACTACCAGGTCCACCCCGGCTCCGTGGCCGTCGTCGCCCTCGACGGTGAGGACCGTGTCCTGCTCATCAAGCAGTACCGGCACCCGGTGCGGCAGAAGCTGTGGGAGATCCCGGCCGGCCTGCTCGATGTCCCCGGCGAGAACCCGCTGCACGCCGCCCAGCGCGAGCTGTACGAGGAAGCGCACGTCAAGGCCGAGGACTGGCGGGTGCTGACCGACGTGTACACGACGGCCGGCGGCTGTGACGAGGCCGTACGGATCTTCCTCGCCCGCGATCTGTCCGAGGCCGAAGGAGAGCGCTTCGAGGTGGAGGACGAGGAGGCCGACATGGAGCACGCGCGCGTGCCGGTCGACGAGCTCGTCCGGGGCGTGCTCGCGGGGGAGCTGCACAACAACTGCCTCGTCGTGGGCGTGCTCTCGCTGGTCGCCGCGCGCGCCGGGGACGGGCTCGACGCCCTGCGCCCGGCCGAGGCCCCCTGGCCCGCGCGACCCTTCGAGTCCTGAACGCACACCCCGTGCCGCTGATGTGACCATCTGCTGATCCGATCGGGGGACGTGTCCGCCGCGCTCCACACGGAACGTAGCAGAGCGTGAACTAGGCTCTGGAAACGCCCGAACCGGAGTCCCGGCGGGCTTGCGCGTGCGGTGGGACGGGAGTGTGGCCCGTGGCGGATCAGGCGGTGGACACAGGCGGCGTGCAGCTGTCCCAAGACGCTGCTGCGGAGACTCGATTCCTGGGCCGTACAAGGGAGTTGAAAGAGCTCCGCGCCGACATCGAGCGCGCCGGCCTGGACACCCTCTCGGGCCGCAAGGCCCCCCGCGCGCGCGTGCTGCTCATCGCGGGCAAACCCGGCTCGGGGCGCACGGCGCTCGCCGAGGAACTCGTACGGCAGGTCGCGGACCGTTACCGGGACGGGGTGCTCCGGGCCCGGCTCAGCGAGCCCGACGGCACGCCCGTACCGACCGAGCGCGTCGCCCGCGAACTGCTGACCGCGCTGGAGCTGCCGACGCCCGCCGGAGCCGCCGAGGACGACCTCACGGCGGCGCTCCGCGAGGCCCTCGCGGAGCGCCGGACGCTGCTTCTGCTCGACGACGCGGCCACCGCCGAGCAGGTCGACGCGCTGCTGCCGGACACACCGGAATGCCTGGTCGTGGCCGTCTCCGGGGGCCCGCTGACCGGCATCGCGGACGTCCGCCCCTGCACCCTGGGCGGCCTCGACACCAAGTCCGCCGTCGAACTGCTGTCCCGGCACACCGGCTCGGTCCGCATCACCGTCGACCCCCGTGCGGCCGAGGGGCTGGTCGAGGAGTGCCAGGGCCAGCCCGCCGCGCTGATGCTGGCCGGCGGCTGGCTCGCCGCCCGCCCCAAGGCGGCCGTCGCCGACCTCGCCAAGCACCTGCACGCCGACGGCGACGAAGGGACCACCCCACTTGGCAGGGTCTTCCGGCTCGCCTGCACGTCCCTGCCCGCCCAGGCCGCCCGGATACTGCGACTGCTCTCCCTCGCCCCGGCCGGTCTGGTCGACCCGCACACCGCCGCCGCGCTCGCCGGCTGCTCGGTGGGCGGCGCCCGCACCACCCTGGACGACTTCGTCGCCCTCGGCCTGCTGCACGCCGTGGAGTCGCCGCTGCCGCAGTACGAGGTCCCCGGCTGCCTCCAGCCGCTGCTGGAGGCCATCGCCGAGGCCCAGGACCGCCCCGCCGAGCTCCAGCTGGCCCGTGCCCGGATGCTGGAGCGGACCGTACGGCTGCTGCAGTCGTGCCGGGCGATCACCGAGACCGACAGCCCCGAGGCCCGCGAGAAGCTCCAGGGCATGCCGCGCTCCCTGCGCTTCCCGAGCCCGAGGGCGGCCGCCGACTGGCTGAGCATCCGCAGGCCCGCCCTGCTGGCCGCGGCCCGCCTCGCGGTCGCCGACGGCGCGCTGGACACCCTCGCCCGGCGCCTGATGTCCCAGCTCGTGCGGGCGATGGTCGCCCACTTCGGCACCCAGGCCGCCGCGCCCGACCTGTACGGCATCCACCGCCTCGTCCTGGATGTGGCCGAGCGCCGCGACCTGCCCCGCGAGAAGGCCGCCGCCCTGCTGAACCTCGCCGACCTGGACGCCCGGACCGGCCGCACCAAGGAGGCCCTGGCACGCTACCGGGCGGCTCTGGACGCCGGACGGGAGGCAAATGATCCGTACGCGACCGGCCGCGCGATGGAATCCGTAGGCGGCGCCCATCTGGAGCTCGGGGACTACGACCGGGCCGCCGACTGGTACGGCCGGGCACTCGTCCAGCGGCTCGCCCGGGACGAGCGCGCGGACGCCGCGCGGCTGTACGGCCGTATCGCCGCGGCCCACACCTATGCGGGCCGGTACGGCGAGGCGCAGCGCAACTGGCGGGCCGCGGTCGCCGGGCACCGCAAGAACGGCGATGTGGCCGCCCACGCCCGGGCGTTGAGCGAACTCGCGCGCGTCCAGGAGTACGCCGGACGGCCCGAGGAGTCGATGGAGACCTGCCTCGAGGCGGTCGAGTGGGCGCGCCGCGCCGAGGACGTCCGGCTCCAGGCCGCGCTCCAGCTGAGGCTCGCCGACACGCTGGAACACCTCGGCGATCCGGCGGCCGCCTCGCTGCACCGCGGTGCCGCCGAGAGACTGCTGGCCGAGGAGCCTCAGGAGCCCGAAACGCAGGCCGAGCCGGAGCCGGAACAGCCCGATCTGCCGGAACATGACGCTAACGCCTGCGAAATCCGTAGTACATCCGCTGAAGATTGATGCAATGAAAGGCTAGACAGCGGGAACACCTTCATTAGACTGGCTCTGCCGCACCTTCTCCTGCGGTGTCTCCCGGTGTGCCTCGCATGCCTGGGTATGTCTTGTAATGCCCCACACTCACAGAGCCAAGGACCGTGATCGACGTGAAGGTCGGCATCCCCCGCGAGGTCAAGAACAACGAGTTCCGGGTGGCCATCACCCCCGCCGGCGTGCACGAGCTGGTGCGCCACGGCCACCAGGTCGTCGTCGAGCGGGGCGCAGGCCTCGGCTCCTCGATCACGGACGACGAGTACGTCGCCGCCGGCGCCGGGATCCTGGAGACCGCCGACGAGGTCTGGGCCACCGCCGACCTGCTGCTGAAGGTCAAGGAGCCCATCGCCGAGGAGTACCACCGCCTCCGCAAGGACCAGACGCTCTTCACCTACCTGCACCTGGCCGCCTCCAAGGAGTGCACGGACGCGCTCGTCGAGTCCGGCACCACCGCGATCGCATACGAGACGGTCGAGCTGCCCAGCCGCGCGCTCCCGTTGCTCGCCCCCATGTCGGAGGTCGCGGGCCGGCTGGCCCCGCAGGTCGGCGCCTACCACCTGATGCGCGCCAACGGCGGCCGCGGTGTGCTGCCCGGCGGTGTCCCGGGCGTGCTGGCCGCCAAGGCCGTCGTCATCGGCGGCGGTGTCTCCGGCTGGAACGCCGCGCAGATCGCCATCGGCATGGGCTTCCACGTGACCCTGCTCGACAAGGACATCAACAAGCTCAAGGAGGCCGACAAGATCTTCGGTACGAAGATCCAGACCGTCGTCTCCAACGCCTTCGAGCTCGAGAAGGCCTGCCTCGAGGCCGACCTCGTCATCGGCGCCGTCCTCATCCCGGGCGCCAAGGCCCCGAAGCTGGTCACCAACGAGCTCGTGTCGCGCATGAAGCCGGGAAGTGTCCTTGTCGACATCGCGATCGATCAGGGCGGCTGCTTCGAGGACTCCCGCCCGACCACCCACGCCGAGCCGACCTTCCCGGTCCACAACTCGGTCTTCTACTGCGTCGCCAACATGCCCGGCGCGGTGCCCAACACTTCCACCTACGCGCTCACCAACGCGACGCTGCCGTACATCGTCGAACTCGCGGACCACGGCTGGGTGGAGGCGCTGCGCCGCGATTCCGCGCTGGCGAAGGGTCTCAACGCCCATGACGGCAAGGTCGTTTACCGCGAGGTCGCCGAGGCGCACGGCCTGGAGCACGTGGAGCTGGAGACGCTGCTCGGCTGACCGCCGACAGCGTGAAGCGGCAGGTCGCCGTCGCTAAGTCACCATTGGGCAAAAGGCGATACGTCAACACAGGTCGTCAACACCGCGCACCCGGCCGGACCTTGCCCGACAAGGTCCGGCCGGGTGTGTGTATGGTCACTTTGCGGCTCAAGGTCAACTCGCCTCGAACGTAACCCTTGAACCGATTCGTACACCGGTGAAACCCACCGTGCGACGGCCGTACGCCCTTGACAGAGGGATGTTTCATTGCCGACACATCCTGCCGGGTCCGGCGGATTGTGTTGCTGCGAACGCCCGACACGCCATAGAGTCGCCAACCGTCGGCATGGTGCCACGCTGACCTGTCTAGAAGTTTCCTGGTCACCAAGGAGGTAAGACGACTTGTGAATGAGTCGACATTTTCTCCCGGGGGTGGTCAACCAGGAATGCCTGCACGGGCCGAGGGCCCCGCGGGGTTCGAGGCTGTCGGCTCCGTCGCGGTGCGCACCTTCGCAGCCCACCGGAGTCACCGGATCTCAGGGGTGACTCAGCCAGCACACCAGAGCATGGATGGCCATCACGTGAACGCCATGGCCGGCGAGGGAAGTGGCGCGCCCCACAACCACTTCGCCGACTACGACGAACTGCCCGACGGGCACTTCTACGATCCCGACGCCGAGTACGAGCCCGACCCCGAGTACGCGGCCACGCTCGCGCCCGACGCTGCCCGTCAGCGCCGTGAGCGGATCGGCCCGACCGGTCGTCCGCTGCCGTACTTCCCGATCCCGGGTCCGCTGACCGATCACGGACCCGCGAAGATCATCGCGATGTGCAACCAGAAGGGCGGCGTCGGCAAGACGACGTCGACCATCAACCTGGGTGCCGCTCTCGCGGAGTACGGCCGTCGTGTGCTGCTCGTGGACTTCGACCCGCAGGGCGCGCTGTCGGTGGGTCTCGGTGTCAACCCGATGGAGCTCGACCTCACGGTCTACAACCTGCTCATGGAGCGGGGCATGGCGGCCGACGAGGTGCTCCTGAAGACGGCGGTCCCCAACATGGACCTGCTGCCCAGCAACATCGACCTGTCCGCCGCCGAGGTCCAGCTGGTCTCCGAGGTCGCGCGCGAGTCGACGCTGCAACGCGCCCTGAAGCCGCTCATGGCCGACTACGACTACATCGTCATCGACTGTCAGCCCTCGCTCGGCCTGCTCACGGTGAACGCCCTGACGGCCGCGCACAAGGTGATCGTGCCCCTGGAGTGCGAGTTCTTCGCCCTCCGCGGGGTAGCGCTGCTGACGGAGACCATCGAGAAGGTCCAGGAACGGCTCAACCCGGATCTGGAGCTCGACGGCATCCTCGCCACGATGTACGACTCGCGCACGGTGCACAGCCGTGAGGTGCTCGCACGGGTCGTCGAGGCCTTCGACGACCACGTCTACCACACGGTCATCGGGCGTACGGTCCGCTTCCCGGAGACCACGGTCGCCGGTGAGCCGATCACCACGTACGCCTCCAACTCCGTCGGGGCCGCCGCCTATCGCCAGCTCGCCAGGGAGGTGCTCGCCCGGTGTCACGCCGAGTGAGTCTGCCGGGGGCCGACGAACTGTTCCGTACGACAGGGGGAATGGCGCTCCAGGCGTCCTCTCCCCGGCGGGGGGCCAACGGCGAGGCCCGGGTGCCCGCTCCCGCGGGGGAGCCCGACGGGGCCGCGGGCGGGTCGTCCTCCGGTGAGGACGCACCGCAGTCGGTGCCGGCCCAGGGCGGTGACGGCGACGGCGCGGAGCATGTGGCGACCGACGCCGAGCCGACCGAGGCCGGCGAGTCCCGCAACCGGGGCGCGGACCGCTCCGGGCGTCGTCAAGGCCCGCAGGAAGGTTCTGCCTCGGCTGCCGCGGCCGCCGCGCCGCGCGGCAAGCGCGGACGGGCGGCCTCGCGCCGGCCCAGCGGGCGGGAGCGGCACGACGAGAAGATCACGGTGTACGTCTCCGCCGAGGAGCTCATGGACCTGGAGCACGCGCGTCTGGTGCTGCGGGGCGAGCACGGGCTGGCCGTCGACCGCGGGCGGATCGTGCGGGAGGCCGTGGCCGTCGTGCTGGCCGATCTGGAGTCGCGTGGGGACGCGAGCATCCTCGTACGACGGCTGCGTGGGCGGTAGCGGTAGCCTGCGGGGGCCATGACCTCGAACGACCTTCCCCCCGGCGCCGGCGCAGCTGCCGGTCGTCGGCGTGCGCTGGGGAGGGGGCCGGGGTCTGATCCAGTGGCCGAGGTCAAGGATCCGGAGCCGGAGCCTGCGCCTGCGCCTGCGCCTGCCCACGCTGCCGGCGGCGGTCATGAGGAGCCGCCTGCTGCTCAGCCCGAGACGTCTGCCCAGCCCGAGTCGCCGCCCAGCGAGCCTGAGCCCGTCCAGCCGCAAGAACCCGACGACGGTGTCTTCAAGGTCCGCCTCTCCAACTTCGAGGGGCCCTTCGACCTGCTGCTCCAGTTGATCTCCCGGCACAAGCTGGACGTCACCGAGGTCGCGCTGTCGAAGGTCACCGACGAGTTCATGGCGCACATCAGGGCGATGGGGCCGGACTGGGACCTCGACCAGACGACCGAGTTCCTGGTCGTCGCGGCGACGCTGCTGGACCTGAAGGCGGCCCGCCTGCTGCCCGCCGCCGAGGTGGAGGACGAGGCCGACCTGGCGTTGCTGGAGGCCCGGGACCTGTTGTTCGCGCGGCTCCTGCAGTACCGCGCGTACAAGCAGATCGCCGACATCTTCAGCGGACGGCTCGACGAGGAGGCCCGCCGCTACCCCCGTACCGTCGGACTCGAACCGCACCACGCCGAGTTGCTGCCCGAGGTGGTCATCAGCATCGGCGCGGAGGGGTTCGCCAAGCTCGCCGTCAAGGCGATGCAGCCCAGGCCCAAGCCGCAGGTGTACGTCGACCACATCCACGCGCCGCTGGTGAGCGTGCAGGAGCAGGCCGGGATCGTCGTCGCACGGCTCAAGGAGCTGGGAGAGGCCAGCTTCCGGGTGCTGGTCGAGGACACCGACGACACCCTGACCGTCGTGGCGCGCTTCCTGGCCCTGCTGGAGCTCTACCGGGAGAAGGCTGTCGCCCTCGACCAGGAGACCGCCCTCGGGGAGCTGCTGGTGCGCTGGACCGGTGGGGACGGGGACACCCAGCCCGTCGTCACCGACGAGTTCGACCGGCCGCCCGAGGTGCCCACGGCGTCCACGGTGTCCAAGGCGTCCAAGGAGGAGAAGAAGGCGTGAGCGAGGAGATGACCGACGTTCCGGCCGGGCAGCGCACCGTCGCCGACCTCGACCTCAAGCCGGCCCTGGAGGCCGTCCTCATGGTCGTCGACGAGCCCGCGACCGAGGAGCACCTGGCGAAGATCCTCCAGCGGCCCAAGCGGCAGATCGGGGACGCGCTGCGGGAGCTGGCCGACGACTACACCGTGCAGGGGCGTGGCTTCGAGCTGCGGCTGATCGCCGGCGGCTGGCGTTTCTACAGTCGCCCCGAGTACGCGGCGGCGGTCGAGGGCTTCGTCCTGGACGGCCAGCAGGCCCGGCTCACCCAGGCCGCCCTGGAGACGCTGGCGGTGGTCGCCTACCGCCAGCCGGTCAGCCGCAGCAGGGTCTCGGCGGTCCGCGGAGTCAACTGTGACGGCGTGATGCGCACCCTTCTCCAGCGCGGTCTGGTCGAGGAGGCGGGCACGGAACCCGAAACAGGTGCGATCCTGTACACGACGACGAACTACTTCCTGGAGCGGATGGGCCTGCGCGGTCTGGACGAGCTCCCGGAGCTCGCGCCCTTCCTCCCGGAGGCGGAGGCGATCGAGGCCGAGACCCAGGAAGCCGTACCGTCGTTCGATCCGGATGCTCCGGACTTGGACGACGGGCCCGGGATGAACATGCCTATTACAACAACGACGGACATTTGATGCGAAGCAGCGGTAGCGGCAAGAGCGGCGGGCGCGGCAACCCCCGCGGGGCCGGCAACAACAGGGGCCAGAAGCAGGGCCAGGGCCCGGGCAAGGGACAGGGCCAGGCCAAGGGGCAGAGCCAGGGTCAGGGCCAGGCCAAGGGTCAGGGCCGTCCCAGCAAGCCCCGCCCCGAGGAGCGCCGCTACGACGTGGGCCCCAGCGCGTCTCATGAGGGCCCGAAGGCGGGGCGCGGCGGCGCGGCCCGCGGCGGCGCCAAGGGCGGGCCGAAGAAGCCCCAGCAGCGCGGGCGGAGTGCGCCGGCGACCTCGCGTGAGTACGAGACGCGGGCCGAGGAGCGCAACCGCGAGCGGTACGCGGACAAGAAGGACGTCAAGCTGCCCAAGACCTTCCCGGGCGCCGAGGAGGAGGGCGAGCGGCTGCAGAAGGTCCTCGCGCGCGCGGGCTACGGCTCGCGGCGGGCCTGCGAGGAGCTGATCGAGCAGGCGCGGGTCGAGGTCAACGGCGAGATCGTCATGGAGCAGGGCAAGCGGGTCGACCCGGAGAAGGACGAGGTCAAGGTCGACGGCCTGACGGTCGCGACGCAGTCGTACCAGTTCTTCTCGCTGAACAAGCCCGCCGGTGTCGTCTCGACGATGGAGGACACCGAGGGCCGGCAGTGCCTCGGCGACTACGTCACCAACCGCGAGACCCGGCTCTTCCACGTCGGCCGGCTCGACACCGAGACCGAGGGCGTCATCCTGCTCACCAACCACGGCGAGCTGGCACACCGGCTGACCCACCCCAAGTACGGCGTGAAGAAGGTCTACCTCGCGCACATCGTGGGCCCGATCCCGCGCGACCTGGGCAAGCAGCTGAAGAACGGCATCCAGCTGGAGGACGGGTACGCGAAGGCGGACCACTTCCGGGTCGTCGAGCAGACCGGCAAGAACTACCTCGTCGAGGTCACCCTCCACGAGGGCCGCAAGCACATCGTCCGCCGCATGCTGGCGGAAGCGGGCTTCCCGGTCGACAAGCTGGTGCGGGTCGCCTTCGGGCCGATCACCCTGGGCGACCAGAAGTCGGGCTGGCTGCGGCGGCTGTCGAACACCGAGGTCGGGATGCTGATGAAGGAAGTCGACCTGTAGAAGGCGCTTGACCTCCAGAAGTTGTATCGGCCGATTCCGGATGTCCTCGGGACCGGCCGATTCGTTTTCGCCCTTCCGACGGTCTGTATCGGGGACGGAGGGAGCGGGGATGACCACGACGACGGACCGTGACGAGTTCGTGCGGCTGACCGACCCGTACCGGCGGGAGCTGCTCGCGCACTGCTACCGGATGCTGGGTTCGGTGGACGAGGCCGAGGACCTGGTGCAGGAGACGTATCTGCGGGCGTGGCGGTCCTACGCCGGCTACGAGGGCCGGGCGTCCCTGCGCACCTGGCTCCACCGGATCGCCACCAACACGTGTCTGACGGCGCTGGAGAGCCGTGTGCGGCGTCCGCTGCCCACGGGACTGGGCGGGCCCTCGGACGGGCCCGAGGAGCCGCTGGGTGCCCCGGCGACGGACGTTCCGTGGCTGCAGCCGCTGCCCGACGCCCTCGTCGACCCCGCGACCGTCGTGGCGGCACGCGGCAGCCTGCGGCTCGCCCTCGTCGCCGCGCTGCAGCACCTGCCCGCACGGCAGCGGGCCGTGCTCATCCTCCGTGACGTGCTGGCCTGGCGGGCGCCCGAGGTCGCCTCGCTCCTCGGCACCTCCGCGGCGGCCGTCAAAAGCAGCCTCCAACGCGCGCGTGCCCGCCTCGACGAGGTCGCCCCCGAGGAGGACCTCGTCGTCGAACCCGACGGCGCGGCCGACCGCCAGGTGCTCGACCGGTACATGGCCGCCTTCGAGAACGCCGACATGGAGGCGCTGCTCGGGCTCCTCCAGGACGGGATCGAGCTCGAGATGCCGCCTCACCTGGAGTGGTTCGTCGGCAAGAAGGACGTCCTGCGGTTCCTGCGGGCGCGCGTGCACGAGAAGGGCGGCATCCGCATGTTCCCCACGCGCGCGAACGGGCAGCCCGCCGTCGTCATGTACGAGCGCGGGACGGACGGCGTCTTCAGGGCGCACGCCGTGCAGGTCCTCACCGTCGAGGAGGGGGCCGTCTCCCGCATCACGGCATTCCTGGACCTGGCACCGCTCGGCCGCTTCGGGATGCCGAAGGTGCTGTCATGAACCCCGGGGAGCTGCTGGAGCGTTCGCTCGCCTACGCACTCGGCAGTGTGGCCGGGGTGGCCCCCGGCGGCCTGGGGCGGCGGACGCCGTGCGCTCAGTGGGATCTGGGGGAGCTGCTCGGGCACCTGGACGACTCGCTGGACGCGCTCCACGAGGGGCTGACCGGCGGGCGGATCGGGCTCTTTCCCGGTGAGCCGTCGGCGGATCCCGCGTGCGGCTTCCGCCGGCGTGCGGGTGCGGTGCTCGGCGCCTGGGCGGCCGGGCCGGCGGAGCGGGTCCTGGTCGGCCAACGGCCGCTGGAGATACGGCTGATGGTCGCCGTGGGCGCCGTCGAGATCGCCGTGCACGGTTGGGACGTCGCCCAGGCCTGCGGCCGCGGGCGACCCATTCCGGGCGCCCTCGCGACCGAGCTGCTGCCCGTCGCGCGGTGTGTGGTCGAGGAGGCCGACCGGGGGGTTCGGTTCGCCGAGCCGGTCGCCGTGTCGTCGTGCGCCCCGCCCGAGGCCCGGCTGCTGGGCTTCCTGGGGCGCCGCGATTCCTTTGTGGGGTGAGCCCGGTCTGCCTTCCGTGAGTAACTCGTGCCTCACGGAAGGAGCCGCGCCGACTTCGGGGCGAGCGTCTCTGATTGGCTTGCCGACCCAGCGGAGTGAGCAGGGCCGGGACACGGGAAACACCGCGATGCCAATCGCCTTCGTGTCCTGGTGCCCACAGACAAGCCGTGGGCCCTCGTGACACGCCCCTCCGGACGCTGGCCGGCCGGGACGACGCCCCGGCCGGGGAGGGTGCCCAACGTCGCCTGGGCGCTGGGCGTGTGCGTCACGCTCTGTCACAGTGTGACTACGATTGGCTAATCCGACTGGTGAGCCCACCTGGCCTCCGCCGCCGCGGCCCTCGCGGGCGGCCCGGGACAACTCATCACCGCCCGTGTGGTGCAGGGCGCGGGGGCCGCCGTGCTCCTGCCGCTCACCCTGACCTTGATCAGCGAGGCGTTCCCGGCCGAGAAGCGGGGCATGACCATCGGAGTGTGGGGCGGGGTGACCGGCCTCGGCGTGGCGGCCGGGCCCGTGCTCGGCGGGGCGGTCACCGAAGGACTGTCCTGGCAGTGGATCTTCTGGCTGAACGTGCCCATCGGCATCGCGATGATGCCCCTGGCCGCCACGAAACTCCGCGAGAGCTACGGCACCAGGCCCCAACTCGACCTGGTCGGACTGGTGTTGGCGGCCGTCGGGCTGACGGGCCTGGCCTGGGCGCCGGTGCGGGCTCCCGAAGCGGGCTGGGGGAGCGTCGAGGTGCTGGCCGCGCTGGTCGTCGGGACCGTGTCCGTGGCGGCCTTCCTGGGGTGGGAGCAACGGGGCGCCCGGTATCCGATGCTGCCGCTCGGATACTTCCGGCGGCGGGCCTTCTCCACCGCCAACGCCGCCGCTTCTCCTCTTCGGCTCGCTGCTCGGCGCCCTCTTCATGATCACGCAGCTCTTCCAGTTCGGGCTCGGCTACTCCCCGCTGGAGGCGGGCGTGCGCATCCTCGTGTGGAACGCCATGCCCCTGCTGGTCGCACCGGTCGCGGGCGCGCTCGCGGACCGGTTCGGCACCCGCCCCTTCATGCTGACCGGCCTGGCGTTGCAGGCGACGGGGCTCGGGCTGCTGGCCTGGCAGATCGAACCCGGCGTCGGATACGGGCAGATGGTGGTCCCGCTGATCATCGCGGGCATCGGCATCTCCATGGTGTTCCCCAGCGTCGCGAACGCCGTGACCTCGTCCGTGCCGCTGAGCGACGCGGGCGTCGCCGCCGGCGTCAACAACGCGCTGCGCGAGCTGGGCGGGGTCTTCGGGGTGGCCGTCGCCGCGGCCGTGTTCATGACCTACGGCGGCTACGGCTCACCGGCCGCCTTCCTGGACGGGTGCGCGCCCGCGCTCTGGGTCTCCGCGGGGGCCGCGGCGGCGGGGGCGGTGGTGGCGGTGTTCGCACCGGGCCGCAAGTAGGGGGTTGTGGAGACGCAGCCACCTCTTTATAGTCGTACTGACTATAAAGAGGTGGCTGCGGATGGACGGCGACAACGAGGTCTACGACAAGTACGCCTACGAACCCTTCGCTGTCACCGTCGACCTCGCCGTGCTCACCCTTCGCGCGGGAGCGCTGCACGTCCTGCTCGTCGAGCGCGGGCAGGAGCCGTACGCCGGGCACTGGGCGCTGCCCGGCGGGTTCGTGCAGCCGGACGAGTCGGCGGAGACGGCCGCTCGGCGGGAGCTCGCCGAGGAGACCGGCCTCGCGGACGTGTCCGGGCTGCACCTGGAGCAGCTGTGGACCTACAGCGAGCCCGACCGGGACCCCCGGATGCGGGTCGTGTCGGTCGCGTTCGCCGCACTGCTGCCGGACCCGCCCGAACCGCACGGCGGCAGTGACGCGGCGCAGGCGCGCTGGGTGCCCTACGACTCGGCCCGGCCGCTCGCCTTCGACCACGACCGCATCCTGGCCGACGCCCATGAACGCGTCGGCGCCAAGCTCGAGCACACCTGCCTCGCCACCGCCTTCTGCCCGCCCGAGTTCACGCTCGGCGAGTTGCAGCAGGTCTACGAGACGGTGTGGGGCACCACGCTCGACCGGCCCAACTTCCGGCGCAAGGTGCTCGCCACACCCGGGTTCGTCGAGCCGGTGCCCGGTGCCGCCCGGCTGACCGGCGGCCGGGGCAAACCGGCCGCGCTGTACCGGGCTGGTCCGGCCACCGCCCTGCACCCGCCTCTCCTCCGACCGTCCCGGGAAGGACGCCCCGCATGACCACCACCCTCACCAAGCGCGCCGCCACGGGCTCGCTCATCGGGCTCGCCCTCGGTGACGCGCTCGGCTTTCCGACCGAGTTCAACGACGTGCCGTCGATCCTCGCCAAGTGCGGACCCTGGCGGGAGATGGCGCTGCCGACGCCCGCGATCGTCACCGACGACACGCAGATGACGCTGGCGCTGGGGAAGGGGCTGCGGACGGCCATGGATCGGGGGGTGCTCGGGCCCGACATGGCCGAGCCCGTGCGGCGGGAGTTCATCGCCTGGAACCGTTCCCCGGAGAACAACCGGGCCCCGGGCAACACGTGCCTGCGGGCCTGCGCCCTCCTGGAGCGTGAGCACCTGCCCTGGCAGGACGCCAGCCAGATCGGCTCCAAAGGCTGCGGAGCCAACATGCGGGTCGCGCCCGTCGGGCTGATCCCCGGCCTGAGCGACGAGCAGCGCGCGGGTGCCGCCCAGTTGCAGTCCGCCCTCACGCACGGGCATCCGACGGCACTCGCCGCCTCCGACCTCACCGCGCACGCCGTACGGCTGCTCGCGCACGGGACCGAGCCGGGCGAACTGGTCGGGCTGCTGCGGTCGTACGCCGAGGAGAACCGCAGCCGGTACCACGAGCGCTGGCTCGGGGACCTGTGGACGCGCAGCCAGGATCCCGGCCCCGAGCACTTCATCGCCCGCGGGTGGGACGAGTGCCTGGCCATCCTGGACCGCCTCGAGGCCGCCCTGCGCTCGCCCTCGCCCGAGTCCGACCCGTGCCTGGCCACCGGCGAGGGGTGGATCGCCGAAGAGGCCATGGCTACCGGGCTGTTGAGCTTCCTGCTCTTCGCGGACGAGCCGGTGACGGCCCTGCGCCGGGCCGCCTGCACCGCCGGTGACTCGGACTCCATCGCATGTCTGGCGGGTGCCTTCGCGGGCGCGTACCTGGGCGCGGAGGTCTGGCCGGCCGAGTGGGCGGACCGGATCGAGTACCAGGGTGAGCTGGTGACCCTCGGGGCGCTCTGGGACGCCTGACGGGGCTGCCGAACCGGTCTGCGGCGGTCAGGCCACAGTGATCGAGTCCCCTGACACCTTGATCTGCTTCTCGGGCAGGGGCTTGGTCGCCGGCGGGTTCTGCACAGCGCCGTCCGTGATGCTGAACTTGCTGCCGTGGCAGGTGCAGTTGATGGTGCCGTCGGTGACGTTGGCGACCGGGCACTGCTGGTGGGTGCAGATGTTCGAGAAGGCCTTGAAGTCGCCCTCCTTCGGCTGGGTGACGACGATCTTCTGGTCCGGGAAGATCTTGCCGCCGCCGACCGGGATGTCGCCCGTCTTCGCCAGTTCCTGCCCGGCGGAGGCCTCGACCGAGGACGAACCGGAGTCGCTGTCGTCGCCGTACTCGCTGCATCCGACGGTGAGCGCCGCCGCGCCCGTCGCGAGGAGAACCGTGCGCCGCGTCGGGCCTTGAGTCATGTCGTCACTCCGAAAGTGCGGAAGAACCAGAGGGCTGAGGTGAGCCAGATGATCGTGAGGGCGGTGAAGACCAGGCCGCCGACGATGGGCAGCAGCCAGCCGGGGAGTCGCTCCGAACGGAGCAGCAGCATCTTGGCACTGAAGGCACCGAAGAAGAAGCAACCCAGAAGAGAGTGCCACAAAACGCGCGTTTCGTACGTCTGATACCCCAGCGCGTACAGACAGTGCACCGCGACCGGCACCGACACCAGGAACGCCACCCGGCCCGACCAGCGGTGCAGGGCCGGTGACCAGCGAGGGCCGGGCAGCCTGCCGTACATCATCGCCGCCGAGACCACCTGGACGAGGGCGAAGAAGAACGCGACGGTGCCGAGCCACGACTTCACCGCCCCCGTGCTGCTGAAGCCGGCCAGGTTGAAGGCGGTCCCCGCCGGATCGTGGACCTTGCCGTACACGCCCAGGCCCACCGCCACCGCGGCGGCGACGAGCGCCGGGACCAGATAGCGGGCCGGGTGCGGGCGGCGGTGGTCGGGCTCCGGGGAGGGGAAGTTCTGGGTGGCGGCGTTCGGGTCGACGGTCATCAACGACTCCGGGAAGGGTCAGGGGGTGACGGGGCGTGCCGTGAGCTGCTGTCCGTCGATCGTCACCGCGCCGGTCTCCGGGTCGATCCGCGGTGCTGGTGAGGGTTCGCCGTCGCGGGTGAGGATGCCGACCTGCCGGCCGTCCGGCAGGACGATCCAGCCGCCGTCGACCTTCGCGCCGCGTACCGTCGCCGTGGCCCGGTACAGCCCGGACGGCTTCTTCGCCTTGTCGGCGGTGAACGCGTACTGCCCGCCGTCGATGTCGACGGTGCCGCTGATCCGCTTGCCCTCCTTGAGGGTGCCGTTCAGCTCGGCGCCGTGCTTCCCGGTGAGCTTCATGGTGCCGTCGCCCTCGACGTCGCCCTTCAGCCAGGACTCCTTGGCGCGGCCGTCGCAGAAGTAGGCGATCGCCTTGCCGTCGCGCAGCGTCACGGCGACGGAGGCGGAGTCGTCGGTGGTGCGGCCCGCGTAGTCGGCGTCGGGAATCTGGGTGCGGGACGGGGACGGGGACGGGGAGGGTGAGGGGGACGCGGTCGTCCGGGTGGGCGTCGGGGCGGCCGTGGCCGCCTCCGGTGACTCCTCGGCGTAGGAGGTCGAGGCGCTCTTCGTCCCCGTCGTCGAGTTCATCGACAGCATGAACAGGCCGAGCAGCAGTCCCGCGAGCAGAGTGACGACAGGTCCCGAACGCTTCATGAGAGGCCTCCCCCGAGGCGAGCTTCCTGCCATCAGAGCGGACCGGGGGCCCCGCGTCCAGAGGCGCACGGGGGCGTTCTCGCCCCAAGTAGCGGATTTGCGCGTTACGGGTGACCTTGGCGGGGTTCGCCTGAGAGACAGGCGCCGTCTCAGCGGGCGGGCGCCGCGCACCGGCTCCACACGGGCTGACTAGGCTGGATGAACCAAGAGCCGACAGGTACATCAGCAAGGAGCATGATCGTGGCGGTACGAGCGGTGAGGGGCGCCGTCCAGCTCGAGCGGGACGAGGCCGGCCACATGGACGAGCAGGTCGGGGCCCTGCTCACCGCGGTCCTGGAGCGCAACGGCCTCACCCCGGACGACCTGATCAGCATCTGGTTCACGGCCACGCCCGACCTGCACAGCGACTTCCCGGCCGCCGCGGCCCGCAAGCTCGGCATCGGCTTCGGCGATGTGCCGCTGATCTGCGCCCAGGAACTGGACATCGAGGGCGCCATGCCCCGCGTCGTCCGCGTCCTCGCGCACATCGAGTCGGACCGGTCCCGCGCCGACATCGCGCATGTCTACCTCGGCGCCGCGGCCGCCCTGCGCAAGGACATCGCCCAGTGAGAACCGCCCTCGTCATCGGCACCGGACTCATCGGTACGTCCGCCGCTCTCGCCCTGTCCCAGCGGGGCGTCGTCGTCCACCTCGCCGACCACGACCCGGAGCAGGCCCGTACGGCGGCCGCGCTCGGCGCCGGCACCGACGAGGCGCCCGAGCAGCCCGTGGACCTCGCGATCGTCGCCGCCCCGCCCGCTCACGTGGCCGCGGTGCTCGCCGACGCGATGCGCCGGGGCCTGGCCCGCGGCTACCTCGACGTGGCGAGCGTCAAGGGCGGCCCGCGCCGCGAGCTGGAGGCGCTCGGCCTCGACCTGTCGGCGTACATCGGCAGCCACCCGATGTCGGGCCGCGAGAAGTCGGGCCCGCTGGCCGCCACCGGCGACCTCTTCGAGGGCCGCCCCTGGGTGCTGACGCCGACCCGGGACACCGACACCGAGGTGCTGAACCTCGCCCTGGAGCTGGTCTCGCACTGCCGTGCCGTGCCGGTGGTGATGGACGCCGACGCCCACGACCGTGCCGTCGCCCTCGTCTCCCACATGCCCCACCTGGTCTCCAGCATGGTCGCCGCGCGCCTGGAGCACGCCGAGGAGGCCGCCGTACGGCTGTGCGGGCAGGGCATCCGGGACGTGACCCGGATCGCCGCGTCCGACCCCGGGATGTGGATCGACATCCTGTCCGCGAACCCGGGGCCGGTCGCCGACCTCCTCGCGGACGTCTCCGCCGACCTCGACGAGACGGTCCGGGCGCTCAGGGCCCTGCAGGCCTCCGACGAGGACAAGCGGCGCGAGGGCACCATCGGCATCGAGAGCGTCCTGCGGCGCGGCAACGCGGGCCAGGTCCGGGTGCCCGGCAAGCACGGATCCGCTCCCCGGGCGTACGAGGTCGTGGCCGTCCTCATCGACGACCAGCCCGGCCAGCTGGCCCGCATCTTCGCGGACGCGGGGATGGCCGGGGTCAACATCGAGGACGTACGGATCGAGCACGCGACCGGGCAGCAGGCCGGTCTGGTGCAGCTGATGGTGGAGCCCAAGGCGGCGCCGGTCCTGACGGCGGCACTGCGGGAGCGGGGCTGGGCCATCCGCCAGTAAGGAGGCCTCTGGCGAGCCAGTAACCTTGTGCGGGGCGCTTTTGCGTCCCCGCACACTCCCACCACGCACCAGGAAGGTGTCCCCCCGTGGAAAACGGCGCCGCCCAGCCCGTGATTGTCGCCATTGACGGCCCCTCCGGCACGGGCAAGTCGAGCACGTCGAAGGCCGTGGCCTCCCAGCTCGGCCTGAGCTACCTCGACACCGGCGCCCAGTACCGGGCGATCACCTGGTGGATGGTGAACAACGGGATCGACACCGACGACCCGTCGGCGATCGCCGCGGCGGCCGGCAAGCCCGACATCGTCTCCGGCACCGACCCGTCCCACCCCACGATCACGGTCGACGGCGCCGACGTGGCCGCCCCGATCCGCACCCAGGAGGTCACCTCCAAGGTCAGCGCGGTCAGCGCGGTGGCCGAGGTGCGCGCCCGGATCACCGAGCTGCAGCGCTCCATCGCGGCCACCGCCGAGCAGGGCATCGTCGTCGAGGGCCGCGACATAGGTACGACCGTGCTGCCCGACGCCGACCTGAAGATCTTCCTCACCGCCTCGCCGGAGGCACGGGCCGCCCGCCGCAGCGGTGAGCTGAAGGGCGCCGACGTCAACGCCACCCGCGAGGCCCTGATCAAGCGGGACGCGGCCGACTCCAGCCGCAAGACCTCGCCGCTGGCCAAGGCCGGCGACGCGGTCGAGGTGGACACCACCGAGCTCACGCTGGCGCAGGTCATCGAGTGCGTCGTCACGCTCGTCGAGGAGAAGCGGGCCGCGAAGTGAGCGTTGTGTCCGTGCCCTCCGAGAAGGGCGCCGAAGTAGGGCGGCGCATCGGCGTCGGCCTGATGTACGGGCTGTGGAAGCCGCGCGTGCTGGGCGCCTGGAAGGTCCCCGCGACCGGCCCGGTGATCTTCGCGGTCAACCACTCCCACGTCGTCGACGGTCCGATGGTCATCGGCGTGGCGCCCCGGCCCTCGCACTTCCTGGTCAAGAAGGAGGCGTTCGTCGGCCTGCTCGGCCCGTTCATGACCCGCGTCGGCCAGATCAAGGTCGACCGCGACACCACCGACCGGACGGCCATCACGCGCGCGCTGGGCGTGCTGGAGAACGGCGGCGTCCTCGGGATCTTCCCGGAGGGCACCCGCGGCGAGGGGGACTTCGCCGCACTGCGCGCCGGGCTCGCGTACTTCGCCGTCCGCGGCGGCGCCCCGATCGTCCCGGTCGCCGTACTGGGAAGTTCCGAGAGGCCCGGACGGTTGATAAAGGGGCTGCCCCCGCTGCGCAGCCGGGTCGACGTCGTCTTCGGCGACCCGTTCGAGGCCGGCGACGGCAGCGGACGGCGTACACGCAAGGCGCTCGACGAGGCGACCGAACGCATCCAGAAGCAGCTCACCGCACACCTGGAAAACGCCAGGCGCCTGACCGGGCGCTAGGCGACACTGAGTAGTGGACCAACCGGACAAACGAACCGGGTGTTCCACCGATCACCACGATGAACGAGGTACGGACTTCATGAACGACCACATCCACTCCGACGGCTCGGGCGAGGAGCACGACCACGGAGCGCTTGGCGACGCCGAGTACGCGGAGTTCATGGAGCTCGCCGCGGAAGAGGGCTTCGACGTCGAGGACGTCGAGGGCGCGATCGAGGCGGCGGGCCACGGGCCGCTGCCCGTTCTCGCCGTCGTCGGCCGCCCGAACGTCGGCAAGTCGACTCTGGTGAACCGCATCATCGGCCGCCGCGAGGCCGTCGTCGAGGACAAGCCCGGTGTCACCCGCGACCGCGTGACCTACGAGGCCGAGTGGGCGGGCCGCCGCTTCAAGCTCGTCGACACCGGCGGCTGGGAGCAGGACGTCCTCGGCATCGACGCCTCCGTGGCCGCACAGGCCGAGTACGCGATCGAGGCGGCCGACGCGGTCGTGTTCGTCGTGGACGCCAAGGTGGGCGCGACCGACACCGACGAGGCGGTCGTACGACTGCTGCGCAAGGCCGGCAAGCCCGTCGTGCTGGCCGCCAACAAGGTCGACGGCCAGAGCGGCGAGGCCGACGCGGCCTACCTGTGGGCCCTCGGTCTCGGCGAGCCGCACCCCATCTCCGCGCTGCACGGCCGCGGCACCGGCGACATGCTGGACGCCGTCCTGGAGGCCCTGCCGGAGGCGCCCGAGCAGACCTTCGGCACCGCGGTCGGCGGCCCGCGCCGCATCGCCCTCATCGGCCGGCCGAACGTCGGCAAGTCCTCGCTGCTGAACAAGGTGGCGAACGAGGAGCGCGTCGTCGTCAACGAGGTCGCGGGCACCACGCGCGACCCGGTCGACGAGCTGATCGAACTCGGCGGCGTCACCTGGAAGTTCGTCGACACGGCGGGCATCCGCAAGCGCGTCCACCTCCAGCAGGGCGCCGACTACTACGCCTCGCTGCGCACCGCGGCCGCCGTCGAGAAGGCCGAGGTGGCGGTCATCCTGATCGACGCCTCCGAGTCCATCTCCGTCCAGGACCAGCGCATCGTCTCCATGGCCGTGGACGCGGGCCGCGCGCTCGTCCTCGCGTTCAACAAGTGGGACACCCTCGACGAGGAGCGCCGCTACTACCTGGAGCGCGAGATCGAGACCGAGCTCGCCCAGGTCGCCTGGGCGCCGCGGGTGAACGTCTCGGCGCGCACCGGGCGCCACATGGAGAAGCTGGTCCCGGCGATCGAGACGGCTCTCGCCGGCTGGGAGACCCGCGTCCCCACGGGCCGGCTGAACGCCTTCCTCGGCGAGCTGGTCGCCGCCCACCCGCACCCCGTCCGGGGCGGCAAGCAGCCGCGCATCCTGTTCGGCACGCAGGCCGGTACCAAGCCGCCGCGGTTCGTGCTCTTCGCCTCCGGCTTCATCGAGGCGGGATACCGGCGCTTCATCGAGCGCCGCCTGCGCGAGGAGTTCGCCTTCGAGGGCACCCCGATCCACATCTCGGTGCGGGTGCGCGAGAAGCGCGGCAAGAAGAAGTGACGCACGCATGAGGAAGGGCGGCCGCTCCGGGGCCGCCCTTCCTCATGTCTCAGACGCCTCTGCGCGGCCCCGGCGGCAGCGCCGCCGGAACGTGGTGCATCCCGGTGCTGTGCTGCTGCCCGATCTGCCCGACGCGCTGCCACTGCGACTGCTGGCGGGCGCTGTAGGCCCCCGCACTGTAGGCGCTGTACGAGCCCGTGCTGTGCGGGATGTTCCCGAAGGCGGTGAAACCCAGTTCGTCCTCGCCGCTGCGATCACCCGGCAGCGAACGGAACGACTTGACGTACTCGGCGTAGAGCGCGTCGTAGATCGGCGTGGCCGAGGGGCCGCCCGAAGGATCCTGAGCCACTCGCGTGGAGGGGAGCGACGGGAACTGGCGGCGGGGAACATCGTAGGTGTGCACGTATGTCCAAACGACCCCGCACTTGAAGAGATGCGGTTGTGCATCAGGCCTTCAGGGGCGCGAGGCCGCATCGATGTGCGGCTCCGCCGCGTGGGCTCACGTCCCCGCAAGCGGCATCGCGGCCGCGACCAACTTCCCATTGGCCGCCGCCTTGTCCAGCGCGTCCCGCAGCAGGTCCTCCCGGGGCTGCCGCCCGATGGACCCCACCGGCGCGGCGAACATCAGCACCTGCTGGTGCTTGTTGGCGGCGGCCCGCCAGCTCTCCGTGACCTGAAGAGGCTGGTGCGCCTGCCACCACGCCACCGGCTGCCCGCCGTTCGGCGAAGGCTGGAGCACCGCGTGCAGCTGCCCCACGGCCAGCAGCACCGACCACCCGTGCAGCACGGACGGCGTGGAGTCGATCGTCGTCAGCGGCATGAACCCCTGCTCGATGAGCAGCGGCAGGAAGTCGTCGCCGGCCCCCGTCGCCCCGGGCCGCACGATCGGCGCGGTCGGCTCGACCACCAGCGCCGGGTGCAACTCCCCGGCGATCAGGACCAGTCCGCTGGTCACGCCGAGCACGGCCTGCTCGGGTGCGATCTTGTCCGGCTCCAGGTCGACCGTGTCGCCGGTGATGGACTTCACCGCGCCCTGGAGCTGTTCCTCGGTGACCTGGACGACCTGGGAGGGCAGACAGGTGGCGTGGGCGAAGGCGAGGACGGCGGTCTCGTCGCCGATGAACAGGACGGTGCTGGTGCGCTCCTGCTCGGAGTCGCCCTGGGTGCGGCAGGACGTGCAGTCGTAACTGCCGGGGGCGTTCTCTCCGGCGAGCAGCCGGTCGGCCTCTTCGTCGCCGATCTCGGCGCGTACCTCGTCGCTGACGTCGAGCATGCGCGGCACGGTGGCTCCCTCGGGATGTGGTGCGTGGCGGGGCCGGGTGGCTCCCGGCCCGTGAACCGGGTGGGTCCCGGGCTCATGAAGAAGACAACGGGCGATCTGTGGCGAGAGTCACGCCCCAGGGCGAACGGAATCGAACCATCCACAGCGCAGGGTCACCTTTGGTGCGCAATCCGGCACTCACCGTCAATTCCTCGGATATCCAAGGAAGTTGGTTCGGTGAAGTGGGTCACAGATCATCGAGACGACTGGTCGACAAATCAGGAAATCGGCGAATGAAGTGGGTGGCCGAAAGTTGCCGATACCCGAGGTAACGGCGAACTGGCCTGGAGTGACAAGCAGTTGGTTGATACCGGGCGGTCACCCTCTCTACATTCCTCCGCCGTGTGCAACGAGCACCGCTCGGGTTCGTCCGCCGGCCGCACGCGTCCTCGACGCCTGCACGCTTCACAGCCTCCGGCGGACGGGGCGGAGCACGACGACGGCGTACGACACGCAGGCGTCGCGCCCCGCCTTGGGGGACCCCGGGTCCGTGGAGAGGGAACTTCATGTCCGAATGTGCCGATACCACTCGCGACAACGTTCGTAAGACCCGTACGACGGCGGTCCTCGCCGGGGCGGCACTGCTCGCCCCGCTCGGTCTGCTGGCCGCGACCGGCAACGCCGCGGCGGCCGACGGCGGGGTGTGGGACCGCATCGCCCAGTGCGAGAGCGGCGGCAACTGGCACATCAACACCGGAAACGGCTACTACGGAGGACTCCAGTTCTCCGCGTCCACCTGGCGCGGGTACGGCGGCACGGCCTACGCTCCGACCGCCGACCAGGCGACCAAGTCCCAGCAGATCGCCGTCGCCACCAAGGTCCAGCAGGCCCAGGGCTGGGGCGCGTGGCCCACCTGCTCGGCGCGGGCCGGAGCGTCCGGGAGCGCGCCGGCGGCTCCCGCGGCCGGCTCGGCCTCCGGGTCGGAATCGGGATCCGGGTCGACCTCGGGGTCGGCCTCGGGATCGGCCGCCACCGATTCGGCTCCGTCGAAGGCGCCGGAGCGCTCGACGCCGAGCACGTCCCGCGGCTCGTCCCGCGGTGACTACACCGTCCGCGCGGGCGACACGCTCAGTGGCATCGCCGCCCGGCACGGGACCACCTGGCAGCGGCTCTTCGCCGCCAACAAGGCCGTCGTCGGCGGCGATCCCGACGTGATCGTGCCCGGGCAGCGCCTCGACCTCTGAGCCGCTCCCCCCTCCCCGGGTACGGGGCCCCGCCCGGTCCGCCGACCGGGTGGGGCCCCTGGGCGCACCGGGCGCGCCGCGACGGGCGTACGGCACGGGCCGCCTAGCGTGGACCGATGCACCCGAAGCCGATCAAGCTCGCGCTGGCCACGGCCCTGCTCGCCGCCCTCGTCTCCACCCTCGCTTCCGGGGTCGCGCACGCGGCACCGCCGTCACCGGCTCCCGGACCGCTCCTGGAGCGCGCGCCCTACGAGTGCGCCGCGGACCAGTGGCCCTGGGGCTGCATCGCCGAGTGCGAGAGCGGCGGGCGCTGGAACGCCAACACCGGAAACGGCCACTACGGAGGGCTCCAGTTCGGGCAGCCCACCTGGGAGGAGTTCGGCGGCCTGAAGTACGCCCCGCGCGCGGATCTCGCCACCCGGAAGGAACAGATCGCCGTCGCCCAGAAGGTGGTGGCCGTGCAGGGCTGGGGGGCCTGGCCGGTCTGCTCCAAGAGGTACGGGCTCACGGGCCGTATGCACACGGTGAAAACCAACGACACCCTCTCCGCGATCGCCCACAAGTACGGCGTCGAGGGCGGCTGGCGGGCGCTGTACCAGGCCACCAAGGACTGATCGGCCGCTCTCCGGACCGGCTGGAGGTCGGCACGCTGCTGGTCATCCCGAAGGGCTCGGCCCGCGTCTCCGCGCTGTTCGGTCCGTCGCTTCCCGTCTCCGGAACTCTGCTGCCTCTCCGCTGAACAGCACGCTCCCGCGACGCAGTTCGTACACGACCGCCGCCTGGTCGTGCAGGACGGGCGGCAGCCGCTGCTCGGCGACGACCACGCACGCGTCGAGCGAGGCCAGCAGCGTGTAGGTGCGGGCCGCGACCGTGGGGGACATGCCCTGCGCGGGTTCGTCGACGAGCACCACGCGCGCGCGTGCCAGTAGGGCGCGGGAGAGGGCGAGCATGCGCTGCTCGCCGCCGGAGAGGGTGCCGGCGCGGCGCTCGAGCAGGGGTGCGAGCTGCGGATAGGCGTCCAGGGCGATGTCGTGTGCCGGTGCCGCGAGCTCCAGGTTCTCGCGCACGGTGAGGGAGGCGAACACCGCCTGCCGTTCGGGGACCAGGCAGAGGCCGCGGCGGGCCCGCTCGAACGCCGGTACACGGGTCACGTCGGTGCCGTCCCAGAGCACCGCGCCGCCGGACAGCGGCACGGTTCCGGCCAGCGCGCGCAGGACGGTCGTACGGCCGGAGCCGTTGCGGCCCAGCAGGACGGTGAGGCCGGGGCCCGGGGCGGCGAGGGTGACGCCGTGCAGGGCCTCCAGGGGGCCGTAGCGCACGCGCGCGTGGCGCAGTTCCAGGGCCACCGTCATGCGGGGGCCTCCTGGGCGCCGAGGGCGTCGAGGACGCGGGCGGGCGGGCCCGAGGCGACGATCCGGCCCGCCGTCATCACGTGCACGACGTCGGCGAGGTCGGCGACCAGGTCCAGGTCGTGCTCGACGACGAGCAGGGCGGTGCCGTCGGCGGCGAGAGCCTTCAAAACCTTGGTGAGCGCGGCGACTTCGGCGGTGTCCAGGCCGGCGGCGGGTTCGTCGAGCAGCAGCACGCGGGGGGCGCCCGCCAGGGCCCTGGCCAGTTCGACGCGGCGCAGGGTGCCGGTCGGCAGGTCGGCGGCGGGCAGCGCGCGGACCGGTCCGTCGAGTCCGAGCAGCCTGAGTGCACGCTCCACGGCGCCGGGATCGGTGACGCGTCCCTGCTCCGCACCCACTTGAACGTTCTCGGCCACGGTCAGGGACGGGAAAACGGCCAGTTGCTGGAAGGTGCGGGCGATGCCGAGCCGGGTGCGTGCGTGTGCGGTGAGCCGGGTGATGTCCCGTCCGCCCAGCAGGACCTGGCCGTGCGAGGGGCGGTGCGTTCCGGCGAGGCAGTGGAACAGGGTGCTCTTTCCGGCGCCGTTGGGGCCGACGATCGCGGTGATCCGGCCGTGAGGGACGTCGAGGTCGACGCCGTCGAGGGCGGTGAAACCGTCGTAGCGGGCGTGGAGGTGGCGGGCTGTGAGGGTGGGTGCGGGTGCGTTGGGGGGCACCCGGCGCGCGGCCGGGTTTTTTGGGTTCCCACCCGCACCGCCGGTGCGGCTTTCGTGGTCGGGTGCGGGTGGCCCTGGTGGGGGCGGAGCGCCGTCGGCGGCCGCAGCCCGTCGCTCCACGGGCCGCAGCCGCGCCCGCACCCGCTCCCCGAGCGGCGTCAACGCTGCCCGCGGCCGCGGCCGCAGCCGCCCCGCCGCTGTCCGCAGCGCCTCGTACGGTCCCCCGGGGAAGCGGCCGACCAGTACCGCCAGTACCCCGATCAGCGCCGCCGCCACCCCGCCCCGGGCGCCCGCGTCGAGGCCCACCAGCAGCGCCGCCGCGGCCAGGGCACCCAGGGTGCTGTCGGCGCCCAGGACGACGACCGCGGCGAACCAGAGGAGGCCGCGGACGGGGTCGTAGGCGCCGGGGTCGAAGGCGCGCAGGCCCATGCCGAGCATGCCGCCGCCGAGCGCGGCGAGCGCGGCGCCCGAGACGAAGGCGAGGAGCTTCAGGAACGGCACCCGGACACCCGCCGCCGACGCGCCCGCCTCGTGGTCGCGCATGGCGGCGAGGGCCCGGCCCGTACGGCCCCTGCGCAGGGCGTGCGTCGCCAGCAGCGCGGCCGCCAGCAGGAGGAGCTCCAGGACGTAGTACGCGCGGTCGCCGTCGAAGCCGGCCGGCCGGCCCAGCGACAGCCCGGAGACGGCGTACGGCTGGGCGAAGACGAAGCGGCTCACCCCGACGCCCACCGCGAAGGTCGCGAGCGCGAGGGCCAGGCCCCGGCGGCTGATCGCCGGCCAGCCCGTCAACAGGCCCAAGGGGGCGACCAGGACCACCGCCACGGCCAGCGCGGCCAGTTCGGGGAGCCGGGGCAGTCCGGGGAAGCGCCCGGCCGCCAGCAGGGCCGTGAAGAGCGCGCCCAGGCCCGCGTACGCCGCCTGCCCCAGGGAGATCTGGCCGCCGCGGCCGGTGACCACCACCAGGGACAGCAGCACCACGCCCAGTGCCGGCACCTGGACGGCCGTATGGAGGTCCGAGCCCGCGAAGCCGAGCGGCAGCAGGAACAGCACGGCGGCGACTATCCAGGCGCCCGGCGGCGTCGGCACGCGCGCGGTGGCCGTGCGCGGCAGCGCGTCGCGCGTGCCGATGCGGGGGAGTGCCAGCGCCGCGATCAGCAGGGCCACGACGAAGAGGTTCGCGCCGGCCGCCTGAAGCAGCGGTTCGCGCCAGCCCGAGGGGTGCAGTCGCGTCAGCTGGCTCTGCGCCACCCCGATGCCGAGGGCCACCACGACCGCGACCGGCAGGCTGCGCATCCGCGCGGCCACCGCGACCGCCACCACCTCCATGACCAGCAGCGGCAGACCGTACGGGTCCAGGCGTACGTACGGCGCCAGCAGCACGCCCGTCAGACCCGCCGTGAACGAGCCGAACGCCCAGCCCGCGGCGGCCACCCGGTCCGCGTCGATCCCGCCGAGCACGGCGAGCCGCCGGTCGTCCACCACGGCCCGCAGCTCCCGCCCGAAGCGCGTCCAGCGGATCACCGTGCCCACACCGACGGCCAGCACCAGAACCACCGCCAGCTGCCCCCACGGGTCCGCCGACACCAGCTCCGGAGCGTCGTCCCGCGCGCCCTGCCCCCACACCAGCGCGGCCCCGCCCACCAGCAGCACGAACACGCCGATGGAGGCGACCAGCGTCTGCGCCGGGTCGCTCCCCAGCACCGACAGCGGCCGGAAGACGAAACGCTCCAACGCCATGCCCAGGGCCGGCGCCAGCACCAGCAGCGTGACCGCCGCCCCCGCCCACAGCGGCCAGCCCCACTCGACCACGCACTGCCGCAGCACGTACGCGCACACCATCGCGATCGCGCCGTGCGCGAAGTTGAGCACGCCGGTCGCGCGGTACGTCACGATCAGGCCGATCCCGGTGAGGGCGGCGGCGCTGCCGACCGAGAGACCGGCGAGCGTGAGGTCGTACGTCAGGGAGGACATCAGTCGGTTTCTTCGGCGGGCTCGCAGATGGGGCAGGGGCCCAGCTCGCCGCTCGCCACCAGCTTGGAGTCGACCGGCACCGCCTCCGCCTTCCCCGCCACCAGCGGGCAGTCCGCGCGGTGCCACAGCGTGCCGCCGGGCACCATCAGGAGGTCCCCGCTCACCGCCAGGGGCGCCGTCACGGTCTGCCCGGACTCCTCGGCGTCGGCGGGCTCCGCGGTCACCAGGAGGCCGTACAGCTCCTCCACGCGGGCCGCGGCCAGGGCGTTGCGGCCGTGGGTGAGGAGGACCGCCCCCGCGATGATCAGGGCGGCGCCGGGGACCGTGCAGGAGGCGAGATAGGGCAGTTGGCGTTCGGCGTAGCGCTCGCCCGAGACGCCGTACCAGCCGAGGACGCACAGCACCGCGCCCGCGGCGAGCGCGGCCCAGCCGGCCCACAGGACGGGGTGAACGGTCCGCAGTCGGGCTGTCCGCATCTCAGGCTCCCACGTCATGTGTCTGTCCATGTCAGCCGATGGCTTGCACTATGCCTTCTGGAAGCTGACCCTGAAAGCACCGGGCGCCCACGGCCCGGACCGACACCCGGTGGTGAGCCAGATGGTTCTCGGGAGCGACCTCAGGCGGGGGAACGTCAGCCGAGGGCTGGTGGCGGTGGTGTTCCTCCTCGCCTCGGCCCTCACAGCCTGCTCGGACGACAGCGGCGGCGGCGACACCACTCCGCCCACACCCTCGGTGGAGACCCCCGCCAGCGCGGAGCCGAGCCCGACCGCCCCGGACGACGCCGCGGCGGCCGAGCGGGAGATCAAGCGGAACTGGGTGAAGTTCTTCAACCCGGCCGTCCCGGTCGAGGACAAACGGGCCGTCCTGGAGAACGGCGACCGGATGACCCAGGTCCTCGACAGCTTCAGCGGCGACGAGCGCGGCGGCCAGGTGGAGGCGAAGGTCAGCAAGGTCGAGTTCACCTCGCCGACCGAGGCCAACGTGACGTACACCCTCACCCTGAAGGGCGCCACGGTCATGCCCGACGCCGCCGGCACGGCCGTCGAGCAGGACGACGTGTGGAAGGTCTCCGTGAAGACGCTGTGCGGGCTGGTCGGCCTGAGCGGCAATGCCTCTCCGGGCCCGGGCTGCTGAGATGGCCGTCGCGGGCCTGCTGCTCCTCTTGAGTACGGCCTGCGGCAGCCGCCTCCCGGAGAGCGACTTCGAGCACGGCGGCCGGACGTCGGCGCCCGCGCGCAGGGACGGCGCCCCCCTCCGCGTCGGCATCATCACCAGCGCCACCAGCCCGGTCGGCGGCAACGCCTTCACCGGCCCGCGCGACGGAGCCAAGGCCTACTTCGACCGCCTCAACGCGCGCGGGGGCATCGACGGCCGCCCGGTCGAGGTACGGCTGTGCGACGACGGCGGCAGTGGAGTCGGCAACAACACCTGCGTGCACAAGCTGATCGACGAGGACAAGGTCGTCGCCCTGGTCGCCACCACCGCCCTCGACTACGCGGGCGCCTCCCGCGTCGCACGCGCGCGCGTGCCCGACATCGGGGGCCAGCCCATCGGTGCCGCCTACGACACCTGGCCGCACCTGTACGGCATCTACGGCAGCCTCGCGCCCCGCGACGGCACGACCGGCTGGGACGGCGAGCAGTACGGCGGCACCGAGGTCTACCGCTACTTCAAGCGCGAGCACGGCGCCCGTACGGCCGCCGTCGTCTCCTACAACCAGGCCGCGTCCGCCGCCTACGCCTCGCTCGTCGAGCGGGGGCTGAAGGCCGAGGGCTACCAGGTGGTGACCGAGCAGGTCGACTTCGCGCTGCCCAACTTCCGTGCCGTGGCGGCCGACTTGAAGGAGCAGGGCGTCGACCTCGTCTTCGACGCCATCGACAGCCACGGCAACGCCCGGCTGTGCGAGGCGATGGACGACGCGGGCGTAGAGGTCACCGCCAAGGTCACGAACGTACAGAACTGGACGTCCACCGTCCCCAAGGACTACAAGGACGCCCCGCGCTGCCGCAACGCCCTCTGGGCGACCGCGTCCAGCCGCAACTACGAGGACACCGGTCATGAGGCCGTACGGGAGTTCAGGGACGCCACGAAGGGCCTCAAGACGCACTCGCAGTGGCAGCTGGAGGGCTGGGCGGCCGCGATGTGGTTCACGGACGCGGCACGGTCCTGCCCCGAAACCGGCGTCACGCGCGCGTGCGTGGACGCTTTCATGAACCGCGGCGAGGGATACACCGCGGACGGGCTGCTCGTCCCCGTGGTGTTCGAGCGGCGTGCCGAGCCGCCGAAGACCCGCCGGACCTGTCTGTCGGTGGCCGGCTGGGAGGACGGCCGGGGATGGGTGTCCCAGGGGGACATGGACAGCACTTGTTTCGACGTTCCGCAGCTTCCGTATCGGCCGTGACAGGCAACCAAAGTGTCCGTTCGGTGGTCTAACCGGGCAGTACTGATCCAAAGGAGGATCGCCGTCGCATGACGATGCCCGCTCCTCGGGTCGCACCGCTGAGTGCCGACTGCGTCGCCGACTCCGCGGGCGGACTGACGTTCGACGTCGCCGCGCGCGGAGCGAGTGGCGTGGCGCATCTGGTGCTGCGTCGGCGCGACGGGGAGGAGGAGATCGGTCTGCCGCTGACGCCGGTCGCGGACGGCCGGCTGCGGGCCGCCCTGCCCAGCACCGTCGCCCTGCCCGAGGGCCGCTGGGACGCCTACGCCCGCGTGACCGGGAGCGAGCCGCAGCGCCTCGCTCCGGGCGCCACCGACCTGAGCTCGCTCGCCGCCCGCATCCCGAGCGGCTCCCGCGGCCACATCGCCGTCCGCATCCCGTACGCCACCCGGCAGGGCAACCTCACGGTCCGCAGCTGGCTGCGCGCCCCGCACGCCGAGGTGGGTGAACTGCGCGTCTCCGGCGCCGCGTTGACGGTGCAGGGGCGGGTGTACGGCACGGACTTCGCCCCGGACGCGTACGCCGAGCTGCGCGGCCGGCACCGCCCGGACCCCGCCCGGCGTACCGAAGTCGCCGTCGACCGGACGGAGTTCGGCTTCTCGGTGGCGTACGCGCGTCTGGAGCCCGGCGTCTGGGACCTGTGGCTCAGGCCCGGCGGGGAGACCGGGCCGCGGGTACGGATCGCACGACTGCTCGACGACGTCGCCGACAAGAAGCCCGTGTTCACCTATCCACGCGCGCGCGTGCAGACGTCGGACGGGCCGGTGGAGGCGGGGCCGTACTACACGCGGGACAACGACCTGTCGGTGTCCGTGAGCCCGGTCGGTTCCTGAGGTACTTGCGGACAGCGGCTGTCCGCGATCGCTGGCAGACTCGGCCCCATGTTGGAGACCTCGGCACGACTGCTGCGCCTGCTCTCGCTCCTCCAGGCCCACCGCGAATGGTCCGGCGCCGACCTGGCCGACCGCCTCGGCGTCACCCCGCGCACCGTGCGCCGGGACGTGGACCGGCTGCGTGAGCTGGGCTATCCCGTCAACGCCAGCCCCGGCACCGGTGGCGGCTACCAGCTGGGCGCGGGCGCCGAGCTGCCGCCGCTGCTCCTGGACGACGACGAGGCCGTGGCGGTCGCCGTGGGGCTGCGCACGGCCGCCGGGCAGGGCATCGACGGCATCGGCGAGACCTCGGTCCGGGCCCTCGCCAAGCTGGAGCAGGTCCTGCCGGGCAGGCTGCGCCGCCGGGTGAGCGCCCTGAACGCGTTCACCGTGCCGATGCTGCGCGGCCCTTCGCCCTCCGCCGTCGACCCGGCCGTCCTCACCGAACTCGCCAACCTCTGCCGGGACACCGAGCGGCTGCGCTTCGAGTACCGCGATCACGAGGGCGCCCCGACCCGCCGCAGCGTCGAACCGCACCGCCTGGTGTGCAGCGAGCGCCGCTGGTACCTGGTCGCCTGGGACCTCGACCGCGAGGACTGGCGTACGTTCCGCGTCGACCGCATCACCCCCAAGCCGCCGCACGGCCCGCGCTTCGAGCCGCGCGAGCCGCCCGCGGAGGACCTGGCCGCCTACGTCTCCAAAGGCGTCTCCACGCGCGCGTACGCCTCGCACGCGGTCATCCGGCTGCTCGTGCCGATGGCAGAGGCCGCCGAGCGGATCTCGCCCTCCGCGGGGACGCTGGAGGCCTCCGACGAGAACAGCTGCATCCTGCGCACCGGAGCCGCGAGCCTCGACGTGATGGTGCTCCACCTGATGATGCTGGGTTTCGAGTTCGAGGTGCTGGAGCCCTCGGAGCTGACCGAGGCGATCAGGACGGCTCGCGACCGGCTTGCTCGCTCTTTGGCTCGGGCTGGGGAGTCAGGGCCGCGTACTCGGGATGGTGCAGATCGAACGCCGGGGACTCGGAGCGGATCCGGGGCAGCGTGTTGAAGTTGTGCCGGGGCGGCGGGCAGGAGGTCGCCCACTCCAGGGAGCGGCCGAAGCCCCAGGGGTCGTCGACCTCGACCTTCCGGCCGTACTTGGCGGTCTTCCAGACGTTGTACAGGAACGGCAGCGTGGAGATGCCGAGCAGGAACGAGCCGATCGTCGAGACCGTGTTGAGCGCGGTGAAGCCGTCGGCGGCGAGGTAGTCGGCGTACCGGCGGGGCATGCCCTCCGCGCCCAGCCAGTGCTGCACCAGGAACGTGGTGTGGAAGCCGACGAACAGCGTCCAGAACTGGATCTTGCCCAGGCGTTCGTCGAGCAGCTTGCCGGTGAACTTCGGCCACCAGAAGTAGAAGCCGGCGAAGGTCGCGAAGACGACCGTGCCGAAGACGACGTAGTGGAAGTGCGCGACCACGAAGTACGTGTCGGTGACGTGGAAGTCCAGCGGCGGCGAGGCCAGGATCACCCCGGTCAGGCCGCCGAACAGGAACGACACCAGGAAGCCGGTCGCCCACAGCATCGGCGTCTCGAAGGACAGCGAGCCCTTGAGCATGGTCCCGGTCCAGTTGAAGAACTTCACTCCCGTCGGCACCGCGATCAGGAAGCTCATGAACGAGAAGAACGGCAGCAACACCGCGCCGGTGGCGAACATGTGGTGCGCCCACACGACCATCGACAGACCGGTGATCGACATCGTCGCCGCGACCAGCGTCAGGTAGCCGAACATCGGCTTGCGGCTGAAGACCGGGATGATCTCCGTGATGATGCCGAAGAACGGCAGCGCGATGATGTAGACCTCGGGATGCCCGAAGAACCAGAACAGGTGCTGCCACAGCAGCGCCCCGCCGTTGCCCGCGTCGAAGACCTGCGAGCCGAACCGCCGGTCCGCCTCCAGGACCAGCAGCGCGGCGGCGAGCACCGGGAACGCCATCAGGATCAGGATCGACGTGAACAGGGTGTTCCAGACGAAGATCGGCATCCGGAACATCGTCATGCCGGGGGCGCGCATCCCGATGATGGTGGTGATGAAGTTGACCGCGCCGAGGATCGTGCCGAAGCCGGCCAGCGCCAGCCCCATGATCCACAGGTCGGGGCCGACGCCGGGGGAATGCACGGAGTCGTTGAGCGGCGCGTAGGCGAACCAGCCGAAGGCGGCCGGACCGGACGGCACCAGCAGCGAGCCGAGCACGATCAGTCCGCCGAAGAGGAACAGCCAGTACGACAGCATGTTCAGCCGCGGGAAGGCGACGTCGGGCGCGCCGATCTGCAACGGCATCAGCTCATTGGCGAAGCCCGCGAAGCTGGGGGTCGCGAACAGCAGCAGCATGATCGTGCCGTGCATCGTGAAGAGCTGGTTGAACTGCTGGTTGTCCACGATCTGCAGACCGGGCCGGGCGAGTTCGGCGCGCATCAGCAGCGCCATCACACCGGCGATCAGAAAGAACGCGAACGACGTGATCAGGTAGAGATGGCCGATCTTCTTGTGGTCGGTGGTGGTCAGCCAGTCGACGACCACCTGGCCGTGCCGCTCGGTCCGCACGGGTCGTGCCGTCGCCTGCGCGGTCTGCGTCCCCATCGCTCGCTCGCCCCTTCGCTCGCCCTGCCCCGGGCCCGCTGAAGCCCGCGCCACGCGTACCCGCGAGCTCACGTCATGATGCTCGCGCCGTCGCGTGCTCCGACAGGGGGCGTACGGGCGTTCTGTGCTGAAACCGTGTATTTCTTATGTGGTGTCAGCACCCGCGGGTCCCTGCGGAATCGAGCGGGGAAAGGGGTCGGGAACGGTACTTCCGGAACTTTCCACGGGTCTTTTCCCGCGTCCCTCACGACACGCGGGAATTGCGTTCGATTACCTGCGGAAGGACCAGGAAACCGCTCGTACGTGTGACGGAGTTGGTCCAAAACGAGTGTCGTGATTCTGTGACAGAAGCGTGACCGGAGAGGGACGCGTGACGCCGGGTGCTCAGCCCGGACTTCCCCGGTCGTCGGACAGGGCCTAGCGTGGCCGTATGGCACAGATTCCGACTCCTCCCGCCGAACCCGACGACAGTCCGGACGCCTATGTCGGCCTCGACGCCGACCGGGCCGAACGGCTCGCGCGCGAGCGCGGGTGGTCGACGGTGCGCTCGCTGCCGCCGGGGGCGATCATCACCATGGAGTACCGCGTGGGGCGGCTGAACTTCGAGGTGAAGGACGGGCAGGTGGCCCGGGCCTGGAAGGGCTGACCCCTCGACTCGACGACTACGACTACGGCGACGGCCCCGGCTCCGGAGAAGGAGCCGGGGCCGTCGCCGTGCGGGGTGGGGCGTGCGTACCGGCCCCGCTGCTGCCTCGGGTCAGCCGCCAGTCAGGGGACGGGCTGTGGAGGCCGTACCGCGTGCGGTGCGGTCCGTCTGGGCTGGGCGGCGGCTGCCGACCGGGGTGACCGGTGTGCGTTCCGAGCGGGTCGTGTGCGGGCCCGGGGCCAGGTAGACGGGCGCGCGGGGTGCCGCGGCGCGGGCCGCGGTCTCATTCTGGGAGGCCGGGCGCGGCTTGAGCCGTACGGGGGTCTCGACGGGCGACAGGGGCGCCGGTGCCGTCTTGCTGCCGCGGGCCCGCCAGCGGTCGCGCAGGTCGAAGATCTGGTCCTCGGCGCGGGCGATCAGCGGCTCGAACCACGGCAGCGCCAGCAGGACCAGCAGGCCCGCGACCCAGCCGAGGAGTACGTCGCTCAGCCAGTGCGTACCGAGGTAGACCGTGGCCATGCCGACGCCGAGCGAGGTCACCGCGGACAGGGCGGACAGCCAGCGGCGCGCTCTCGGGGTGGAGGCCAGATAGGCCAGGATTCCCCAGGTCACCACGGCGTTGGCGGTGTGGCCGCTGGGAAATATATCGCCGCCCAGACCCATCTCGTTCGAGCCGATGGTGGTCGCGTAGTGCGGCCCGAGTCTTCCCATGCCGATCTTGGCGGCGCCGACCGTGATGTTCAGCAGCAGCAGGGAGGTGGCCAGGGTCAGCATCGGGCGCAGGGTGTGCTGCCGCCAGGAGCGCCAGGCCAGCCAGGCCGCGATCATCACCGCGGTCGGGCCGCGCTGGCCGAGTACGACGTAGTAGTCGACGAACCAGTGGATCTCGGCCCACTGCTGGTACGGGCGGAAGAACATGACCTGCCAGTCGAGACGGACCAGCCAGGAGGTGATCACGACGAGCCACACGATCGCCAGGTAGAAGGCCAGGGTTCCGGCGAGCAGCGCGACCCGGTGACGGCTCATCTTCGGCACGTCGATATGAGCCGGCCGTTCCGGCTCCCGGTCCAGCCTCGCGAACACCCGGTCCAGACGGGTGAGGTTTCGTTCGGTACGCACCCAATCGACGTTACAGCGAGTGAGCTCAGTTCCCCGGCGATTCCACGGCTTTGTGATGACGATGTGATGTGGGATTCCTCTCAGCGAGAGGTTTATTTCCAGGGATTCCGCAATGCCGACGGGCGGCGCCCTTCAATTCCTTTGATCATTCTGGGTTGCGGTTTTATTCCGCTTATGAATTCGTTCACCAAATCATGGGGTGGAATTCTCCGGACGCTCATCGCGCTCCGGAGTCGGTCACGGCGGACCGGAGCCGTTCAGCCAGAACGCCCCGTACAGGGACGACGCCACGGCGATCGTCCCGAGCACCACGGCTGACCTGGGCGTACGCAGCCGGGCCAGGGCCAGGGCGAGGGGCAGCAGCAGGGGGAAGGCGGGCATCAGCAGGCGCGGTTTCGAGCCGAAGTAGCTCGACGCGCACAGAGCGAGGGTGGTCACGACCCCCGCGTACACCAGGAGCGGGAGCGGTTGGCGCTGTCGTACACAGACGACGTACAGCCAAACGAGCAGCCCGACCCCGACGATCAGCCCCACGCCCGCCAGGGCCGAGGGAAACGACGTGAACTTGTCGGCGACGAAGCGGGCGAAGGCCTGGCCGCCGTCGAAGCCGTTGCGCCAGCCGGCCTGGACGTCGAGGTAGCCGAGGGGGCCCTTGCCCGTGTGGTGGCCGACCCACAGGACGTAGCCGACGGCGCCGAGGGGGGCGAGGAGCATGCCGAGGGCTCGGCGTGCGCCCAGGGAGCGTGCTTCGGGGTGGGCGCCGTCCGGTCGCGCCGGGCTGCGGTCCCGGACGAACGAGGCGACGGCAGCCACCCACACCGCCGCGACGACCGCGAGGCCCACCGGGCGGGTCAGGCCCGCCAGCAGGGCCAGGGTGCCGGCCGTCACCCAGCGGCCGGTCAGGACCGCGTACAGCGACCAGGCGGCCAAGGCCGTGAACAGTGACTCGCTGTACGCCATCGACTGCACGATCCCGACGGGGAGGACGGCCCACACAAGCACCGCACAGACCCCCGCCCGGCGGCCGTGGACATGATCGGCGACCGCGAAGATGCCCCAGGCCGCCGCCACCGAGGCGAGCAGCGCGACGGCGAAGCCCGCGTCGGCGTACGACAGCGGGGTCGCGGCGGCCAGCAGCCGCTCCAGCCACGGCAGCAGCGGGAAGAACGCGAGGTTCGAGTGCACGTCGCCGTTCGGCAGGCGCACCTCGTAGCCATACCCCAGCTCGGCCACCCTCGTGTACCAGAGGGCGTCCCAGCGGGCCGTCAGCAGCGTGTACGCGTTCTTGTCGCGCGCCGCGCTCCACAGGGCCAGCGTGAGCAGCCCCAGGGCGCGTACGGCCGCGTAGCCGAGCAGCGCCGGAGCCGCCCGGCGCAGGCTCGGGGCGGCGGGCGGGGCCGCGCGCGTTTCAAGATCGGTCACGGGCTCGATTATCGACGGCGTGCGGAACCGGGGGTCCGAGCGGGGCGTGGTCGCAGGGGAGGGACGGGGAGAGGAGGGGAGAGAAGTGGTGCACGCCACACGCGTTCCGTGCAACCTCTGAGAGGTCCGCCACTTGGTACCGGCACGAACTCGCGTACGCTGACGTGTCACTCGCCACTGTTGCGCGGGCCGGAGACCACCGCTCCTCTCCGGCCGAGTCATGGGGAGTCCCCACCCCGTGAGCCCGCCGAAGCGAGGGAACATCTGGGAGGTACGTACATGTCCGGGACGACCACGGCCGCTGCGCTGCGCCGTCGGGCGGCCGGGGCCGGTGCCAACCGCTGGGTCGTCCTTGTGGTGCTGTGTGCCAGCCTGCTCCTGGTCGCTCTCGACGCGACCGTGCTGCACGTGGCGGTCCCCGCCGTCACCGAGGACCTCAAGCCCGGCGCGATGGAGCTGCTCTGGATCGTCGACGTCTATCCCCTCGTCTGCGCCTCGCTGCTGATCCTCTTCGGCACGCTCGGCGACCGCGTCGGCCGCAGACGGGTCCTGCTGCTCGGCTACGCGCTCTTCGGCGTCGCCTCCGCCATGGCCGCCCTCGCCGACACCGCCCAGGTGCTGATCGTGGCGCGGGCGCTGCTCGGCGTCGGCGGCGCGATGATCATGCCGGCGACGCTCTCGATCCTCCGCCAGGTCTTTCCCGACCGGCGTGAGCGGGCGCTCGCGATCGGCATCTGGAGCGCGGTGGCGGCGGTCGGCGCGGCGGTGGGTCCGCTGCTCGGCGGCTTCCTGCTGGAGCACTTCTGGTGGGGTTCGGTGTTCCTCGTCAACATCCCGCTGATGCTGGTCAGCCTGCCGATCGGGCGATTGTTCCTGCCCGAGTCGAAGGGCGACGGGCGCGGGCCCTGGGACGTGGTCGGCGCGCTGACGGCGGCGGCCGGGCTGTTCTGTCTGGTGCTGGGCGTGAAGCGGCTCGGGAGCGGGGAGCTGGGCCCGTTCACGGTGGTGCCGGTGGTCGTGGGCGCGGCGCTGATCGTTCTTTTCGTACGGCGTCAGCGGCGCCGGGCGCATCCGCTGGTGGACCTGCGGATGTTCGCCCGGCCGGCGTTCAGTACGTCGGTGGGCTGCATCGTGCTGGCGATGCTCGCGCTGGTCGGCCTCGAGCTGATCGCGGCGCAGTATCTGCAGCTGGTGCTGGGCCTGTCTCCGCTGGAGACCGGGCTGCGGCTGCTGCCGCTGACCGTCGCCGCGATGGCGGCGGGGCTTGCGGGTGCGCGGCTGCTACGGCGGTTCGGGCCGCGTCGGATGGTGAGCTGCGGTTTCCTGCTGACGGCGGTGGCCGTGGTGCTGCTGACGGCGATGGGCGGCGAGGACAACCCGGCTCTGATGCTGTTCGGGTTCGTGCTGCTGGGCTTCGGCCTGGAGACGACTCTCTTCGGGGCGTACGAGTCGATGCTGAGCGAGGCTCCGCCGGAGCAGGCGGGTGGGGCGGCGGCGATCGGGGAGACCTCGTACCAGCTCGGTGCCGGCATCGGGATCGCGCTGCTCGGCAGCGTGATGAACGCGGCGTACGCGCCCGGGCTGTCGTCGGTGCCGGGTGTTCCGGCGTCGGCGGCGGCGTCTGCGGGGCATTCGCTGGGCGAGGCGTACGAGGTGTCCGAGCGGCTCGGGGGGTCGGCCGGGGTGGCCCTGCGTCGGACGGCTCAGGACTGTTTCGTGTACGGGCTGCATGTGACGTTGCTGGTGAGCGCGGGGTTGTTGCTGCTGGGGGCGGTGATGGCGTTGCGGTTGCCGCGGGCCATGCAGTGCGGGGAGGTCGGGGCCGGGGCCGTGGAGGTACCTGCGCCTCGGGAGGTCGCGGACTCCCGCGTCTCCGCCTGACGAAGTGCTTCTCCCACCCACGCACGGCCCGTGACTGTCGGTCGAGAGGTGGAGCTCTCCTGTGGGGGTGGACCGCCGTCGGCGGCCGCGGGTCGCCTGTCGGCGTGATGCGCCACATCCCTCGGCGGCGCGGCACCTGCCTCAAGCCGCCGACGGTGACGTATCCCCACTGGCGACGTTTCACCATGTCAACTGGCTGTCACGGGTGCTGCGTGGGTGGGAGACGTCCTGGACGTGCGGGACACTGCGTCGTAACGTCAGGGTCGGAAACGTAACTAGCGGTGCTAGTTTTGAGAGGGCGTGCTCATGGCTCCGTTCGACCCCGCCGACCTCCTCGGTGTCGATGACCTGCTCGCGCCGGAGGACCTGGCGATCAGGGAGACCGTGCGGGCGTGGGCCGGTGATCGTGTGTTGCCGTATGTCGCCGAGTGGTTCGAGAGCGGGGAGCTGCCCGGGATCCGGGAGCTCGCGCGGGAGTTGGGCGGGATCGGGGCGCTCGGGATGTCGCTCAGCGGGTACGGGTGCGCCGGGGCGAGCGCCGTGCAGTACGGGCTGGCCTGTCTGGAGCTGGAGGCCGCCGATTCCGGGATCCGGTCGCTGGTGTCGGTGCAGGGGTCCCTCGCCATGTACGCCATTCACCGGTTCGGGAGCGAGGAGCAGAAGCAGGGCTGGCTCCCGCGCATGGCCGCCGGTGAGGTCATCGGGTGCTTCGGGCTGACCGAGCCCGACCACGGCTCCGACCCCGCCTCGATGCGGACGTACGCCAAGCGCGACGGCAGCGACTGGGTGCTCAACGGCCGCAAGATGTGGATCACCAACGGGTCCGTGGCCGGGGTGGCCGTGGTGTGGGCGCAGACCGAGGACGGGATCCGGGGGTTCGTCGTTCCGACCGACAGCGCCGGGTTCGCCGCCCCGGAGATCAAGCACAAGTGGTCGTTGCGCGCCTCCGTCACCAGTGAGCTCCTGCTCGACGACGTACGGCTGCCCGCCGACGCCGTACTGCCGGAGGTGACGGGGCTCAAGGGGCCGCTCAGCTGTCTCTCCCACGCCCGCTACGGCATCGTCTGGGGAGCCATGGGCGCGGCCCGCAGCTGCTTCGAGACCGCGGTCGACTACGCGAAGACGCGGGAGCAGTTCGGGCGGCCGATCGGCGCCTTCCAGCTGACCCAGGCCAAGCTGGCCGACATGGCGGTCGAACTGCACAAGGGGATTCTGCTCGCCCATCACCTGGGGCGTCGCATGGATGCCGGCCGCCTGCGTCCCGAGCAGGTCAGCTTCGGCAAGCTCAACAACGTCCGCGAGGCCATCGACATCTGCCGTACGGCCCGGACGATCCTCGGTGCCAACGGGATCTCGCTGGAATACCCCGTGATGCGGCACGCGACGAACCTCGAGTCGGTGCTCACCTACGAGGGCACCGTCGAGATGCACCAGCTCGTGCTGGGCAAGGCGCTCACCGGGCTCGACGCCTTCCGCTGAATTCCCCCAGCAGCGGCAGGGCCGGTGAGCGGCCCTGCCTCAGCTCTGGTTGAAGAAGCCGTCCGTGCGGTGCGCGGCCGGGTCGCCGTTCACGATCTCCGTGTTGGCGGGGGTCAGCAGGAACACCCGGGTGGACACGCGCTCGATCGAACCACGCAGGCCGAAGATCAGCCCGGCCGCGAAGTCGACGACGCGCTTGGCGTCGGCGGCCTCCATGGCCGTGAGGTTCATGATGACCGGGACGCCTTCGCGGAACAGTTCGCCGATGGCGCGGGCGTCCCGGAAGCTGTCCGGGGTGACCGTACCGATCCGGCGGCCCTTCTCCTCGGCGACGTCCGAGGCCACCTTGACCCGCGGGTCGGTGACCCAGGCATCCCCGGGCTGCTCGGTCCCTTCGGAGTAGTCGTCGTCGTAGTAACGCTCGTCATCGTTGTCGTCGACGAGGCCAAGCCAGGCACTTGCCTTGCGTACCGATCCCATGGACGCCTCCTCTCACAGCGGTCTTTTCTGCTTTCCGCATCCCTATGGTCATCCATGATGCGGACGTCGCGCCAAGTGGATAGACGCCGCGCGGGGGGTTTGTGACGGTACTGGTGCACAGCGAATCCGTCGAGAGTCCGTGTGTCCCAAGGGTCGTTCCGCAAACGGCTGCTGACTGTGAGTGAAATATGATTCTTCACGGCGTATGGGTGATGGGCGGTGCGTACGGGTGAACGCGGCGATCGGTACGATGCCGCAGCTCACCGCAGTTCAACGTCGTACGCACCACGGGGGATCGTCGTGTTCGGAATCGTCAGGCCGTGCCGTCACAGGCTCTCGGAGAGTCTCAAAGCCCAGTGGATGGCGCATTTGTGCGGGCTGTGCCTCGCGCTGCGCAAGGACCACGGACAGTTCGCGAGGGTCGTCACGAACTACGACGGCTTGCTGATATCTGTTCTGACGGAGGCTCAGGCCGAGAAGGACGGTGGCGGGCGGCGCACGGCGGGGCCGTGTCCGCTGCGCGGAATGCGTAGCGCGTCCGTCGCGCACGGTGAAGGGGCGCGGCTCGCGGCCGCCGTCTCGCTGGTGCTCGCCTCGGCCAAGGTACGCGACCATGTCGCCGACAAGGACGGGCTGCTGGCCCGCAAACCGGTGGCGCTCGCCGCGCGCCGGGTCGCCGCCAGCTGGGGCCGTGCCGGGGAGCGGACCGGCTCGGACGTCGGGTTCGACACCGCCCTGCTCGTCGACGCCGTGGAGCGGCAGGTCGGCATCGAGGCGCTGGCGGGGCCGGGAACGCCCCTCCTGACGGTCACCGAACCCACCGAGACCGCGACCGCCGCCGCCTTCGCCCACACCGCGGTCCTCGCCGGACGACCGGGCAACGCCGAACCGCTCGCCGAGGCCGGGCGCCTCTTCGGACGGCTCGCGCATCTCCTGGACGCCGTGGAGGACAGGGAGGCTGACGCCGCGTCGGGTGCCTGGAACCCCCTCACCGCCACCGGGACGCCCCTCACCGAGGCCCGGCGCCTGGCCGACGACGCCGTGCACGGGATACGGCTCGCGCTGCGGGAGGCCGACCTCGCCGACCCGAAGCTCGCGCACCGGCTGCTCGTGCACGAGCTGCGCACCTCCGTGGACCGGGCCTTCGGCACCGCCTCCTGCGCGCACCGGCCCGCGCCGACGGGAGCGATGCCGGGCGGACCGTACGCCCCGCCCGGCGGCCCGTGGGCCCCGCTGCCGCCGGAGCCGCCCCGCCGCGACCGGCGCGGGCTGCTCGCCGGGTGCGCGGTGTGGATGGGGCTCGCCTGTACCTGCCAGATGTGCTGCGGAGGGTTCGACGACCCGTGGAGCCGGGAGCGCCGGGAAGGACTGTGCTCCAACACCGACTGCAGCGGCTGCGGTGACTGCTGCAGCTGCTGTGAGTGCTGCGGGAACTGCTGCGGCGACGACGGCTGCGGCTGCGACGGGTGCGACTGCGGCTGCAGTTGCTGAGCCGCTCCCGGTCAGTCCTTGAGCTCCGGCGGTGAGATCTCCGACTTCGTGAGCGCCGAGCCTGTCGTCCCCCACTTCTTCAGGATCCTGTCGTACGTCCCGTCCGCGATGAGCCTGTTCACCGCGGCCCGGAAGGCGGGGGCCAGCTTGGTGCCCTTCTTGAAGGCGAAGCCGACGTCCAGGCGGTGGAACTCGTTGAGGAACTTCACGCCCTCCTGGCGGGCGACCGCGTACCGCAGGCCGTTGATCGTGGACATCACGACGTCGCTGCGGCCCTGCTGGAGCGAGGACCAGATGGCTCCCTGCTCGTTGTAGGTCTGCACCTTGTACGCCTGCTCGCCCGCGTCGGTGCACAGGTGCCTGTTGTCCTCCAGGGTGGCCTCGAAGGTGGTGCCCGCGCCGGTCGCGATGTTCAGGCCGCACAGCTGCTTGAGGTCGGTGACCTGGGAGAGCTTGCTGTCCTTGCGGGTGGCGAAGCCCTGGCCGTCGTTGATGTAGGTGACGAAGTCGATGGTCTTGCGGCGTTCGTCGGTCACGCCGAAGTTGCCGACGCCGAGGTCGTACTTGCCGCTGTCGAGGGCCGGCAGGATCGCCTCGAAGCTCGCCTGCTCGGTCCTGAGCCTGATGCCGAGGACCTTGGCGACGGCGTGCGCGAAGTCGACGTCCTGGCCGGCCAGGGTCTTCCCGTCGTCCAGGATCGAGGTGCCGGGCGGCTGGCCGGAGACGCTGACGGCGAGGGTGAGGCTCGACGCACCGGACGGCAGGAGCTCGGCGGCTGCCTCGTCCTTCTTGACGGCCGAGACGACGTCCGCGGTCGGGACCTGGTCGGACCGGGCGGAGGTGCTGACGGTGCCGTCCCTGCCGGAACCGCATGCGGTGAGGACCAGGGTCGCCGCGGTGATCAGGGCAAAGGGGATGACGAGTCTGTTTCGGGCAGGCGTGGGCGTGCGCATCGTGAAGCGGTCTCCTGGGAGCGGGAAGCGCTGGGTGAGGGGAAGGCGCGCGTGTGAAGGCGAACGAGTGTGAACGCGAAGGAGAGAACGCGAGAGCGCCCGGCCGGATCAGTGATCAGCGGATCAGGGCGCGCAGTGGGTCAGCTCAACAGGAAGAGGACCACACGCGACCGAAGTCGATGTGGGAGCGCTTGACCAGCCACTGCTGTGGATGCATGGGCCAAGTGGAACAGGCATCCGGTGGAGCGTCAACCGACTTGAGACGTACGGCTCACAGTCCGGACAGCCTTGACAGCGAGGGGAAACGCACCCGTACCCTCGAAGGGCGGCCCTGCTGAGGGGCTCGGCCGCAACCGTGTGAAGGCACGCCCGAGTTCGACCGACTCGCTGCCACGGAGCCTTCGCATGTCCTCCGACACCCTCGCCAAATCCCCCGCCGCACCGGACATCCCGGAGCACGCGGACTCCCTGCGGATCGTCCCGCAACGCCGGTTCGGCCAGTGGACGGCCGCCGTCGCCGTCCTGGTGCTGCTGGCGCTCGCCGTCAACTCCGTCCTGCGCAACCAGGCGTTCCAGTGGGACGTCGTCGCCGACTACTTCACCTCGGACGCCGTGCTGCGCGGCCTGTGGCTCACCCTGTGGCTCACCGCGGTCGTCATGGTGCTCGGCTTCGCGCTGGGCACGCTGCTCGCAGCGTTCCGGCTGTCGGCCAACCCCGTGCTGAGAACCGTCAGTTGGGGATACGTCTGGCTGTTCCGGTCGATCCCGATCCTGGTGCAGCTGCTGCTGTGGTTCAACATCGGGGCGCTGTACCCGCAGGTCCTCGGTGTGAAGACGGTCGATCTGCTCGGTCCGGTCACCGTCGCGGTCATCGGCCTGACCCTGCACGAGGCCGCGTACGCCGCCGAGGTCGTGCGCGGCGGCATCCTCTCCGTCGACCGCGGGCAGATCGAGGCCGCGCAGGCGCTCGGCCTGAGCCGGTGGCGCCGCTGGTGGCGGATCGTGCTCCCGCAGGCGATGCGCTCCATCGTGCCGCCGGCCGGGAACATGCTGATCGGCACCCTCAAGGGCACCTCGATCGTCAGCGTCATCGCCGTGCAGGACCTGCTCTACTCGGTGCAGCTCGTATACCACCGCACCTACCAGGTCATCCCGCTGCTGATGGTGGCCACCGTCTGGTACACCGCCGTCACCTCGGTGCTCAGTGTCGGCCAGCACTACGTGGAGCGGCACTACGCCCGGGGCGCGGACTCGGGGAGCACCCGATGAGGCCCTCTCTCGTGATCGTCGGGGCCGGGCCGCGGGGGACCGGTCTGATCGAGCGGATCGCCGCCAACGCTCCCGAGCTGTACGCCGGTTCGGGCCTCGACCTCCACCTGGTCGACCCGCATCCGCCGGGCGCCGGACGCATCTGGCGCCCGGCCCAGTCGCCGCTGCTGTGGATGAACTCGCACGCCGAGGACGTCACCATGTTCACCGACGACACGGTCGACATGGCCGGGCCCGTGCGGGAGGGCCCCACCCTGCACGAGTGGGCCGGCATCGACGGCCGTACCTTCGCGGACCGGCGGCTCCAGGGCGCCTACCTGAGCTGGGTGCACGAACGGGCGGTGGCCGCGCTGCCGCCGGGTGTCGTCGTCCATCACCATCCCCGCCGTGCCCTGCGGGTCGGCGGGCCGTCACAGGGACGCCAGCAGGTGTGGCTGGAGGGCCGCGCGCGCCCGCTCCTCGCCGACCTCGTGGTACTCGCCCTCGGTCACCTGGACGCCGAACTCGACGACGAGCAACGTGCGTTGGCGGCGTACGCCCGCGAGCACGGCCTCGTCCACCTCCCGCCGGACTTCACCGCCGACAGCGACCTGTCCCCGCTCGCGCCCGGCGAACCCGTCCTCGTCCGCGGCTTCGGGCTCGCCTTCGTCGACCTGATGGCACTGCTCACCGAGGGCCGGGGCGGGCGGTACGCCGGGAACACGTACGTGCCTTCGGGACAGGAGCCGGTCCTGTACGTCGGGTCGCGGCGCGGAGTGCCGTACCACTCGAAGATCGGGTACGACTGGACCGGTGAACGGCCGCCGCTGCCCAGGTTCTTCGGGCCCGCCGAGGTGGACGGGCTGCTCGCCCGGCGGGAGGGCTTCGACTTCCGGCGGGACGTGTGGCCGCTGGTGGAGAAGGAGCTGGGCTTCGCGCACTACCACCGGCTCTTCACGGTCCACCCCGGGCGGACCACCGTGGCCTGGAGCGTCTTCGAGGAGAAGTACGCGGCCGTCGACGACCCGGCCGGGCGGGCGGCCCTGGTCGCGTCCGCCGTGCCCGATCCCGCCGACCGGCTCGACCTCGCGGCGCTCGACCGTCCGCTGGAGGGCGTGCGGTACGGGTCGTACGAGGAGCTTCAGGAGGGGTTGCGCGGGTATGTCGAGGGTGACCTGAGCCGTCGTCACGATCCTTCCCGCAGCCCTGACCTGGCGGTCTTCCTCGGGCTGCTCTCCGTCTACGGCCAGCTGGTCCGGCTCGGGGACATCGGGCCCTGGTGGCACGGGTTCTTCAGCTATCTGGCCTCCGGTCCGCCCGGGCCCCGGCTGCGGCAACTGCTCGCCCTGTCCCGCGCGGGCGTGGTGAGGTTTCTCGGCGCCGGCATGACCGTCAGCACCGAGGGCGGGGTGTTCCGGGCGTCGAGCGCCACCGTGCCGGACTCCGTCGTCGAGGCCCGGGCGCTGGTCGAGGCGCGGCTGCCCGGGCCGACGGTCGCGCGGGCCCGCGACCCGCTGCTGCGTGAGCTGCACGCCGACGGGGTGGCCGAGACGCCGGACGGGCTGCTCCGGGTGGACCCGGCCGACGGGCGGCTCCTCGACCGGGCCGGCCGTCCGCACCCCCGGCGCTTCGCCCTCGGGCCGCACACCGACGCCCGCGCCCCCGGCGCCTTCACCCGGCCGCGCACCGGCGGGCCCGCGTTCCGGCAGAACGACGCCACGGCCCGGGCCGCGCTGACGTTCCTGAGCGCGCTGTACGGGCGTGCGGCCGCGTGAGACACCCCCGCTTCCACCGTGAGGAATCCGCGATGACCGTCATGGTCGACATCAGGTCCGTCCACAAGAGCTTCGGCTCGCTGGACGTGCTCAAGGGCATCGACCTCGCCGTACGCGCGGGCGAGGTCACCGTGATCCTCGGCCCGTCCGGCTCCGGCAAGTCGACCCCGGGTTTGTGCACCTCAATACTCCCACAGCCGCGCGACCCTGTGTAGCTAGCCGCTCGCAGGCGGCAAACGTGCAGGTCAGGGCGCAGATGCAAGGCGCCCCCAACTGCGCGCCTTGCTCGCACAGTTGGGGGCGGTGGGACCGTTCCGGACGGGGGCACCGGTACGGGGGGCATGCGGTATGGGCAATGCGCCTCTCAGCGCTTCCTACGGCGCTCGTGCGGGCGCCCTGGGTAGTCGGCGTCATCCTTGGCTGTGGGCAGTACGGTCGACCCTTCCGCCCAGTGATTGACCCACCCGCAGTATCCGCAGGCGTACCTGTTGTTGAGCCCGGACACCTCGGCGCCGCAGTGACGGCAATCCGTGGTCGTGATCTCGGCAGTGACCAGCCGCGCGACTGCGTCAGCGCTCCGCATGGCTTCCGTTGACTCCTGCGACATACAGCAAGGCTACCCGCCCAGCGGGGGCGTAGCCGCTGGACCATCCGCATTGATTCGTGCAAATCCAGGTACCGCCCGAACCCTGAATTGCCGCTCCACCACAATTGGGACACTGCATAATCAGTTCTCCTTCAGCGTTGCTGGTTGCATCCATTGAGGGTTTTTGATGTGCCCGCCCCCAACTGCGGCCGTAGCTCTCGCAGTTGGGGGCGTTGCCCGTCCCGGACGGGGGGCCGGGACGGGAGTCATGCGGTGCTGCCCTTGGGTTCCCCGGAAGCGGCAGCCGTCGAGGTCTAGCGGTCCTGCGGTTCCTCGGTCAGCTCGTCGGCGGGCACAGTCCACTCGCGGCCACCGTGCACGGGGCGCAGATAGGCAGTCTTGCCGCCCAGGACGTCAGTCACGACGCCTAGGCGCCCCTCGGGGTCGCGGACGCGCAGACCGATGCGCCGGTCGTATCCGGCCTGCTCGTGCTTCCGGCCGGTCACGTCGTCTGCCCAGGGGGCGCGATGCGGGTTTCCCGGTAGACGCACCACAGGCGCCGCCCCGTCTCGCAACCCTCGCTCGGCTTGTCGGCTGCCCTGCAACCATCGCACCCCTGGGCGTGCAACAGCCAATCTCCGTACGCGAGTTGATGCGCGCTGTCTGCGGCTGTGAGGGCGCGGCCGACGAGGCCGCTACGTGCTGTCTGGGCGTTCATGAGGCAGCCTCCCAGGGTCGTGCCTGGGCGCCGGTTCGCGCCTTCCTGGGAGCCTCGCCCAGGTGCGCCACGTAGGGCCGGACCATGGCGCCCGTGTGCTCCCAGGGGTGAGGCGCGAACCACTCGGCGCGCTCCTGCGGTTGGGGCTGCCACGACTCGGCCGGAGGCGGGGCGTAGCGCTCCCTGCGCGTGCTGCGGGCGGTTACCAGGCGGGCGCCCCAGACGTCCGGAGTGGGGCGCCCGCCGGGCGCAGGGCGCGCCTGGGGCGCTTCCGGGGGCGTAGCCGCGCGGCTGTGCCTGCCGGTGCTGCGTCGCCCCCGTAGGGCCGTTCTCACTCGTTCGAGTAGCTGCGTGATATCCATGGGTCGTCAGCGCTCCTCTGAAGCGTTGGCCAGTCCCCGGCCGGTCGCACGGTGCGGGGACACTTGCTGTCGGTCCATGCTTGGGAATCGCAACGGTCACACGGGAGTTGACCAGGGTTGACTATCCTGGAAGCACCACCGGTCAACCCCCAGAGGTTCACGATGCGTGACTTTGCCGACCTCGCCCGCAGGGCGCTGCGGGACAGCGGCTATTCGATGAAGGCTGCCGCACGCGCGATGAATTACGACCCTGCCTATCTGTCTCGCGTACTCAACGGGAAACAGGATCCGTCGGCAAAACTCGCGGAATCGATTGATGCCCTCGTTAATGCGGGTGGCGCATTGGCCGCGCTTGTGCTCGACCCTGACGACGAATCACGAGTGACGCGTAGCGCTGCCCAGCCTTCCCGATTGGATGCCGGAACGGTCGACGCATTGGCAGGTGTGCTAGCCGCGTACCGGCGCCTTGACGATGCCGTAAAACCTGAGTCGGTAATCCCTGCGACCATGGAGCAAATGCGCGAGGTTACGCGGATGCTCAAGGGTGCCAGAGGTCCGCACCGTGACAGCCTCGCGGAGGTCGCGTCAGAGTTCGTCCAATTTGCGGGATGGATGCTTGCCCAGGTGCGCAAGGATGATGAGGCGGTAAGGCTCCTCAATGACGCTTTAGAGCTTGCCGACGAAATCGGTAACGGCACCCTCGCGGCCCAGGCACTCAATTTCAAGGGCTACATTGCCCGGCAACAGGGGCGCCCCCAGGGCATTGCCCGGTGGTTCTCTGCCGCAGCCAATACCCCAGGCGCGCACCCTGCCCAGCGAATCGGAGACTATCTGCAAGCTGCGGCAGGAATGGCGACACTGAACGAACGGGATTCGGCCTTGCGTCTGGTCGAGGATGCGGAAAGGCTGACCGATAAGGCTGCCGCCCTGCCTCCGCCGGATACTGCCTACTGGCTTACTCCTGCGTTCAACCGCCTGAATATGGGTCTGTGCACTCTCTCCCTGGGGCGCTATAGCGAGGCAGCCGACCATCTGCGGTCCGGCCTTGCAGGGCTGCCGGAAGAGCTGAGAGACGCGCCCTGGTCATGGGAACACAAGGAAGCGCTACGAAAGGCGCTAGAGGCAGCGTAAGGGGAAGGCATGCGACGCATGGCCCGAGCAAGCGATCTGGCGGACATGACATTGAAGGAGAGATGCAACCGCTGTTTTCGGCAATTCTCCTTGGGGAATCTCTATCCGTCAGACGATGAGGAAGATGATTTGTGCTGCGAGGCGTGCTTTATTGAAGTGTTCGGGTACGCGCCGCCCAGCACGCCCTAAACGCAGAATAGGCCCCCTCTGCCATCCCGCAAACGCGAGACGGTAGAGGGGGCCTATTCGTGTCGGCTAGCTATCAGCGCTCACGAGTGATGAGTAGATACCGCTGCCGTTGGAAGTTCTCGACCTTGACAGCCTGGGCAGCCGCTCGACGTTGCACGCCCTTAAGCGCCCTGTGTTCAGTGATCCGCTGAAGAATCCAGCGCTTGCGTTCCTCGCTGAATTGCCCTCCGGGAGGAACGCCCCAGGAGCGAGGGAACACACCAAAGCCACGCGCGGAGTCGGCCCGTTCGATATCGCCTGTCGCCATCACAACACCTCGATTTCCTTTGGCGCCTTTCCAGCGCCTCGCACTGCGCCTACGGCGGCAGCAAGGGCGGACCCTTCCTCATCGGGAGTGACGTACGCGAGTTTCACGCCGTCCCGGATTCCGTGGAATTCGGGGCGCGCGTGGCGCCGCTCGAATTGAGCGCCTGCGTGCGCGCCGGCATTCTGCCGGATGTCCAGGTTTTTGGCAGGCGATAGAGGGCCCTGCGAACCTCCGAGGCGCCCGCGTCGAGTGGCGCTACGCTCGGCCTTTTTCTGCGCCTCATCTGCCGCCGCGCGGACGGCAGCCGTACGGGCCTCTTCCCATTCCTTGCACGCTTGCAGATACAGGCGCCATTCTTCCTCATGTTCGAAGACTCGCCGCGCGTCGCCACAGACCAGGGCGCGCGCATCGTCCGCTGTCAGTGCCGGACGTCCCGCCCAGTCAGTGTCGACATAGAGGCGCAGCGCCTCGCACTCCGCTTTCACCTCGTCGACCTTTCGGCGTGTCACTTGCGCGATCTCACTAAGCGGTACCATTTGCTGACTCATGTTTTACCTCGTTTATCCGTAACGGGAATTTATCTGCCTCATTAGGGCAGCGCTGAATAGGTGCGATTGCCACACGTGAAAGCCTCGCACCAGCCCAGAGAGCGCGAGGCTTTCACGTGCGCGCAATTCAGTTATACCCGTAATGCGCGAACGGTTAAAGCGGCACGGAAGGGAGGGAGTCAAAATCCCCTGCCGCTTTAGCTGTCGCGCACCTGAATCCGGCCAATGCCGACCACAGCCGGACTCAAGATCGTTGGCCCCCTCGCACTCAAGATCGTTGCCCCCGGAATCCGCCCCGCAAGATTTTCCCGAAGTGTGGGCCGGGGCTGGGAAGCGTCCCCCACCAAAGAACGGCGGTGCTCAGAGTCCGCGAGTCCAGCGCAGCGCCCGCCATTCGCGGTGGTAGTGGGTGAGGCACATTCCGCGCGAGTGCTGGAGTCGAGTGCAGTCGGGCATGGTGCAGGGTCCTAGTCGCTGCGCTCTGGCTTGCAGGTAGCAGGAGCGGCACAGGCCCTTTGCCTGCGGCTGCCCTGCGCAGCCTTGCGTGTGGCACTGCTCTGCCATGGCGCCCCCTTGGCTGTGTCGGCACGGCTGCCGGTCGAGGGCGCCCAGGCGGACGCGTGGCGGACGGGCGGGGCGCTGCCCAGCGTGGGGCGCGTCGTCGGTAGCGGCGGCGCCCAGTGGGCGCGTGTGGGGCGTTCCTGCGCCCAGTGGCGCCCCGGTACCGGCAGGCATGTGCGAGGCGCCCAGGCGGCAGCGTGGCGCGTGCTGCGGGGCAGGCACGGGAAAGGCTCCGGACCAGTGAGGTACGGAGCCTGATAACGGGCGCCCAGTGATGAGGGCATGCCGGACGCGCCTCAATCTTCGCCCAGTTCTTTTGCAGTAGTCCAGCTATTCAGGGCGCCTGTTTTTGTGATGTGCATTGCGCCTGTCTCTGTGTCTGTCGCCTTGCGTCGCTATGCGGGGGTACTACGTACACCCCCGCAGCTATAGCGACACGATCAAGGTTTGCGATCAATGGATAGCGACGAAAGCACTACATGCCTGGTCAGAGGTAACGACGAAAGCACGACGGACTAGCGACGATAGCGACGGCAGGTAGCGACGAAAGCACTACCGGATCTTGTTTCGTCGCTACCTGGTCACTACGGGATCAAGGCGCGTCCATGGGCAACTGGGCGGCAGTTTCCTCCCGTGCCGATGCCGCAGCTTTCGCCGCGATAGCGTCCGCCTGTTGCTGCCCCTCGTACGTCACCTGATAACGCCCACTGTTCGGGACCTTGGTAATCAGGCCCTTCTTTTTGAGTGCACCCATGTGCGTGCCTATGGTCGAGCGCTCCTCTTTCCTCCCTAGACGTTCGGCGACTCCCGTAGGGGATGCGCCTATCTCGCCAAATTCAGCGATGGCGCAAAGGGCCTGCGCTTGCTTGCCTGTCACTATGATTTGCACGCTGGCAGGCTCGGCCGTAAAGGCGCCCTGCGGTCGAAGCGCCAAAGAGTCGCCAGTCTTTACAGCCTCTAGAGCTAGGTCCGGCGCTTCCGCCATGTCTTTCTGCGCTCGGGTTATGACTGTGACTTTAGTGGCGTCTTTCTCTCGCTTCACTTCAAACTCTGAGTCAATGGCCGCGAGGATTGCCGTTGCGCCCCTCGCGCGTCCGCCCTCATTGCCGGAGTGGTGAACCAGCATGACGCCTGCCTGTGTCCATTCGCGGAGCTTGTCTAGACGGGCCACGATCTTACCCATTTCACTGTTGCTGTTTTCCTCAGTGCCGACCGTGCATCGCGCTTGCGTATCGAAGATGACAAAGCCGTATCCGCCCTGTCTCGCGTACGCGATGAGTTGGCGCATTTGGTCATCGTCGCCGATCTGTACGGCTCTTGGATAGAACGCGACTCCCGTCATTTTCCGGCCGTTCATTTGCTCCCAGGCGCGCACGCGTGGCCTTATCCCTCGCGCACCCTCGGCGACGACATAGAGCACAGGGGTTTTAGTGGTCCTGTAGCCGAACCATCTTTCGCCCGTGCCCATAGCGGCAGCCATGGAAAGGGCTATGAATGACTTGAGGCTCTTAGGTGGTCCGAATATGCGGCATGTCGTGTCGCGGTTGATAAAGTCGGCAATCAATGGCTCATGATCCGGGATACTGTCAAGGCTGTCCGCGCTAAGCGCGTCCGACGCGAAGCGCGCGGCAAGCGATGCCGTGCCTTTCTCGTCCGACAGGAGCGCGGAAAACTCCTCCTCCTCAATCTGCGCGGCTTTCTTTAGCGCCTTGTGATAGCTCGCTATCTCCTTTGCTTTGTGTATCTCGACTGCCTCGCGCTCGAACGCCTCGATACGGGAATTTATTTCGGGGTCGAGGCCCCGTGTCGGGAGCTTGGACGACAGTGCGCTGACTAGCCGCTGCACGTCTTCGCTCAGTGAGGCGAACGGTAGTGATTCCGGATTGAGCAGCCACGCGAGGGCGAGGCGGCTGTCTATGTCAGATTGTTGCAGTGGCTCGTCACTCACTCGGCACCCTCGCCGAATGGGCCAGTCATGACCCCCGTAACTCCGCCCGCGACTACGGCTGCCCGGAGTGCGTCCGGAACGTCCGTGAGGGTGCCTCGCAAGACCGGACAAGTGGAATCATGGCAAACCATCATGCGCCAAATGCCGGACGGGTCCTTAACGATGCCGTCAACATTGCTCCGACAATGTGAACAAACGTATGCTGCCCCGAAGTCTCGTATTGATTTTGGTGGCCGGTCGGGCGCCGGCTTTGGCTTTCTGGGCTTTTTGTTTCCTGGCATATTCGTGCCTCTCCGATAGGTGGGGTGGTGCTTTCTCGATTATCTTCTAGTCAGTTCTCAAGCCGTGCCCTGTCCGGCTGTCAGGCTGCGCTCTGTTGAGTTGTCAAGGTGCATGCGCGTAACGCGCTCAATTACGGGCGGAGGTCGGGCAGCAACAGTTCCGCGAGGCGTTCCCGTTGTTCGTCCGTGAGGGGTGGCCACTCATTCACAGTTGCGAGGTGTTGGGCCAGAGTGATCGTTTTCAGTTCTCTGCGGGCATCGTCGGCAAGCTCCGGCCGGTCCGAGTGCCAGCGTTCATGGGCTGCAATGCGCGCCTGTGCGCGTCGCGCGTCTCTTGGAAGAGTCATGTACTCATGCTGTGTGGAGGCGCATAGGGGCAGACCTGGGCGCCCCCATTTACTGACAGGACGTCACGGCCGATTGCTAGATCAAAAAAGGGCAGTGCCCCGGAAACCTGGGATGGAATCCGGGGCACTGCCTTTGATGGTGCGGATAGGGGGAGATTTCGGCACACGGACAGCCCAGTGCCTTCCGGCGCTAGGCGGCAGCCTGGGGCGCGTCCTGGGCGCCTGCCGGACGCCACGGACCCTGTACGGCGCTGCCGCCCTGCGCTGCCCCCTGGGGCGCTCCCTGGGCGCCTGCGAGGCGCTTAGGCGCGAGGATGACCGTAGACGTGTCCAGCTCCTCAGGGGGCGCGTCTGCGGGGCGCCTGCCTCGCCTGCGCTGCGGCGCTTGCAGGATCGTGACAGTCATCAGGGTCCGGATGATTTCCCGCTTACGGCCCAGGCTCAATCCGGCCCAAAGGCTTTCCGCGTTCGCAGGGTCGAGGGCGAACGGCGTAAGCGGAGACTCGCCCACAGCGTCAATCAGCATGCGCTGAATCTCGCCCAGCCGCTTAACGATGTCCGCCGTTCCTGCCTCTAGCTGCGCCATGTCGATAGAGCCTCTGCCGAACGCGACCGCTAGCCCATCCTTGCGTTCCTGTAGCTGCGTCCGCTCCTCGCGCAACCCGTCGAAATCGACGTCCTGCCTGGGCGCCATCAATTCGGCGACGTCCGGCCGCGACAGGCGCTCAATCACCTTTGCCTCTACGTACGCGTCAAGCAAGGGGGCAGGCTGCCGACCCTTGCCGCATTGGTTGCACAGGTACAGCGGCATTTTGTCGCTCGGTCTCTTGAGGCGCTGCCGCATGACTCCGCCCTCGCACTGCCCGCACTCGAAAATGAGGCTGCCCAGCCATTTAGGCTGGTTACCGGGCGAGGTCCGGCGCTTAGGGTCGCTGAAAAGCTCGATGAGCGCTTGCCGTTCTTCCTCCGTAATGATCGGGTCGTAGACGTCCCGCGCGACGATTTCGCCCCGCCATACGGCGTGGCCGGACACGCGCGGACTGGTCAGAATCCCGACGACGGTTTCCCGTGACCACTTGTACGAAAGGATGTTCCGTCCGTTGCGAATCATCTTGCGTCCATCTTTCTCCGACACAGTCTTGACGCCTCGCCGGTTAATCTCCGCGATCAGGACGGAGACTTTCACGCCTGCGAGCAACTCGCTTTTCCAGTGGCGGATTTCGTCCCGCTCGTCCTCGCGGTGGTGCGTCATGTCCAGTACGGGCCGATCCTCGTAAACCCTGTCGGCAATATCCGCTTTCGGGTTGACGCAGTAGGACCGGACTCGCCCAGTGTCTACGCCCCAGCCGAACGGCCGGACTCCTCCGCCCCATTCACCGTTACGGGCACGTCGCTTGTGCGACAGGGCGACGCGTTCACCCTTGTGCCCGGACTCTTCCTCTGCCTTGACGATGTCCCGCAGGAAGTCAGCGCGTCCGGCAGCGCGGTTGAAGTTGTACTCTCCGCCCCGCTGTTGGCTGAACAGTTTTACGCCGTACTTCCGGCACAGGGTGATGAATTCGCGCCCCTCGCCCACATCGCGCGTCAACCGGTCTGCGTGCCACACGATGACGATGGCGATTAGCCCTAGCCGAATGTCCCTCAACAGGGCCTGAAATCCGGGGCGTTCTTTCCTCTGATCGAAAGCGCTAATGCCAACGTCCTCATAGCGCGCGCTTACGGGGTGGCCGATTTCCTCGCCGAAGTCGTCGTTTTCGTTGTGCTGCGAGGCGACACCCTGGCCTAGCTTCAATTCGTCGAGCGAGACACGCCCATAGTCGACGTTGAGGCGTTCGGGGGCGCTCATGCCGTCGCCCCGAAGAAGTTCACGGCTTCCACGTAGTAGTGCCCGGTGCGCGTTTCGAGGCGTCCCGCCATGTCGCGCGCTTCCTGCTCACTCTCGAATGCGCCTACCGCGTACCCGTCCGTGTCGCGCTCGGCGGGGGTGAACAACAACAGGTAGACCTTCGGCTGTACGTGCTGGGCACTCTGACCTGCGCCGTTGGGTGTGGTCATGGGTCCGGGTAACCTCCGCTTGCGGCCCCTGCTAGGGGCTAGGCGATTGGGTCCCACAAACCCGGAGTGGGGAAGTCGACGCTGCTGCGCACCATCAACCACCTGGAGAAGGTGGACCGGGGCGCGATCAGCGTGGACGGGGTGCTGGTCGGCTACCGGCGCTCCGGCGACCGGCTGTACGAGCTGCGCGAGCGCGAGGTGCTGAGGCAGCGCACCCGGATCGGCTTCGTCTTCCAGAACTTCAACCTCTTCCCGCACCTCACCGTGCTGGACAACATCATCGAGGCGCCGGTGTCCGCGCTGAAGCGGCCCCGCAAGGACGCCGTCGAGACCGCGCGACGGCTGCTCGACCGGGTGGGGCTCACCGAGAAGGCCGACGCCTATCCCCGGCACCTCTCCGGTGGACAGCAGCTGGGGGTGCCCCCAGGCCGTTCAGGCACTGGGGGAGGGTGGCGATCGCCCGGGCGCTCGCGCTGGAGCCCAGGCTGCTCCTCTTCGACGAACCGACCTCCGCGCTCGACCCCGAGCTGGTCGGTGAAGTCCTCGACGTCATCAAGGACCTGGCCCATCAGGGCACCACGATGATCGTCGTCACCCACGAGATCGGGTTCGCCCGCGAAGTCGCCGACACCGTGGTGTTCATGGACGACGGGCGGATCGTCGAGCAGGGCGCACCCGGTGACGTGCTGGACGCGCCGCGCCACGAGCGGACCCGGGCCTTCCTCTCCAAGGTCCTCTGAGGCCTGCCAAGAAGGGTTTCTTTCCCATGACCTCATCGCACGGCCGGCGCCTGCTGCACCTGGCCGCCGCCGTCGACCAGCAGAGGGTGTACGACGCCGACTCCTACGTCGGGCTGGCGCGACTGGCCGAACGCGGCGGCCTCGACTTCGTGACCCTGGACGACACCTTCGCCCGCCCGGGCCCCGACGCGCTCTCCGTCCTGTCCCGGGTAGCGCCCGCGACCGGCAGGGTCGGCCTGGTGCCCACCGTGACGACCACGCACACCGAGCCCTTCCACGTCCAGGCGGCCGTCGCGACCCTCGACTGGGTCAGCCGCGGCCGGGCCGGCTGGCGGATCGACGTGTCGGCCACCGAGGGCGAGGCCCGTCTCTTCGGCCGGCGGAACGCGGCCCCGCCCGACGCGCTGTGGCAGGAGGCCGGTGAAGTCGCCGAGGTGGCGGCCAAGCTGTGGGACAGCCGGGAGGACGACGCCGGGATACGGGACGCGGCGACCGGCCGTTTCACCGGCCGGGGCACGCTGCACCACGTCGATTTCACCGGCTCCACCTTCTCGGTCCAGGGTCCCTCCACTGTGCCGAGACCCCCGCAGGGCCACCCGGTGCGCGTGGTCGACGCCACCGAGAAGCACGCCCGGGGGACCGCCGCCCGGTACGCCGACGTGGCGCTCGTCCGGGCCGTGAGCCCGACGCAGCTCGCCGCCGTACGGGACCGACTCCGGGAAGCCGCCTCGGCGTTCGGACGGGACCCCGACGACCTGCGGGTCCTCGCGAGCCTTGTCATCGACCTCGGCGGCGGCGAGTACGCGGCCGAGCCCGGCCACGGCGGGGGCGGCCCACGGCCCACCGCCCAGGGGCTGCTGTACCGGGGTGGTCCCGTCGACCTCGCCGAGCTGATCGCCGCCTGGTACACGGACGGCGCCGCCGACGGCTTCCACCTCACGCCCGCCGAGCCCCGCCGTGACCTGGGGCGGCTCGTCAACGGCACGGTCGCGCTGCTGCAACACCGGGGACTGTTCCGCACGTTCTACCCGGGCAGCACGCTCAGGGAGCACCTGGGGCTCGCCCGGCCCGCCAACCAGTACGCCGTGGCAGGGGGAACGTCATGACCGTACGGCAACGCCTCAGGCGGAAGCGGATCCACCTCGCCGCGCATGTTCCCGGCGTCGACAACACCTCCCGGCCCGGGATCGAGTTCGCCTCCTTCGAGCATCTCGCCCGCACCGCCGAACGCGGCCTGTTCGACTTCCTCCTCCTCGCGGACGGGCTGCGGCCGCGTGAACACGAGGGCCGGATCGACGACTTGGACGTGGTCGGACGCCCCGAGTCGCTCACGGTGCTGGGCGCCCTCGCCGCCGTGACCGACCGGCTGGGACTCGCCGCGACCGTCGACGCCACCTTCAACGAACCGTACGAAGTCGCCCGCAGACTCGCCACCTTGGACCATCTCAGCGGCGGGCGGGCCGCCTGGCACGTGGTGACCTACTCCGACGCCTTCACCGGCGAGAACTTCCGGCGCGGGGGACATCCGGACCGCTCCGAACGCTCCTCACGCGCTGCCGAATTCCTCGCTGTCGCCAGGAAGTTGTGGGACTCCTGGACCCCGGACGGAGTCTCCCGGCCCTTCGCTCACCGGGGGCGGCACTTCGACATCGCGGGCGAGTTCACCGTCCCGCGCCCGCCGCAGGGGCACCCGGTCGTCATCCAGGCGGGGGACTCGGAGGAGGGGCGGGAGTTCGCCGCCGCCACGGCCGACGGGATGTTCACGCGGCACGGGACCCTGGAGGACGGGCGTGCCTTCTACGCCGACGTCAAGAAGCGCCTGGAGAAGTACGGCCGAACCCCCGACGACCTGAAGATCATGCCCGCCGTCACCGTCGTCCTCGGCGACACCGCCGCCGAGGCGCGGGAGCGGGCGGCCGGGATCCGGCGGCAGCAGGTCTCCCCGCAGCACGCCCTGCTCACGCTGGAGCGGATCTGGGGCGTCGACGTGTCGTCGTACGACCCGGACGGGCCGCTGCCCGAGATCGACCCGGTGCCGGAGCCGGCGATCGCGCAGGGGCGGAGGTGGCACGGTGACTCGGTGGCGGTGGCCGAGAAGTGGCGGGCGCTGTCGAAGGAGAAGGGGCTGTCCATCCGGCAGACCGTGATCGAGGCGGGATGCGGCCGGCCGTCCTTCATCGGCACTCCGGAGGCGGTCGCGGCCGAACTCGACGCGTGCGTACGGCGGGGCGCGGCCGACGGCTTCGTCCTCGTTCCGCACCTCACCACGGGCGGGCTCGACGAGTTCGTGGACCGGGTGGTGCCGCTGCTGCAGGAGCGCGGCGCGTTCCGTACGGAATACGAGGGCGCCACCCTGCGCTCTCACCTCGGGCTTTCCGGCCCGCCAGGGAAGGGTTGAGCACATGACGACGGACGCGTCCGAGGCGTGGAAGCAGTGGCACGAGCACCGCACCGAGACGGTGGCGGCGCCCTACGGACCTCTCGCGCTGACCGGCACCTACTGGCTGGAGGACTATCCGGACGGGCGACTTCCGGACATCGCCGGGTCATGGACCGTCGAGGGCGACGCGGTCGTCCTCACGGCCGCCGACGGGGACGGCCTCACCGTGGACGGGCAGCCCTTCGCCGGTGCGGTGCGGCTCGCCGCCGACCGGGGTCCGGCCGGCGCCGCCCGGGTGGCGTACGGAGAGCGGCGGCTGGTCGTGCTGGTACGTGAAGGCGTGTGGGGCGTGCGCGACTTCGACCCCGCCTCCGCCGCCCGCCGGGCGTTCCGGGGTATCGAGGCCACGCCGTACGATCCGCGCTGGTCGGTGCCGGGGCGCTTCACGCCGTACGGCGAGGACCGCACCGTACGGGTCGAGAACGCGGACGGACGCGCGCGCGGTCTCGGCCTCGGCGGGGAACTGGCTTTCCGTCTGGACGGGCGGGAGCTGACGCTTCAGGTGACGGTCCAGGGCGACGGTTCGCTGTGGGCGGTTTTCGGCGATGCCACGAGCGGGAACGGCAGTCACCGCTTCCGGTTCCTGCGGCCCGCCGCGCCCGACGCCGACGGGCGTACGACGGTCGACCTCAACCGGGCGCTGCTGCCGCCGTGCGCGTTCGCCGACCATTTCATCTGCCCTTTCCCGCCACCCGGGAACACGCTGGAGCTCGCGGTCGAGGCGGGGGAGCGGCACCTGCTCTGAAAAGCAGTCATCTCGCGTAGACCGTGGAGATCGTTCAAAGCTTGACGGCCGAAAGGCGCCCTTGCGTCGACCGGTCGTTCGGCCGAATACTCCCCCTCAGCGCTTGTCAGGAGCACGGCGTGTTCGGAATCCGGGCACCCGGCATCCTGGCTGCGCCTCACGGGCCCGACCCCACGAGGGCCCCCGACTTCCCATGTGGAGGAACGAAAAGTGAGGATCAAGCGCACCACCCCCCGCAGTGGCATTACGAGACGGACCCGGCTGATCGCCGTGACCGCCGGACTCGCCGCCGCCGCAGCCGTCGCGATCCCCAGCGCGAACGCGTCCGACGCCCCCACCACGTTCAGCGCCACCGCCCTCAAGAGCGCCAGCAGTTCGGTGCTCAAGGCAGACATCCCGGGCACCGCCTGGGCCGTCGACAGCAAGACCAACCGTGTCGTCGTCACCGTCGACAGCACGGTCTCCCAGGCCGAGATCGCGAAGATCAAGGAGCAGGCGGGCACCACCGCCGACGCGCTCACGATCAAGCGGACCCCCGGCACGTTCAACAAGCTGATCCAGGGCGGCGACGCCATCTATGCGAGTAGCTGGCGCTGCTCCCTCGGCTTCAACGTCCAGAACAGCAGCGGCGTCCAGTACTTCCTGACCGCCGGTCACTGCACCGACGGCGCGGGCAGCTGGTACTCCAACTCCGCCCGCACCACGGTCATCGGCTCGACCACGGGCTCCAGCTTCCCGGGCAACGACTACGGCATCGTGCGGTACTCCGGGTCCGTCAGCAGGCCCGGCACCGCCAACGGTGTGGACATCACCCGCGCGGCCACGCCCGCCGTGGGCACCACCGTCATCCGCGACGGCTCCACCACCGGTACGCACAGCGGCCGTGTCACCGCCCTCAACGCGACCGTCAACTACGGCGGCGGCGACATCGTCTCCGGTCTGATCCAGACCAACGTCTGCGCCGAGCCCGGCGACTCCGGCGGTTCGCTGTACGGCAGCAACGGCACCGCCTACGGTCTCACCTCCGGCGGCAGCGGCAACTGCAGCTCCGGCGGAACGACGTTCTTCCAGCCTGTCACCGAGGCCCTCAGCGCCTACGGCGTCAGCGTGTACTAGGCCCCGGCCGAACTCCGGCACCTGTACGGCCTGGCCTGCAGCCAGCAGCAGACGAGCCCCCGCACGCAACTCTCGTGCGGGGGCTCGCCCTTGTCCGGCACCGGCGTTACCGTCGACATACAGGCGGTCACATCGGACCCTGGGGGCCGTGATGGTCGAGGAGCTGGTGGCGGCGGGAGTGACGCTCGCGTCTGCCGGAGCGGTGTACGTGATGGCTGCGGCGCGGGTCGTCAAACAGTACGAACGGGGTGTGGTCTTCCGGCTCGGGAAGCTCCGGTCGGAGGTACGCGGACCGGGCTTCACCATGATCGTTCCGGGTATCGACAAGCTCCGGAAGGTCAATATGCAGATCGTGACGATGCCGGTGCCCGGTCAGGAGGGCATCACCCGGGACAACGTCACCGTGCGGGTCGACGCCGTCGTCTACTTCAAGGTGACCGCGCCGGCCGAGGCGGTCGTCCGGGTGGAGGACTACCGGTTCGCGGTCGCGCAGATGGCGCAGACCTCACTGCGGTCCATCATCGGCAAGAGTGAGCTGGACGATCTGCTCTCCAACCGCGAAAAGCTGAACCAGGGGCTGGAGTTGATGATCGACAGCCCGGCCGTGGAGTGGGGCGTGACCATCGACCGGGTCGAGATCAAGGACGTGTCGCTGCCCGAGACCATGAAGCGTTCCATGGCCCGCCAGGCCGAGGCCGACCGGGAGCGGCGGGCCCGGGTCATCAACGCCGACGCCGAGCTCCAGGCGTCGAAGAAGCTGGCCGAGGCTGCCAAGGAGATGTCCGATCAGCCCGCCGCGCTGCAACTGCGGCTGCTGCAGACGGTGGTGGCGGTCGCCGCCGAGAAGAACTCGACGCTGGTGCTGCCGTTCCCGGTGGAGCTGCTGCGGTTCCTGGAGAGGGCGCAACAGCCGGTGCAGCAGGCGCCGCCCGTGGCGCAGCAACCGGTGCAGGAGCAACGTCCGTCCGTCGAGCCCCGGCCGAACTCCGATGTGCAGGGGTCGATTTCAAGACAGGACTAGACCTCACAGGCTGATGAAGGTTACTCGCACGTAGTGTTTGCAGCGCGAAGGGCCTGGGGTGACCGTGGACAGTCAAAACCGAAGGGGGCGCGCAATCGCGTTCTACGCGCGTCCGGAAGTCGACCTTGTGCGCCCCCCGTGGGGTTCGGAAGAGTAGGCGCTCGTCAACCAGCCTTCCGGTCCGCGAGATCCCCACAACCTCCGGACCGACCCCCCACAGGAGGACGCGAGTTGAAGCACCGACGCATACCCAGGCGGCGGGCCGCCGTGGCAGGTGCGGGCATCGCCGCACTGGTCGCCGCGGGAGTCACCTTCCAGACTGCGAACGCCAGCGAGTCGGCGAACACCCCTGAGCTCCAGGTCCTTTCGGCCCTGTCGGCCGGAAAGCTCGCCTCGACGCTCGGCCAGGACCTCGGCTCCGACGCCGCGGGCACGTTCTATGACGCGAAGACCAAGAGCCTCGTGGTCAACGTGCTCGACGAGGCCGCGGCCAAGACCGTCGAGGAGGCCGGAGCCCAGGCGAGAATCGTCGAGAACTCCCTCGCCGAGCTGAAGAGCGCCCGCAGCACCCTCACCCAGGACGCGACCATCCCCGGCACCTCCTGGGCGACCGACCCGACGACCAACAAGGTCGTGGTCACCGCCGACCGCACGGTCTCCAAGGCCGAGCTGGCCAAGCTGACCAAGGTCGTCGACGCACTCGGCGCCACGGCCGAACTCAAGACGACCAAGGGGGAGTTCAAGCCCTTCATCGCGGGCGGCGACGCCATCACCGGAGGCGGCGGGCGCTGCTCGCTCGGCTTCAACGTGGTCAAGGGCGGCGAGCCGTACTTCCTCACCGCCGGGCACTGCACCGAGTCCATCTCCACCTGGTCGGACTCCAGCGGCACCGAGATCGGCACCAACGAGGTCTCCAGCTTCCCGGACAACGACTACGGCCTCGTCAAGTACACCGCCGACGTGGACCACCCGAGCGAGGTGGACCTGTACGACGGCTCCGCCCAGCAGATCACCGGCGCCGCCGAGGCCACCGTCGGTATGCAGGTGACCCGCAGCGGCTCGACCACCCAGGTGCACGACGGCACGGTCACCGGCCTGGACGCCACCGTGAACTACGGCAGCGGCGACATCGTCAACGGCCTGATCCAGACCGACGTCTGCGCCGAACCCGGCGACAGCGGCGGCTCGCTCTTCTCGGGCAGCAGCGCGATCGGCCTCACCTCCGGCGGCAGCGGCGACTGCACCTCGGGCGGGGAGACCTTCTTCCAGCCGGTGACGGAGGCGCTGTCCGCGACCGGTACGCAGATCGGCTGACGCACGACCGTCCGGCTTCGTGAAGTCCCGCCCCGCGCGCGAGGGGCGGGACTTTCGCGTCGTACGGGACCGAACCGCCGCCACGGGTGGGTCGAGCCGGTGCCCCGTCGACGGCCGCTGCGACGTCTACGGCTTCGCCCGCGTCGTCCATGAGACTTTCGCGAGCCGCCCGCCCGGTCGGCGGCCTGCGTCGCCTACGCGGGCTGTGCGGGCTGTGCGGGCTGCGCGGTCTGCCTCGGCTGTCGCTTTGCGCGCAGCCCCGCCGCCAGCAGCGTGATGACGATCCCCGCGAGAGCCCACGCCGACAGCACCAGCAGCGAGGCGGTCGTGTCGTTGCCCTCGAAGTACGCGATCGAGCGTGCCGCCCAGGTGCCGGCGCCCGGCGGCAGCGCCGGGCCGATGGCGTTCCAGAACGGCGGCAGCATCGGCAGCGGGAAGGCGCCGCCCGCGCTCGGGTTGCCCGCGATCACCACGAGCAGGATCGCGAGGCCGATGCCGACGATGCCGAAGACGCCCTGGAGGGCGAGCGTGGCGGCGCCGACCGCGAAGGTGATCAGGGCGCCGAGGCCCCAGAGGGCCGCCACGCTGCCGGGCAGGGCGTCCAGGACCGGCCCGACGATGATCGCGCCGCCCAGCCCGCCGACGACCGAGACCAGTGCCATCGTGGCCAGCCTGATCACCGCGCGGCGTGGGTCGGCGGGCCGGGCGCCGGTGCTGATCGCCAGGATCGAGGCGCACAGATAGCCGTCGACGCACCAGCCGACGACCAGATAGAAGGACGACAGCCCGTCGAGGTCCCGGGCGGAGGCCGGCGCCACGTCGACCGTTCTGACCGACCGCCGCTCGGTCTGCTCCAGGGTGGTGGTGAGCGTCTCCAGGGCGGTGGCGAGAACCGTGCCGCCGCCGGAGGCGACCAGGAGGGTGTCGGTGGTGCCGGCCGGGTCGACGACGAGTGCGCCGTCGATGTCCCGGTTCAGGATCTGCTCGCGGGCCGTCGCCTCGTCGGTCACCGCGCGCGGGTCCAGCGGCGAGCCGGGCAGCTGCTCCAGCCGGGTCACCGCCTGCCGGGCCGCGGCCTGCGGCGCGACGACTCCGAAGGGCACGTCCTTGGGTTTCGGGTCGTGCAGCGCCCCCACATAGGAGGCGATGAACAGCAGCTGGAGCGCGACCGCGCCGAGCACGAGCAGCGTCGCCCGCGGGGTGACGGCGTCCCTCACCTCACCGAGGAAGGACGTACGCGAAGGGCCGGCACCGGTGGGCTGCGTCATGCCCCCACGGTCCGGTCCGTGGGGTGTTTGCGCAGGTGGGACGGGCCCGAACGGATGTCGCACACACATTCGAAAATTGGTCTATGGTGGGGGTGAGGTGGTTGGGAACAGATGTTCGAGAGCTCGTCGGGCTCACGAGTGCGGGAGGTGCGTGTGCCGGGTTTCACGCATCTGCACACCGTCTCCGGGTTCTCCCTGCGATACGGAGCCTCACACCCGGAGCGCCTGGCCGAGCGCGCCTCCGAACGGGGCATGGACGCCCTCGCCCTCACCGACCGCGACACCCTCGCCGGCACGGTCCGCTTCGCCAAAGCGTGCGCGAAGGAAGGGGTCCGCCCGCTGTTCGGCGTGGACCTCGCGGTGGAGATGCCCGGGAGCGGACGGCAGGAGCGGCGCCGCACCCCCGTGCGCGGAGGTGCCTTCATCGACGAGTCGACACCCCGCGTCACCTTCCTCGCCCGGGACGGCGCCCGCGGCTGGGCCGACCTGTGCCGGCTCGTCACGGCCTCGCACGCGGGGGAGGGCACGCCCCTGCTGCCCTGGGCCGACAACATGGCGGACGGCCTGACCGTCCTGCTCGGCCCCGCCTCCGACGTCGGCCGCGCCCTCGCCGCGGGACGCCCCGACCGCGCCGCCAAGCTGCTCGCCCCCTGGCGGGAGGTCTACGGCGACGCCCTGCGCCTCGAAGCCGTCTGGCACGGCCGCACAGGTACGGGACCCGGCTCCTTGCGCCTCGCCGCCCGCACCATCGGCTTCGCCGCCGAACAGCGGATCCGGCCCGTGCTCAGCAACGCCGTCCGGTACGCCGATCCCGGGCTCGGCCCGGTCGCCGACGTCCTGGACGCCGCCCGCCGCCTGGTGCCTGTCGACGCGACCAAGGAACTGGACTCCGGCGAGGCCTGGCTCAAGGACGAGGGCGCCATGGTCCAGGCCGCCGAGCGGGTCGTCGAGGCCGCCGGCTACCGCCGCGACACCGCCCACCGCCTGCTGGAACAGACCCGGGCGACGGCCGCCGAGTGCCTGGTCGACCCCGAGGACGACCTCGGCATCGGCACCGTCCACTTCCCCGAACCGCACCTGGTCGGCGCGGGCCGCCGCACCGCACAGCGGGCGCTGGCCTCCCGGGCGGCGGCGGGGATGGTGTTGCGCGGTTACGCCGGGAAGCGCCCGTACTGGGAGCGGATGCACCAGGAACTGGACATCATCGCCCACCACGGATTCGCCTCCTACTTCCTGACGGTCACCCAAGTGGTGGACGACGTACGGCACATGGGCATCCGGGTCGCGGCCCGCGGCTCCGGCGCCGGATCCCTCGTCAACCACCTCCTCGGCATCGCGCACGCCGACCCGGTCGCGCACGGGCTGCTGATGGAGCGCTTCCTGTCCAAGGAACGGATCGCCCTGCCGGACATCGACATCGACGTGGAGTCCGCGCGCCGCCTGGAGGTCTACCGCGCGATCATCGGCCGGTTCGGCGCCGAGCGGGTCGCGACGGTCGCGATGCCGGAGACCTACCGGGTGCGGCACGCGATCCGTGACGTGGGCGCCGCCCTGTCCATGGACCCGGCCGACATCGACCGTATCGCCAAGTCCTTCCCGCACATCCGCGCCCGCGACGCCCGCGCGGCCCTGGAGGAACTGCCCGAACTGCGGCAACTGGCAGGGGAGCTTCAGCGGGGAGGGGAGCGGTACGGACGTCTCTGGGAGCTGGTCGAGTCCCTCGACGCCCTCCCGCGCGGAGTCGCCATGCACCCCTGCGGGGTCCTGCTCTCCGACGCCTCCCTGCTCTCCCGTACGCCGATCATGCCGACCAGCGGCGAGGGGTTGCCCATGGCGCAGTTCGACAAGGATGACGTCGAGGACCTCGGCCTGCTCAAGCTCGACGTGCTGGGCGTGCGGATGCAGTCGGCGATGGCGCACGCGGTCGCGGAGGTGGAGCGGGCGACGGGGGAGCGGATCGACCTGGACGCGGTGCCGGACGGCGACCCGGCCACGTACCAACTCATCCGTTCCACCGAGACCCTGGGCTGCTTCCAGATCGAGTCGCCGGGCCAGCGGGACCTGGTGGGGCGGCTCCAGCCGGCCACCTTCCACGACCTCGTCGTCGACATCTCGCTCTTCCGGCCCGGTCCGGTCGCCGCCGACATGGTGCGGCCGTTCATCGAGGCGCGGCACGGGCGGGCGCCGGTGCGTTACCCGCACCGGGACCTGGAAGGGCCGCTGAAGGAGACGTACGGAGTCGTCGTCTTCCACGAGCAGATCATCGACATCGTCGCCATCATGACCGGCTGCGGGCGCGGGGTGGCGGACCAGGTGCGGCGCGGGCTGTCCGACCCGGAGTCGCAGGGGCGGATCAGGACCTGGTTCGCGCAGCACGCGGCGGCCGAGGGCTACGACGCAGAAACGATTCAGCGGACCTGGGGGATCGTCGAGGCCTTCGGGTCGTACGGCTTCTGCAAGGCGCACGCGGTCGCCTTCGCCGTACCGACGTACCAGTCGGCGTGGCTGAAGGCGCACCACCCGGCCGCCTTCTACGCCGGGCTGCTCACGCACGACCCCGGGATGTATCCGAAGCGGCTGCTGCTGGCGGACGCGCGGCGGCGCGGGGTGCCGATCCTGTCGTTGGACGTGAACAGGTCGGCGGTCGCCCACCGTATCGAACTGGTGTCTGAATCGAAGGTGTGGGGGCTGCGGTTGGCCCTCTCCGACGTCCACGGCATCAGCGAGGCCGAGGCGGCGCGGGTCGCGGACGGGCAGCCGTACGCCTCGCTGCTCGACTTCTGGGAACGGGCCCGCCCGAGCCGTCCGCTCGCCCAGCGACTCGCGCAGGTGGGCGCGTTGGATGCCTTCGGCGCCAATCGCCGTGATCTGCAACTGCACTTGACCGAGCTGCACCGGGGAGCCCGGGGCGGCGGCAGCGGCGGGGGCCAACTCCCGCTGGCGGGCGGCCGGAAGACGGCACCGGCCGGGCTGCCCGACCTCTCCTCGGCGGAGAAGCTGAGCGCCGAGCTGGGTGTGCTGTCCATGGACGCCTCGCGCAATCTGATGGACGACCACCGGGCGTTCCTCGACGAGCTGGGCGTGGTGTCGGCGCGGCGGCTGCGGGAGGCGCGGCACGGGGAGACGGTGCTGGTCGCAGGCGCCAAGGCGGCCACCCAGACGCCGCCGATCCGGTCCGGCAAGCGGGTCATCTTCTCCACCCTGGACGACGGCACCGGTCTGGTCGACCTCGCCTTCTTCGACGACTCCCACGACGCCTGCGCGCACACCGTCTTCCACTCCTGGCTGCTGCTGGTGCGCGGGGTGGTGCAGCGCCGCGGCCCGCGCAGCCTCAGCGTGGTGGGCGCCGCCGCCTGGAACCTCGCCGAACTGGTCGAACTGCGCGCCGAGGGCGGGCTCGACGTGGTGGCGGCACGGCTGGCGGAGCCCGTGCCGGAAGGAGGCGGGGATTCGACAGGGGGCAGGCGAATCCAGATGCCCACCGGATACGAACTGCATCCGTGGGCCGATCTGCGTCCTGCGGGCGAAGAGCCCGCGAAAGTACGGAAGTTGTGGCATCAGAGTCCGGGGAGTGCGGGATGACCATCCTCTGCGTACGTTTCCAGCTGCCGCCGATGCACGAGGCGGCCCTGCCGGGGCTGCTCGGGTTGCTCGAGGAGTTCACGCCCGTCGTCGAGGCGCTGCCGCCGGACGGGGCGCTGGCCGATCTGCGCGGCGCCGAACGGTACTTCGGGCGCAGCGCCGTGGAGCTGGCGTCGGTGATCCGGGTCCGGTCGCTCGCCCTGCACGGCGTCGACTGCGTGATCGGCGCCGGGCCCGGCCCGATGCTGGCCCGCATCGCGCTGCGCGACGCCGAGCCGGGGGTGACCTGCGCGGTGCCCGAGGACGCCGTCGTGGAGTTCCTCGCCGACCAGCCCGTCGCCGCGCTCCCCGGCGTCGGCGCCGCGACCGCCCGCACCCTGGGCGAGTACGGCCTCGACACCCTCGGCCTGGTCGCCGCCGCACCCCTGTCCACGCTCCAGCGTCTGGTCGGCGGGAAGGCCGGCCGCGAGCTGCGCGAGAAGGCGAACGGCATCGACCGCGGCCGGGTCGTGCCGAACGCCGTGTCCCGTTCACTGGCCGCCGAACGCCCCTTCCACCGCGACGAGTTGGACGCCGACCGGCACCGCCGCGCCCTGCTCTCGGCCGCCGAGGAACTGGGCGCCCGGCTGCGCGCCCTCGACAAGGTCTGCGGCACCCTGACCCTCACCGTGCGCTACGCCGACCGCTCCTCGACGAACCGCACCCGCACCCTCAAGGAACCGACCGCACACTCGGCCGCGCTGACGAAGGCGGCCTACGGCCTGTACGAGGCCCTCGGCCTCCAGCGCGCCCGGGTCCGCTCGGTCACCCTGCGCGCCGAGGCCCTCGGCCCCGCCGAACAGGCCTCCTACCAGCTCGCCTTCGACCCCGTGGACGAGAAGCTCCGCCGTATCGAGGAGGTCGCGGACCGCGCGCGAGCGAAGTTCGGGCCACGGGCGGTGATGCCGGGGACGCTGGCCGCGTAGCGCCTGGCCGGCGGATCGGCCGGCAGGGAAACGACGGCGACCCATGAGCGCAGGTGAGCCGGCGGGCGACGGAAACGCGGCAGCTGGGCGTGCCTGACCCCGCGTCTGCGGCCTGATCCGCCGGACGGGCCCGAGGAGTCAGTTGGCCCACGGGGGCGTGATCCGCGTGCCGTCGGCGAGTTCTGCCTCCAGGCCGATGGACGTGGTGACCCAGGAGGTGGCGATCTCGGTCGTCGGGTTCTCGACGGCGAGGGTCGACCCGGCGTTGATGATCACCGTGTCGCCCGCGGTGACGCGGTGGGTGTGGCCGTCGAGGGTCATCAGCAGTTCGCCGCCGAGCACATGGAAGATCTCCTCCCGGTTGACGGTGTGCGTGGGCGCCTTGGTCCCCGCCGGGATCTCCCCTCGCCAGGCGCACAGCTCCCTGCTGCCGGTGCGGGGAGTGGCGTACGAGACGAAGCGGGCGCCGTGGATCTCGTGAGTGACGGCTTCGGACGGGCGTATGACGGGCAAGGGGCTCTCCGATGTCAGATGGTCAAGTAACTTGACTAGTTGGCCCCATGGTCAAGCTGCTTGACCAATTCGTCAAGGGTGTTTCAATGCCTCCGTGGAGAACTCCGAAGCCATGGCCCTGTCCGCAGCCCTGCTCGCCGTCGCCGGTGAGCTCACGCAGCGCATCAACGAAGGTGTCGTCGCCCGTGGCTTCGAGGGGATCAGGCCCGCGCACGGCTTTGCGTTCGCCCGGCTCGCTCCGGAGGGGGCGACGGTCACCGAGCTCGCGGCCCACCTCGGGGTGACCAAGCAGGCCGCGAGCCAACTGGTCGACGAGATCGTGCGCAAGGGATACGCCGAGCGTCGGCCCCATCCCGACGACGCCAGGGCCCGGCTGGTCGTGCTGACCGGGCGGGGGTGGGCGTGTACTCGTGCGGCGGAGGAGGCCGCCGCGGAGGCCGTGGGGGCGTGGGTGGCGTTGCTCGGTGAGGGGAGAGTGCACGCGTTGCGCGACCAATTGGTGCGCATTGCGCCCTATGGTCCCATCCGGCCCGCCTGGTGACGATTCGTCAGTGCTTCATCAGTGGCTTCAGCCGTCCACGGTTACCACTGGAAGTTTTTACTGACGCGTAACTTCACAAGCGCACTACTCGTCCGTAACTTGACAGTGAACAGCATCCTCGTGATCCGGGTCACAGGGCGTAGAGCCGTCGCAACTCCCTTGAGCCGCAAGGAGATCACCCGATGCTGCCCTGGAAACGAGTGCTCAGACCCCTGACCGCGCTGCTGCTGACCGCCGCGGTCACCATCGTCCCCGCCGCCACCGCCCAGGCGGCCGACGCCCCCAGCAGAGGCTGGAACGACTACTCCTGCCAGCCGTCCGCCGCCCATCCCCGCCCCGTCGTCCTCGTCCACGGAACCTTCGCCAACTCCGTCGACAACTGGCTGGGCCTCGCGCCCTACCTGAAGAACCGCGGTTACTGCGTCTTCTCGCTCGACTACGGACAGCTCTCCGGCGTCCCGCTCGTCCACGGCCTCGGCCCGGTCGACAAGTCGGCCGAGCAGCTGAAGACCTACGTCGACAAGGTGCTCACCGCGACCGGCGCCGCGAAGACCGACCTCGTCGGCCACTCGCAGGGCGGCATGATGCCCCGCTACTACCTGAAGTTCCTCGGCGGAGCCGCCAAGGTGAACGCCCTCGTCGGCATCGCGCCCAGCAACCACGGCACCACACTCGCCGGGTTCACCCACCTCCTGCCGTACTTCCCCGGCATCGAGGACCTGCTCACCACCAACACCCCCGCCCTCGCCGACCAGGTCGCCGGTTCCGCCTTCCTCACCAAGCTCAACGAGGGCGGCGACACCGTGCCCGGCGTCCGGTACACGGTGCTCGCCACCAAGTACGACGAGGTGGTCACGCCGTACCGGAGCCAGTTCCTCAGCGGACCCGGCGTACGCAACGTCCTGCTCCAGGACCTGTGCCCCGTCGACCTGTCCGAGCACGCCCTGATCGGACTGCTCGACCGGATCGCCTTCCACGAGGTGGCCAACGCCCTCGACCCGGCGCATGCCACCCCGACCACCTGCGCGTCGGCGGTCGGTTGAGCGCCGCCGGGGCCTGTCCGGCCTGAGCCGCCGGTCAGGCCCCGGAACCCCTGGATCAGCGACCGTGCCGGCCGCCGCTCACCGCCCGCCGGCGGACCGAGGCGAACAGGACCGCCGAACCGAGCGCCAGCGTCGCCGCACCGCCCATGGCGAGGTACGGCGTGCTGCTGTCGCCGCCGGTCTCGGCGAGGTTCTCGGTGCTGCCGGCCGCCTTCGGCTCGTTGGGCACGGAGCTCTCGGTCTGCGCGACCGGCTCCGCTTCAGCCTCCGGCTTCGCTTCCGGCTTCGCCGACGTACCGGCGTCCTGGTCACCGTGGCCGTCGTGTTCGACCGTCGACTGGTCGCTGCCGTCCTCGATCTGCTCCTCGGAGGGGGCGGAGGCGGTCGGGACGGGGGACGGGCTGCTCGTCGTACCCCCGTCACCGCTGCTGCCGCCGCCGAACGTCACGTCCGAGCAGGAGTAGAACGCCTCCGGGCTGTCCGAGCGCTGCCAGACCGCGTACAGCAGCTGCTTGCCGGAGCGCTCGGGCAGGGTGCCGGAGAAGGTGTAGAAACCACCGGACGCGGCCGGGTCGGTGACCGTCGCCACCGCGTCGGACAGATCCAGGTCGTCCCAGGCGAGCGGCCGCGAAGGGTCGTAACCGGGCTTGGTGATGTACACCTTGAAGGTGCCCTTGTGGGGGGCCGTCACGCGGTACTTGAAGGTGTACGACCCGCTGCTCACGCTCGTCGCCGGCCAGTCGGCGCGGGCCAGGTCGAGTCCCTTGAACGCGTCGTTGTTCGCGCTGCACAGCTTGCCGTCCGGGATCAGTGCCTGGTGCTGTCCGTCCGCGTTGCCGATGCGGATGCCGTTCCAGTCGTAGAGCGCCTGGGTGCCGCCGGCCGCGACCGCTGCCCTGCACGCGTCCGACGCCGGGCTCTCGGGACCCTCCGCGTAACACTGCGAGACCCGGCTGACCGGGTCCCCCATCAAACCGTGCGCGGACGCGGGGGCGGCCGACAGCGCGGTCAGGGCGAGCGGGGTCAGACCGAGAGCGGCGACGGCGGCGGCCTTGCGGCGTGCGGGCATGGGGGATCTCCTCGGAACCGGAACTGATGCGTGCCGGATCAAAGGAACCGTGAAAACGCCTGCTGGGGGCGGTCGGCAGCGATCTTTATGGCCGCCTTAAGGGAGTGCTGAGACTCAGATCAGGTAGGTAGCGTGCGCGTCATGATGAACGAGGAGATCCGGCCCGCCACGCCGGCCGACGTGCCCGCCGTGAAAGCCGTCACCGACGCCGCCTATTACCCCTACATCGAGCGCATCGGGGTGGTGCCGCAGCCCATGGAGGCGGACCACGCGGCGAACGTGGCCGAGGGGAAGGTGTTCGTGACGGGGGAGCCCGTGAGCGGGCTCGTGGTGGTCGAGGCGTACCAGGACCACCTGTACCTGGACAGCATCGCCGTCCACCCCGACGCGCACGGAAAGGGCGTGGGCGGACGGCTGCTGCGTTTCGTGGAGGCACGCGCGCGTGCGCTGCGTCTCCCCGAGGTCAGGCTCTACACGAACGCGATGATGTGGGAGAACCAGAAGATCTACCCGAAGTACGGGTACGAGGTCGTGGAGCGGCGCGTCGACGGGCCGTACGACCGTATTCACTATCGCAAGCGGCTGGGCTGAGTGAACTCGGGCTGAGGGAGCTTGGGCTCCTCACCCGTCCGGCCACCACGTGCGTGCGATGTCCTTTCGGACCTCCGGGCGTCCCGCGGGGCGCCCGTCGGCCTCCTCGCGGACCTGGCGGGAGTCCGTCTTCTTCAGGGGCTTCTGCACGGTCACACGGCGCATGGCTGCCTCCTTCACGGTCCACGAGTTCCGCGTTCTCACGGAGGTAGACCCGTTCAGGGAGAGTTCCTCATCGGTTGGCGTTCTGTCAGTGGCCGCTGTCACGATTCGACTGTCAGTGGCGGGTGTCACTCTTGGGCACATGACGAACGAGAGTGACGGCACGACCTCGGCGGATGTCGACTGGGACGCACAGGCCGCCGTCTTCGACGACGAGCCGGACCACGGCCTGCGCGACCCGAAGGTGCGCCAGGCCTGGGCCGGACGGCTGCGCGACTGGCTGCCCGAGCGCCCTTCCGACGTCCTCGACCTCGGCTGCGGCACCGGCAGCCTGTCGCTCCTCGCCGCCGAACAGGGACACCGTGTCACCGGCGTGGACAGTTCCCCGGCCATGGTCGACCTCGCGCGCGAAGCTGGCCGGGCGTGACGCAGTGTTCCTGGTCGGTGACGCGGCGGCACCACCGGTGGGGGAGCAGCGCTTCGACGTCGTGCTCGTACGGCATGTGCTGTGGGCGCTGCCCGACCCCGGCCGTGCCCTGCGGCACTGGCGGGAGTTGCTGCGTCCGGGAGGGCGGCTGGTGCTGGTCGAGGGCGTGTGGGGCACGGTGAGTCCGGTGGGCCTGCCCGCCGACCGGCTCACCGCACTCCTCGCGCCGCTCGCCGGACAGGTGCGCGTGCACCGGTTGTCGGGCGACGCGCTGCTGTGGGGGAAGGACGTGGCGGACGAGCGGTATGCGGTGGTGGCGACGGTGTGAGGTGCCGGGCCGCTCACATCAGCAGCGGCTCCAGGCGCCTCACCCGGCAGCGGCTCCAGGCCCCTCACACCAGCAGCGACTCCAGCCCGCCCTCGACGTTGGCGAACCTCTCCAGCTCGTCGAGGGCGGCGACGGCTGCCGCCGCGGCCTCCGGGTCCCTCTCCGCGAGTCCGCTCTCCTCGAACTCGTCCTCGTCCAGCCGCCGTACGTCATCGCCGCCGGCGGAGCGCCACAGGTCCAGGTCGAGATCCTCGACGATCAGCTCGGTGCCGACGAGCGTCGCGGGACGGGTGATGTCGCAGTACCAGCCCTTCAGGGCACCGGACGCGTCGCGGACCTCCTTCACCGAGTACCAGCGGTCCCGCCAGTAGTACTCGGTGAACACGTCGCCGGGCTCGAAGCGGACGAAGCCGAAGTCGCGGACGCCCTCGCCGGCCCAGGGGGCGCGGACGGCGAGCCGCGTGCCGTCGTCGTCGAGGAGCTCGGCCTCGTAACGGATCTTCGTACGGCCCGCCTTGACGAGGACGACGTCCAGGAGAACCGAGGGGTCAGCCGAGTTCGCGGACATACCGCACCTCCGTAGCGCAGATCTCGTACCCGAACCACTTGTTGATCGCGATCATCGGGCCGTTGCCGGTGTCGTTGCCCGTGAACGCCTCCGTGAAGCCGGCGGCACGGGCGCGGTGCAGGGAGTCGTTCTTGGCGAGCTTGGCCAGGCCCCGGCCGCGGAAGGCGCGGGCGGTGCCGGTCATGACGGTGCCGTAGCGGGTGCCGCCGTCCGTGCGGGCCATGCTGAAGGCGGCGGGGCGGCCGTCGGCCACGGCGACCGAGGTCAGCTCGGGGCTGAAGAGAGGGTTGTACCAGGTCTCCGCCAGCCAGGCCTCGTAGTCGGTGAACTCGTAGGCGATGTCGCTCGGTTCGTCCGACATCGTCTCCGAGTCCAGCTCGAACAGCGGGCGCGGGTCGGCCGCGAAGTCGGCTCCCGTGCGTAGTTCGACGCCCGGCGGAAGCGGCCGGAGCGGCGGCAGGTCGCCCGTCAGGTCCAGGCGGAGGAAGTGCGCGGAGCGGCTGCCGCGGTAGCCGTGCCGCTCGGCGAAGGCGAGGTTGCCCGGCTCGTCCAGCACCCAGGCGAAGAGCTTCGTCGCGCCCCGGTCGGCCAGGTGCCGCTCGGCGGCGTGGACCAGCAGTGAGCCGGCGCCGCGGCGTGTCAGCCCTGGGTGCACGTACACGTTGACGTAGCCGAGGCCAGGCTCCGGACTGTCGTGGACGAGCCCCACCTGGGCGGTGCCGATCACCTCGCCGTCCTCCTCCGCGACCAGGGGCCGGTAGTGGGCCTCGGGGCGGGCGTGTGCGAGGTCGTAGGCGAGGGAGTCCGGGGTGACGAGGAAGAAGGGAAGCGCGAGATGGCGGACGCGGGCGAAACCCTCGACGTCGGCTCGGACCTCGGGGACGAGGTCGCGGACGGTCACAGTCATGTACGCGCACGCTACGGGTGAGATGCACCGCGGTGCCTCTCATTTTCTGGCGGGTGCGGGACAATCACCCCGTGACCTTGAAGATCCACATCGATGAGAGCGCCCCGCCGTACGAGCAGGTGCGGGCGCAGATCTCCGAGCAGGCGCGGTCGGGGGTGCTGCCGGTCGGGTACCGGCTGCCCACGGTGCGCGGGCTGGCCGAGTCCCTCGGGCTCGCCGCGAACACGGTCGCCAAGGCGTACCGGGCACTGGAGTCGGACGGGGTGATCGAGACGCGGGGCCGCAACGGAACGTACGTCGCCGCCGCGGGCTCGGCGGCGGAACGCGAGCTGGCGTCGGCCGCCCAGTCCTACGTGGAGCGGGCCAGGCGCCTGGGACTCACGGAGGCGGATGCGCTGGCGGCGGTGCGGGATGCCCTGCGGGCGGCTTACGGGGAGGGGTGAGCGGGGCTCGGCCTGGAGGGGTGAGCCGGGGCTCGGCGGGAGGGGTGAGCGGGGCTCGGCGGGAGGGGTGAGCGGGGCTCGGCCTGGAGGGGTGAGCCGGGCCCGGCGGGAGGGGTGAGCCGGGCCCGGCGGGAGGGGCGAGCGGGTTTCGCGGGAAGGCTGAGCAGGGTTCGGCACCGCCGGGAGACGCCGTCGTGGCTGGGCGCCGTTCCGGCGGAGAAGAGCTGAGCGTCGTTACGGGGGAGCACAGGCAAAGGCGGGAACGTCATGCCCGTTCCAGGTGCTCCGGTACCCGAGTGACGTCCAGGCCCTCCGCCCGCGCCGCCCTCGCGAAGGTCATCGCGTCCTCCACCGCCGCCCCCGTCGGGTCGTTGTTGAAGTAGGCGTACACGTCCTGCCTCGCGGACCACGCCTCAGCGATCCGCTCGGCCCAGGTCTTCAGGGACTGCCGGCCGTAGTGCGGCCAGGCGCGGGCGCGTCCGACGTGGAAGCGGACGTAGCCCCAGTCGGTGGTGCGCCACAGCGGGGTCGCCGGGCGGGACCGCACGTCGGCCCAGCACAGAGCCGCCCCCCGGGCTTCCAGCACCTCGCGCACCTCGTCCGTCCACCACGAGTCGTGGCGCGGCTCGACCGCGACCCTCGTGCCGGCCGGGAAGCAGGACAGGCAGGCGTCCAGCAGCCCCGCGTCCGCGCGCAGGGTCGGCGGCAGCTGGAGCAGGACCGGGCCCAGACGGTCGCCCAGGCCCGCCGCGTGGCTCATCAGGCGGTCCACCGGCTCCTCGGGGTCCCGCAGCCGCTTGATGTGAGTGAGGAAGCGGCTGGCCTTGACGGCGACGACGAAGTCCGGCGGGGTGCGCTCCCGCCAGGCCTCGAAGGTCTCCAGGGACGGCAGCCGGTAGAAGGCGTTGTTGCTCTCCACCGTCGAGAAGCGCGTCGCGTACTCCTCCAGCCACAGCCGGGTGGGGCACCCGGCGGGGTAGAGAACACCCCGCCAGTCCTTGTACTGCCACCCCGACGTGCCGACGAACAGGGTCATACCTTCATCAAAGCACTACAGGTACAGCCCCGCGTCCGCCCCTGTCCGCGCCTCCGGCACCGACGTCGGCGAGGTGCCCCGGCGCAGCGCGTACAGCTCCGCCAGCGTCGCGCCCTCGCGCCCCACGCCCTCCTCGGTGCCCAGCCAGTTCACCGCCTCCCGGTGGGTCAGCCGCCCCACCTCGATGCGGGCCAGACAGCGGCCGGGGCGGACCACGGCCGGGTGGAGGCGCTCCAGGTCCTCGTTGGTCGTGACGCCGACCAGGACGTTGCGGCCCTGGCCGAGCAGACCATCGGTCAGGTTGAGCAGCCGCGACAGGGCCTGGCCCGCCGTGTGCTTCGCCTCCCCGCGGATCAGCTCGTCGCAGTCCTCGAGGAGGAGCAGCCGCCAGCGGCCCTTCCCGGTGCCGTCCTCCTCGCCGATCGCGATGTCCATCAGATAACCGACGTCGGAGAAGAGGCGCTCCGGGTCCAGGACGCAGTCCACCTGGCACCAGTCCCGCCAGGACCGGGCCAGCGTCCGCAGCGCCGACGTCTTGCCGGTGCCGGGCGGGCCGTGCAGGAGCAGCAGACGGCCCGCGATGTCCTGAGGGGTCGTCTTCATCAGGCGGTCCATCGCGTCCGCGACCGGCGCGGTGTAGTTGTCCCGCACCTCGTCCCAGGTGCCCGCGGAGATCTGCCGGGTGGTGCGGTGCGGGCCGCGCCTCGGGGAGACGTACCAGAAGCCCATGGTGACGTTCTCCGGCTGTGGCTCGGGCTCGTCCGCCGCGCCGTCGGTGGCCTGGTCGAGGACTTTCTCGGCCAGTTCTGGGGTGGTCGCCGTCACGGTGACGTCGGCGCCGCGGTTCCAGCGGGAGATCAGCAGCGTCCAGCCCTCGCCCTCGGCGAGGGTCGCGCTGCGGTCGTCGTCGCGGGCCACGCGCAGCACCCGCGAGCCCGCCGGCAGCAGGGTGGCCCCGGAGCGGACGCGGTCGATGTTGGCCGCGTGCGAGTACGGCTGCTCGCCCGTCGCGAAGCGGCCGAGGAACAGCGCGTCGACGACGTCGGACGGCGAGTCGCTGTCGTCGACGTTGAGCCGGATCGGCAGAGCGTCGTGTGGGTTCGCAGACATGCCGCCATGATCCGGCACCCAGGCCTCCCACGCACCGGATTTCCGCTGGGCACCCACGACATCTGCCCCAAAGACCATCAACCCGGCTACCGTTGCCCTCGATGGGACGTCATGGGTGGAATTCGGGGGTGGGGCGGTGGCGGCTCACCGCGCTGCTCGGTGTGGGTGTGGCCGCTCTGGCCCTGGTGGTGACCCTCCTCAACACGCTTCCTGGGGGCGGCTCGGGCACCGAGGGCACCTCGCGCGACGGCGACAAGGTGCACGGCACGCCCACCGCCGCGCCGGCCGTGACCGGGCCGGACGTGGGCTGGGGCTTCACCCACACCCAGTTCAGCGCCGACGAGGGCAGTGCCGCCGCCGTCGAGCGCGTCGAGGGGCGGCTGTCCGAGGCCGGGGGCCTGCCGCAGATCCAGCACCTCATGGGCTGGGGCGCCGACAACCCCGAGCCGGTGAAGGGGCGTTACGACTTCGAGGCGATGGACCTCCGCGTCGACTTCATGCGCGCGTCCGGCGGCACGCCCGTGATCACCCTGTGCTGCGCCCCCGACTGGATGAAGGGCGGCAAGGCCGGCGTCGACAACACGAACTGGAGCCAGGCCGCCCTGGAGACCGCCCCGGAGCCCGAGCACTACCAGGACTTCGCCGACCTGGCCGCGACCGTCGCCAAGCGCTATCCGGACGTACGCCACTTCATCGTCTGGAACGAGTTCAAGGGCTTCTGGAACGACGCCGAGGCCCGCTGGGACTACGAGGGGTACACCGAGCTCTACAACCTCGTCCACAAAGCCCTGAAGAAGGTCGACGAGGACATCATGGTCGGCGGGCCCTACCTGGTCATGGACAGTCTCGACCCGAGGTCGGAAGACGCCTCGGCGACCTTCAGGGGACCCTGGGGAGCCATGGACCAGCGGGTCCTCGACGCCTTCGAGTACTGGAACAAGCACAAGGCGGGCGCCGAGTTCGTGGTCGTGGACGGGTCCAGCTACACCCAGGACGACGAGCTGCTGCCCGACGAGTTCGCGGCCACCGACAAGTTCACCGCGGTGGGCGACTGGGTGCGGGCGCGCAGCGGCGAACTGCCGCTGTGGTGGGCCGAGTACTACGTCGAGCCGGCCGACGGCAAGGACGAGCGCAAGGGCTGGTCCGAGACCCGCCGGGTCGCCGTCCAGGCCGCCGGGATGATCGCCATGGTCAAGGGCGGCGCCTCCTCCGGCTTCTACTGGAACCCGGAGAAGGAGAAGGGCACCGACTGCCCCGGTTGCCTGTGGACGCCGACCCACGCCGGCAGCGGGGGCGAGAAGCTGCCCATGTACGACCTGGTCGCGCGCTTCAGCCGGGAGTTCCCGCCGGACACCGCCTACCGGACGGTGCCGGTCGACTCGCCCGACGTCCGGGTCCTGGCGACCGACAAGGTGATCCTGGTCGTCAACACCCTCGACCGGTCGACCAGCGCGAAGATCGACGGCCAGGAGGTCGAGTTGCAGGCGTACGAGGTCAAGTGGCTGACCCGCTGAGCCACTTGACCGCCGCCTACGCCACCTGCGTCACCCACGTCACTTCATCGTCAGGAACCGCTGCACCAACGCGGCCAGCAGCACCGCCAGCAACGGCAGCGAGAACCAGAAGGTGCTCTGCATCCACCGCAGTTGCCGCACACTCGGCCGCACCGCGACCCGGACGACCTCCCGGGCCGAGAGCAGCACGATCAGCGCGAGCGCCGCGAGCGCCCCGACGACCGACCACGGCGTCCAGGTCACCAGCGGCCCGACCGGACCGGGGTCCGCGGCCGGGACCTTGCCCTCGGGCTGCTTGGCCAGCGCGTACATCGTCACGTCCTCGTTGACGAAGACCTTCTTCAGTTCCTTCCGGGCGTCCAGGTTCTTGATCAGGCGCGGCTCCCAGCTGGCCGAGTAGCCCACGTCCAGCTGGAGGTAGACGACCTGACTGCGGTTGATCATCAGATACGAGTTCGGGCCCGCGTCCTTGAGCGCCTTGACCAGGCCGGACACCAGCACCGGGTCGGTCGGCGCCAGCGTGGGCACGTACTCGACCTTCTCCATGTCCTTCGAACCCCACGGCAGCGACGGCGTCACCACGTTCACCGTGTCGTTGCTCAGCCACAGCAGACGCGCCGTCGGGTCGTCGTGCGCGTACACGTACTCCATGGCGGCGATCTCGCCGCTGCGGGTCCGCTCGAACGGCTCGTTGCCCCAGCGCGCCACCAGGAAGCCGCCGATGAGCATCAGGCCCGCCATCAGCGCGGCCAGCGGAGCGAGGCTCACCCGGTCCTTGTCGCGCTCCTCGACGGTGACGCCGGTGCGCGGGAAGAGGGCGAGGCCCGCGAGCAGGGCCGCGCCGGGCAGGGCGAACATGAAGACCCGCAGGGCCATTTCCCCGCCGTACGACTGCATGCCGAAGCCCAGGAACGGCACGAAGGTGAGGACCAGCAGCGAGCGCTCGCGGTACTTGTGCTCGCGCCGCCGCCACCAGCCGTAACAGGCGAAGGCCATCACACCGCCGGCGAGCAGCACGCGCACGTACAGCACGAGCTTGTGGGTCGAACTGCCGCCCTCGATCCGCCCGGACACCGAGGACGACACATTGCCGCCGACCCCGCCGACCCCGCCGAACATCTCGTTGAAGTGTCCTGACCAGTACGGCTCGGCCATGAAGCCGATCCAGACGGTCACCAGGACGCCGAACAGGACGGGCAGCCCGCGCAGTTCGCTGCGCCCGACCAGGACGAGCACCGTCAGCACGCCCAGCATCACGAATGGGGTGAGCTGGTGGGCCGGGACGCTCGCCGCGAACAGGCCGATCACGACCATGAGGAGCACGGCCCGCTGCCGCCGGTTCGTCGGCTCGACCTCGATCTCGCCGGGGCGCCGCTTCGTCCAGATCACGCCCGGTGCCCGGAACCAGACGAGCAGCACCGCCACGAAGACCAGGTAGAGGAGATAGGTGAAGCCCTGCGGGGAGAAGTAGTCCTGGCCGACCCAGCCGCTGAGCACGAAGATCCAGATGCCGGTCCACTTGGCCCGCCAGCTCGCCCGCATCGAGCGGACAAGGAGGAACATCGGCGCGAGATACAGCAATTGGATCGCGAGCGGCCACCAGCGGATGACCTCGGTGAAGTCGCTGACTCCGCAGGCCTTCAGCACGAACGCGGCGGCCGCGAAGAAGCCCGGCCAGCTCCAGCGTGCGTCCAGGTCGGGCACCGCGGTCCCGGTCCGGTCGATGTAGTCGAGGAAGCCGAGGTGCTGCCAGGCGGTCGCGAAGCGCGGCTCGGTCTCGATCACGGCGGGCAGCGCGTGCAGCGAGACCAGCGTCGCCAGCAGCGTGACCAGCAGCAGTGCCCGGTGCTCGTGGCCCAGCCACAGCAGCGAGGCGAAGACCACCACCAGCAGTCCGGCGCCGACGAGCGTGGCCGTCGGCAGCACGGAGATCAGCCCGAGCCCGCCCATCTCGTCCAGGTCGGCCTCGCCGAGCCGCAGCGCGGGCACCCAGTACAGCAGGAGCGCGGCGGTCAGCAGACAGCCGAGGACCACACCGAGACGGGTGGGCAGCAGACGTGCATGCCAGGCCAGAGGCGGTACCTCTGCCGGCTCCCGTACCTCTTCGGCCTCCGGTGCCTCTTCCTGTACGACCTTCTCCTGTTCCTCGCGGCTCTCCGGCTCCTCGAACGGCGCGTCCACCTCCGGCTCGACCGGCCCCAAGGACGCCTCGGAGCCCGGTTCGCGCGCCTCGACCGGCAGCCCCAGCTCCCGCTTGCGCGCCCAGGTGGGCCGATGGTCCTCGTGCAGCGCGGGCGTGCCGGTGGGCGGGGTGCCGGGGCCCGGGCGTACGTCGGGCCGGCGTTCCAGGTGGTCGAAGTCGACGTGGATGCCCAGGGCGAGCGTGTCCTGGTCGAGTGCCCAGGCGGGCCCGCGCTTGTGCGCCGCCGGGGCGGGGACCTCGCGCGCCCCCAGGTCGGCGAGGTCCCCGTCGGGTGCCGCGCCGTCGGAGGCGGCACCCGACGCACCCCGGACGATCTTGTACAGCTTGGGTGCGGCGATCGCGACGATCAACGTGAGGGCCGAGATCTCCGCCACGCCCGCGCCGATGAGCCCCATGCGGGGAAGCAGCAGCAGCGTCAGACCGAGCACCAGGACGCACAGCAGGCCCTGCAGCCAGGCGAGTCCGGCGGTGCGGCTCTGCGCGCGCAGCACCGCGAAGTACGTCTCGATGACGACCCGCAGGAGCCCGCCGACCGCGAACCACCGCAACAGCCCGGTGGCCGCGTCCGCGTAACCCGCGCCGAAGACGCCGAGGATCCACGGCGCTCCGAAGAACAGCACCGCGGCCACCGGCAGCATGATCCGGGCCATCCGCTTGAGCGCGGCCCGGGTGTTGGCGGCCAGCCGCCGCGGGTCGTGCGAGCCCTCGACGGTCAGGGAGGCGCCCATGTTGATGGCGAGCAGGTTCACCGTGCCGCCGATGGTGGCGGTGATGTAGAAGTACGCGTTGTCCTCGGAGCTGACCTGCGAGGCGATGATCACCGGGATCAGATAGACCACGGCGAGCGAGAACAGCGAGCCGGTGTAGTCGCCGGCCAGGAACCGTCCGATCTCCTTCCAGGTCGGCGGATGCGCGTGCTCCTCGGTCGCCTTCACCTGCCGGGGCACCAGACGCCGGAACACCAGCCAGCCCAGCGGCAGCACCGAGAAGGCGATCGCCGCGACCCACGACACGAACACGCCGGTCGTGGGGATGGCCACCGCGAACGCGACCAGCAGCCCCAGCTTCACCACGGAGAACACGGTGTTGCCGACCGGCACCCACAGCGCGCTGCGCAGCCCGGTCAGCACCCCGTCCTGCAGCGTGAGCAGGTTCCAGGCGACCACCGCCACCACGAAACCGAGTCCGTTGACCGTCGGGTTCAGGAAGCGGTACGACGGCCCCCACATGTCCAGGGTCAGCAGGAAGACACCCGCCGCCAGCGCCACGACCACCGAACTGCCCGCGTACGTACGGAAGATCAGCCGCCCGGTGGCGCGGCCCGCGACCGGTATGAAGCGGGCCAGTGCCCCCGTCAGGGTCACCGCGGTCAGACCGGCGAGCAGCTTCATCGCGGCGATCGCGGCGGAGCCCTGGCCGACGGCCGCCTCCGAGTAGTAGCGGGCCGCGGCCAGCCAGAACCCGAGGCCGAGCACCGCGGAGATGCCGGTGTTGAGCATCAGGGCGTAGGCGTTGCGGAACAGCTGGCTGCCCCCCGGCGACCGGCCGAGGCCGGGCAGCCGGAGCCGGCGCCCCGGCCGTTCCGGCGCCCCGGTCGCGGGCGAGGTGTCCTCGGTCGTGGTCGTGGTCGTGTCAGACACGGGAACGGATGGCCTTCCGGCGGACCTGGCGTGCTCTGCGGACCAGGGCGTACCCCTTGGTGAGGGCACGGTCCCGGGCGAAGTTCCGGGCGATCGCACGGCCCTGGACGAGCCGCTCGAACTCCTCGATGCCCGTGCTGCGGCGCACGGTGACGCGTCGCAGGGCGTACGGCCCCTGGCGGCGGCGCGCGAGGCCGTTGCCGACGGCGAGCGCCTGGCCGTAGCCCGTCTCGCGCACCGCCTGCCGCACCCGGCGGCTGGAGTAGCCGTAGGGGTAGGCGAAGGAGGCCGGGACGGTGCCGAGTTCGTCGGTGACGATCTCCTTGCAGTGGATCAGCTCGTGGCGCAGCCTGTCGTCGTCGAGCTGGTCCAGCTGCGGGTGCGTGTGGCTGTGCCCGCCGATCTCGACGTCCGCCGCGGCCAGTTCGCGGACCTGCTCCCAGTCGAGCATGGTGTCGAGGCCGGCGCCGGTGTCGTACGGGCCGCGGATCCAGCCGGTGGAGACGAACAGGGTGGCCGCGAAGCCGTGCTTGGCGAGCACGGGCAGGGCGTGCCGGTGCACGCCCTCGTAGCCGTCGTCGAAGGTGATCAGGACGGGCCGCGCGGGCAGCGGGCGGCCGGTGCGCCAGCGAGCGGCGAGATCGGCGGTGGTGACCGGGGTCAGGCCCAGGTCACCGATCAGCGCCAGCTGGGCCGCGAAGTCGTCGGGTGTCACCGACAGTTCGCGGGTCGCCTCGCTCGGATCGGTGTCGATCGCGTGGTACATGAGGATCGGCACGGATGCCTCAGTCATGTCTTCCCCCCTCGCTGTCCGACAGCGGAGCCACCGAAAAGGTTGCCCCGCCCCGGCGGGCCCGGACACTGCCCACCACGTACCCGCCCGCCGCCGTGAACACCCCGGCGACGATCGCGCCCGCCCGGCCCGCGCCGCCCGGCCGGGCCAGCAGGGCGTCCCGCAGCCCGCGCGCCACCCCGGCCGGCAGGACCCGGGTGGCGTACCGGCGCTCCGACTCCAGCCCCTTGTCGGCGCCCACACTTCGCGCCACCAGGGCCTTGGACAGGCCCTCGGCGTACGCGCGCGTACGGAAGTACCCGAAGTGTTCGCGCGCCTCGGGCACCCGGTGGTGGATCACCGCCCGGTCGTCGATCAGGAGGACCGCGTCCGGCCGGGCCCGGGTGAGACGGATGCACAGCTCCGTCTCCTCGCAGCCCAGCGGGCGTTTGTCGCCGTCGCGTCCGATGCCGGTGGCGAAGCCGCCCGCCGCGTCGAAGGCGCTGCGCCTGAAGGACGCGTTGCCGCCGAGCACGTTGCGCACCCGCACCAGGCCGGGCGGCAGCCCCTTGTAGGTGCAGCCCACCACCCAGTCGAACTCCTCGGGAAACCAGGCCGGCCGGCGGCCCGAGGCCCAGATGGGCTCCGTACGGCCGCCGACGGCCATCACCCGCGGATCGGCGTACGCCTCGGCGAAATGCCGCAGCCAGTCCCGCTCGGCGACGGCGTCGTCGTCCAGGAAGGCGACGACCTCGCCGCGCGAGGCGGCGATACCGGTGTTGCGGCCGGCGGACAGGCCGCGGGGGCCCGCGTTGGCGAGCACCCGCACGACCGTGCCGTTCTCGGACTCCTTGTACTCCTTGTACTCCTTGTACTCCTTCGTGAGCCGGTCCAGGAGAGCCGCGTTGTGGTCGACGACCAGCAGGGTCTCCAGGGCCGGCCGGGACTGCGCCCGCACCGAGGAGACCGCCGCGAGGATGTCCTCCCAGCGGTCCTCGGTGTAGACGCAGATCACGACGGAGATGTCGGGACCGCTCAAGACACCTCTCCCCGGACCGAGTCGAGCATCGGGGAGTGGTGCTTACGGCTGCGCAGGGCACGCCGGTTGGAGCGCTCCCGCAGGATCACCTTGAGCACCCTGATCCCGTCCCGCACGGCCCGCAGATTGCTGGTGCCGTGGATGCGGAGGTACTCGTGGCTCGGTATCTCCTGCACCTTGAGCCCCGCCTTGACCACCCGGATGTTCATCAGGGTCTCGACCTCGAACCCGGTGCAGTCGAGGTCGATCTTGTCGAGGCAGTGCCGCCAGAACGCGTTGTAGCCGTAGCAGAGATCCGTGTAGCGGGCGCCGAACTTGCGGTTCACAGCGGTGCACAGCGCCCAGTTGCCGAGCTTGCGGATGAAGGTCATGTCGTCGGTGCCGCCACCGTTGGCGAAGCGGGACCCCTTGGCGAAGTCCGCGCCCGAGACGAGGGCGGAGACGTACGACACGATCTCGTTGCCGTCGGCCGAGCCGTCCGCGTCGACCATCACGATGATGTCGCCGGTGCAGGCGTTGAACCCGGTGATCAGGGCGTCGCCCTTGCCCTTGCCGCGCTGCTCGACGACCTTGACGTCCGGCCACAGCTCGCGGGCGACTTCGACGGTGTTGTCGGTGGAATTGCCGTCCACCAGGACCACTTCATGGATCCAGTCCGGAAGGGTCTTGAAGACGTAGGGGAGATTCTCCGCCTCATTCATGGCGGGAATCACCACGCTCACCGGCGGTGTGATGGCCAGGTGAGAGGAGATCGGCCGGTATTGGCCGGCCAGTAAGGCGTCCTGACCTGATGTGGCCGGGCGCAGATCGAAGCTCATGGGTCTGGTCCCTCTCGTCCGGTGGACCGCCCGCCCCTGGGCGGTCCGGTTTCTGTGTCCGGTTCGAAAGGGGGGTTTCTCACGCACGGCAGCACGGAATTGAGCTCCGCACCTGCCGGGTGAGCTGGCAAAACTGGCCGACCGCCGAAAACGGCTGTCGACCGCGCGGCACGACTCGGTCACCAGTACGGTCACCGAGCACGGCACCCCCCTACCGCGCCCCGCGCCGGGCCATCGCGGTCCTTGAGCCCTCCCCTAGAGCCGCGTAGTGATGGACCGATGCGGGTGAGATGTACGACGGTATTGACGATTGAACCCGTATGGCAAGACCTGGAACGAGCCCTCACGTTTTTGTTGGTTTGACCGTTACCGACGGGACGAACGGATCTTTCCCGCCCGCTTGAGCAGTTTGTCGGCCGGCTCGAACAACTCCGGACGGGACACCACCGCGTTGCGCAGTGCCCTGACCGGAGCGCGGCGGACGCGATGTCCGACCGCGACCGGGTGACGCCGGGTCACCCACCCCTCGGACACCTGCAACTCACGTGTCTTCAGGGAGTCCTTGTATTCCTTCTGGCCCCGTCCCAGGTCCAGATAGGCGATGCCGTCGGCGGCGGCCGCCTCGGCCATCCGCAGATGCAGCACCAGGCCGGGGGAGTACTTCGAGTACGCCGGGTCGTACGCCGGGAACCAGCACGCGAGCACCCGCTCGGTGCGCAGCCCGAAGTGCGCGGCGATCGGCTTGCCGTCCGCGTACAGCACGGACAGGATCCCCGCGAACGACTCGGAGCGGGTGTGGAACAGGTGCTCCACGAGCCGGGTGATCCAGTCGTGCGCGAAGCGGTCGCTGCGCCCGGTCCTGCGGTACTGCGCGGACTTCCAGTTCATCAGGGTGCGCAGGGCGGCCGGGTCGCGCTCGTCGTGCACGTACGTCACCTCGCCCGCGTCCCGGCCGAGCTTGCGCTCCTTGGCGAGCGTGGTGCGGGTGAACTTCGGTGACCGGGCGCGCAGTTGGCCGAGATAGGCCTCGTAGCCCTGGTCCACGTCCATGACCGGCGACGGGAAGGTGCCGGTGGCCGCGGCCTCGAACGCGGGCTGGCCCTCCACCAGGTGGTCGAACTCCCACAGGGCGAGCCCGCAGGCCCGCAGCAGCTCCCGGGCGTCCCAGGCGAACCCGGGCCGGTGCACCACGCCCTGGGCGTCGGAGATGCCGAGCCCGATCGCCCGGCCCACGCCGGTGGCGGTCCGCTGGTACGGGAAGAACGCGGCGGGCTCGCCGGCCTCCCGCACCACCGCGATCCGCACTCCGCGCCGGTAGCGGCCCACCGCGAGCGCGAACTCGGGGGACAGGAACGGGTTCGCCAGCTCCGGCGAGCCGAGCAGATGGGCCTTGGACTGCATCGCCGTCCACGCCGTCCGGTCGGCCGCGCTCAGCTCGCCCGGGCGGTACACGCTGATGTCCACGTCAGATGCCCTGCCTTGTCGTCGTACGGCCACGTGGTCGTCGTAGCAGAACCAGCAGGAGAAGCACACCGCTGATCGCGGTCACGGCCACGATCCCGCCGCGCACCGACCAGCTGTGCAGGGCCAGCATGCCCTGGGCCACCAGCATGTTGACGACGACCGAGCCCGCGAGCGCGGCGATGGTCCGGCCGAAGGGTTCGAGGCCGCGCAGTGCGGCGGCGATGGCCGCGGCGGGTGCCGCGAGCAGGTAGAACAGCGTGAGCGGGCCGCGCAGGGGTGAGTCCGAGCCGGCGAGTGCGAGGACCGCGCCGAACCCCCCGACGGCCGTCGCGGCGCCCGCGAGCAGCGGCGCCAGGTCCCTCCCCGGTCCTGGTCGCGCCCCCTCGGCGCCGTCGGCCGACGCTGTTGAAGTTGTCTTGCCACGTATGGTCTGCATTGGCGACTTTGCCCCCCGAAGCGCCGGATGCCGGGCTTCAATGTCGCGCAGTCGCACGGGGATCGTCAAGACGGCGAAGCCGGACAACGGCAGTTCCCCGTGCCCGGTACCGGGCACGGGGAACTGGTTCGTGGTTGCTTACGGCACGATCTTCAGCAGGCGGTTCGGGGAACCGGTGCCCGCGCTGGTGACCTTGCCGGTGGTCGAGCCGTTGATGAGGGCCGTGGCGACCTGGGCCGGGGTGGCCGAGGTGTGGCCCGCCAGGTAGACCGCGGCCGCGCCAGCGACGTGCGGGGTCGCCATCGACGTACCGGAGATGGTGTTCGTCGCGGTGTCGCTGGTGTACCAGCCGGCCGTGATGGAGGAGCCGGGGGCGAAGATGTCCAGAACCGAGCCGTAGTTCGAGAAGCTGGCCTTGGCGTCGGTGCTGGTGGTGGCGCCGACCGTGATCGCCGAGGCGACGCGGGCCGGGGAGTACGAGGAGGCGTTGGCGCTGCTGTTGCCGGCCGCGACCGCGTAGGTCACGCCGCTGGCGATGGAGTTCGCCACGGCGTTGTCCAGCGTGGTGGAGGCGCCGCCGCCGAGCGACATGTTGGCGACCGAGGGGCCCGAGTGGTTGTTGGTCACCCAGTTGATGCCCGCGATCACGCCGGCGGTGGTGCCGGAGCCGGCGTTGTCGAGCACGCGGACCGCCACGATCTTCGCCTTCTTGGCGATGCCGTAGGTCGAGCCCGCGATCGTGGTGGCCACATGGGTGCCGTGGCCGTTGCCGTCGGAGGCGGTGGTGTCGCCGTCGACCGCGTCGTAGCCGTACGAGGCACGGCCGCTGATCTGGGAGTGGGTGATCCGTACGCCGGTGTCGATGACGTACGCCGTCACACCGGTGCCCGCGGTGTCCGGGTAGGTGTAGGTGCCGGACAGGGGCAGCGAGGTCTGGTCGCTGCGGTCCAGGCCCCAGGGCGCGCTGGACTGGGTGGTGTCGGTGAGCTGGACGCGCTGGTTCTGCTCGACCACGGCCACCGACGGGTCGGCGGCGAGTCTCTTGGCCTCGGTGGCGGAGAGGGTGGCGGTGTAGCCGTTCAGCGCGGCGCCGAACGTCTTCCTGACCGAGCCGCCGTACTCCTTGATGAGGCTCTTGCCTTCGCTGGAGGACGCCTTGAAGCCGGCGTCCTTCTTGAGCGTGATGATGTAGCTGTCCTTGATGGCCGTGGGGGATCCGGCGGCCAGGACCTTGCCCTCGGCGGGGGCGGCCTGGGCGGGGAGGGTGGTGAGTCCGCCCACGAGGGCGGCGGTCGCCAGGCTGGTTATCGCGGCGAGCCGGATTTTGTTGCTACGCAGTTGTGCCATTACGAGGGAGTCCTCCTCATAGGCGACGCGTGCCTGGGTGGGGCGCGCGTCTGTGGGGGGTGCGCGCGTCGTCGCACGCACGGCCGTGGAGCGTCGCGTTCCGCCCCGCGGCTGTGTAAAGAATCAGTGGTCTACGGGTGTAGATCAAGGGACTTGAGGACCTGTCACATGTTTGTCATGGACGCGTAATCGGATGCACTGTCAGCGCGTCCGAAAAGTCTTGGCATGAACACTTCCCGTCAACACGCGTAGTTGCTACGAAGGTTGTGGCAGAGATCCTGCTAAAGGGAGGTTCCATGAGACGTTCCCGATTTGCCGCATACGTCGGCTCGCTTCTCCTCGCCGCCGGTGCCGCCCTCACCGGGGCCACGACCGCGCAGGCATCCCAACTCGCCGCCCCCGGCGGCTATGTGGCCCTCGGCGACTCCTACTCCTCCGGGGTCGGCGCGGGCAGCTACCTCTCCGCGAGCGGCGACTGCAAGCGCAGCACGAAGGCCTATCCCTACCTCTGGGCCGCCGCCCATTCACCCTCGTCGTTCGACTTCACCGCTTGCTCGGGCGCCCGAACGGGTGATGTTCTGGCGAGTCAGCTCACCCCGCTCAGCGCCACCACCGGCCTCGTCTCGATCAGCGTCGGCGGCAATGACGCCGGTTTCGCCGACGTCATGACGACCTGTGTGCTCCAGTCCGACAGCGCCTGTCTGTCCCGGATCAACACCGCGAAGGCGTACGTCGACTCGACGCTGCCCGGCAAGCTCGACGGCGTCTACTCGGCGATCCGCTCCAAGGCGCCGGGCGCCCGTGTGGTCGTGCTCGGTTACCCCCGCTTCTACAAGCTCGGCACCGCCTGCCTCGGCCTCTCCGAGACCAAACGGAAGGCGATCAACGACGCGGCCGACTATCTCGACACCGCCATCGCCAAGCGGGCCGCGAACTTCGGCTACGTCTTCGGCGACGTCCGCACCACCTTCACCGGCCATGAGCTCTGCTCCGGGAGCTCCTGGCTGCACAGCCTCAACCTGCTGAACATCGGCGAGTCGTACCACCCCACGGCGACCGGCCAGTCCGGCGGCTACCTGCCGGTCCTCAACGGCCTGGCCTGACCGCCTGACCGTCAGGAGGAAGGCGAAGCGGAAGCGGAAGCGGAGGCCCCGTCCGGCGGGGTCTCCGTCACGCAGGTCACCGAGAACGGCACCGAGTTGGACGTCGTCTCCACCGGGGAGCGGACCTCGACACTGATCTCGTTCTCCAGGCTCCCGTTCTCGTCGTTCGTCGTCACGAACGCCGTGTCCTGCTTGGTCAGGCCGCCGCCCTCCGGGAACGACAGGGTCTTCCACCCCTGGTCCATGATCTCGCCGTCCTTGGACACCCAGCGGTAGGTCACCTCCGACGGCAGGCTGCCCACCGTGAGCGTCGCCGTGAAGGCGGGCGCCTCGCCCTGCGGGGGCGGGCAGGTGCCGGTGTACTCCGTGTGCGCGCCGGCCAGCGTGACCTTCACCGACGCGGGCGGAGCGGAGGTCGTGGCGCTGCTGCTGGGGCTCGGGCTGGGGGAGCGGCTCGGCTCCGCCGTGTCACTGCGGTCGGGGTCGCTCACCGAGGGCGAACTCAGGCCCGTCGTCTCGCTCTTGGGGCCTCCGGCCTCCTTGCCGTCGTCATCGCGGTTCAGCAGCGCGTACGTCAGTCCGGCGATCGCCAGCGCGAGGGCGAGAATCCCGGCGATCAGGACGACGGCGGCTCGGCGGTTGCGACGGGGCTCCTCGGCCGTCGTCGTGGCCGTACCCGCGGACTGGCTCCACGGAGGGGGCGGCGGGACGGGCGCCGTCGGTGACGACTGGGCGTGCGTCGGCCGGGACTGGGGCGGCTGCAGGTGGGCGGCGATCGTCGGTGGGTAGGGCGAGGCCTGGACGGCGTCCGAGCGGACGGTGCCTCCCGCGCCGATCACCCGCAGATCCTGCTCGGCCCGGTCGGCGGGCAGCCGCTCGGCCGGGTCCTTGCGCAACAGTCCCTCGATCACGGGAGCGAGCGGACCGGCCCGGTGCGCCGGCGGCAGCTCCTCGTCGACGATCGCGCGCAGGGTGCTGAGCGGGGTGTTCTGCCGAAAGGGGGAGTTGCCCTCGACCGCCGCGTACAGCAGCACGCCGAGCGACCACAGGTCAGACTCCGGGCCGGGCGTGCGGCCCAGCGCCCGCTCCGGCGCCAGGAACTCCGGCGAGCCGATGACCTCACCGGTCATCGTCAGCGCGGAGCTGCCCTCGACCATCGCGATGCCGAAGTCGGTCAGTACCACACGTCCGTCGTTCGACAGCAGGACGTTGGCCGGCTTCACGTCCCGGTGCAGCACCCCCGCCTCGTGCGCGGCCCGCAGCGCGGCCAGCACCTCCGCGCCGATGTGCGCGGCGCGCTGCGGGGTGAGCGGGCCCTCGGCCTCCAGGAGCTCGGCCAGCGAGATGCCCCGGACCAGCTCCATGACGATCCAGGGGCGGTGGTCCTGGGTGGCCACGTCGTACACCGTCACCACGTTGCGGTTGGAGATCCGGGCCGCCGCCCATGCCTCCCGCTCCAGTCGCGCGTACATCCGCTCGATGTCCGCGCCGGGCAGTCCGGAGGGCGCGCGCACCTCCTTGACGGCGACCTCGCGGTTGAGCAACTCGTCGCGGGCGCGCCACACCGTTCCCATGCCGCCCTCGCCGAGCGGGGACAGCAGACGGTAGCGGCCCGCGATCAGACGTTCACTGCCCGGTTCTTCGGACATTGGGCCCCCATTCGCAGCCGACTCGTATACTTCCCGTGTCGCGGCGGGACACGCCGGAGGGGTAACACCGCATCAGCGGTCGAGTGCCCGTGAACCTCAGCCCGCAGGGCTGGAATCCCGCGCCCTCAGGGTGGGGGAGGATGTCAAAAAAGTAGCTCAGCCGAGTACAGATGTCGCCCCCTTGAGTACCAGTCCGGCACCAAGGGCCACGACGACGAACGCAGAGCCCAGCGGTACGGTCCGGCGCATCAGCGCCGTGACCGGCCCGCCGGCCCAGCGGGGACGTTCGTCCAGTACCCGCGAGACCCTGGTACCCAGCTTGACGACGGCGAAGCCGGCCGCGGTGAGGGTGAGGGCGAGCCCGACGCCGTACGCGACGACGAGCAGCAGCCCGAACCAGGCCTGCCCGAGCGCCGCCGCGCCGACGAGTACGACGACGGCGGACGGACTGGGCACGAGGCCGCCGGCGAAGCCGAGGAGGATCGTGCCGCGGAGGGTGGGGGCGGTGGCGTGGGTGTGGGTGAAGCCGCCGTGGGTGTGTTCGACGGTGTGGGGGTGGGCGTGGGGGTGGTCGCCTCCGTGGCTGTGACCGTGGTCGTGGCTGTGGTCGTGGTCGTGGTGGGGGTGGGCGTGCGGGTGACGGTCTTCGTGGGTGTGGCCCGTGGGAGTGGCGTGGCTGTGGGCGCCGACCAAGACCGGCGTGCGCTCGTGGGCGTGCGGGTGCGGGTGCGGGTGCGGGTGCGGGTGTCCGTGGTCATGGTCGTGTCCGTGTGTCGGTCGGCGGTTTCGCCAGGCCCGTCGTACGAGGGTCGCGCCCGCCACCGTCACCAGGGCGCCGCTTGCGATGCCCAGCCAGGCGACCACCGAGGGTGCCGCCGCCGAGCCGGCCGTGACCAGGAGGCCGAGGGCGACCACGCCGAGGGTGTGGGTGACCGTCACGGAGGCGGCGAGGGGCAGGACGTCCTTCATCCGGGCCCGCCCTCCCCGTGCCGCGGCCACCGCAGCCATCAGGGTCTTGCCATGGCCCGGTGCGAGGGCGTGCATCGCGCCGAGGGCGACGGCGATGAGCAGGGCGAGCGCGGCGAAGCCGACGGTGAGGTCGTTGCGGGCGACCAGGGAGTCCAGGGCCCGGGTCCAGCGGTCGGCGCCGCGGGGCAGGACGGAGGCGGCGGGGGCGTCCGTCTGCTCCTCGACGAGGGCCGGGCCGCCGGGCCGTACGCGCAGGGCGGCCGTGCTGGTGTCGGCGGGGGAGGAGAGCAACTCCTCGGGATACGCGGTCAGTTCGCGGGACGGCGACGTCGTCGGTACGTCCGACTCGGTGAGCGTCGTGCGGTCGCCGCGCGCGGTGATCTCCCGCCAGCCGGGGCCGGAGTCCGCGGCCGCGCTGCGGAAGCCGAGGGTGACCGCGTCGCCCTCGGGGAGCGGGGCCGTGAGGCGGCACTCCACGCGGAGGGTGTCGAGGCCGGCCTGGCCGGGGCGCAGGCGTGCCGCGCTGCTCTCCGGGGTGAGGGCGACCGTACGGCCGTCGACGGTGACCCTGCTGCCCTCAGCGGCCTGCGCGCACCGCTGCCGGGCCCACTCGGTCATGCCCAGCCGCTCGATCTCCGGACCGGCCTGCGTCGCCGGGATCTCGGCGAGGTCCTCGACGTGGTCGACGCGCAGTTCGCCGGGGGCGGTGACGAGGCCGTCGTAGTGGTTGACGGTGAAGTTGCCGAGGGGATGGGCGCCGGCCGTCCCCGAGGGCACGAGCACGAGCGCGCAGGCCGCCGTGAGGACTGCCGCGGCGGAGGCGAGGACGCGGCGACGGGGCCGGGACTGAGGGTGGGGCTGGAGCTGGGGCCGGGACTTCACTTGGCCGCCTCCAGTGTCTTACGGGCCTCATGGGCGCCCAGGGGCGAGAAGCCGGGGTTGAGGTCCAGGGCCGCCTTCAGGTGGGTGCGGGCCTCCTTCTCGTCGCCCGCGGCGTGTTCGATCACGCCGCGGTGGTAGAGGAAGGCGGCGTTGCGGTAGCCGGTGGCCGTGGCCCGGCGGGCGTACGGCAGGGCCTCCTCGTCGCGGCCGTTGACGTGCAGGGCCCAGGCGAGGGCGTCCGCGGTGTGCACGGTGTGGCGGCGGGCCCATTCGGCGCGGGCCGCGCGCAGGGCCTCGGCCCTGTCGCCGTGGTCGGCGGCGGCGAGCGCGGTGTCGAGGTCGGCGTTGACGCCGCCCGCCCGGGCGAGTGCCGTCCAGGCGTCCACGAGGGCGTACTGGTCGCCGGCCTTCGCCCGGTCGCCCTCGGCGCCGCGGGCCTCGTACAGCTCGCCGAGTGCGACGAGCGGGCCGGGCAGCGGGTAGCGGGCGACGACGGCCTCCATGCCCTTGATCGCGGCCGCCCGGTCGCCATTCGCGGCCTGGGTGCGGGCGCGGCCCTCCAGGGCGGGCAGATAGGTGTCGTCGGCGGCGAGGGCGCGCGCGTAGTGGTCCAGGGCCGTCTCGTACTCGCCCTGGTTCCAGGCGAGTTGGCCGAGGGCGGTGGCCACGTAGGCCACGTCTCCGGGGGCCGTGGCGGACGCGAGCGCCTGCTCCAGCACCCGGCGCGCGGTGCTCACGTCGCCGCGCAGCTCGTGCACGTACGCGTACCGCGTGAAGACGGGAATGCCCGGCCGGCGCTCGTCCGCGAGCTCGGAGGCCTTCAACGCGTCGTCGTAGCGGCCGAGTTCGACGAGCGCGTCGACACAGGAGGACAGGGCGCGCTCGCTGTACGGGTTCTGCTCCAGTGCCTGGTCGGCGTAGGCGAGCGCGTCCTCGAAGTCGTGCCGCGCCGCGGCGAGGGCGGCGTAGCCGGCGAGAGCCTGGACGTTGTCCGGCTCCAGGCCGAGGGAGCGCTTCAGCGCCCGCTCCGCCTGCGGATAGCGCGACGGGTCGCCCTTGGTCCGGGCCTGCTCGACATAGGCGAGACCGAGCGTGGCCCAGCCGCCGAAGTCCCTTGGCTGGGCGCGCAGATGAGCCTGCAGGGCGGTGATGCTCGCGTCGAGGTCACCGCCGGTGAGCAGTTCGGGCGACACGGCGGCGGGTGCGGAAACGACCTCCGCCGTGCCGCCGTCCCGCACGGCACCGACCGCGATGGAACCGGCGGTGAACGCGATGGCCAACAGCGCCGCACAACCGGCGAGTTGAGCAGCCCGCCAACGCCGCCCGGCAGCCCCCACCCGCCGCACGGCGGCAACGCGCTGATCGGTCACGGCGATTCCGGAGCCCCGGGCGGGATGGGTTGCCTCCGGCGTGGCTTGGGTATCGGGCCGAGGGTCCGCTGGTGCGGTGTCGGGCTCCGGCGGGGTTGTGCTCTGGGGTGGGGGTGCTTTGGAGTCGGTCCCTGGCTTGGGTTGAGTTGTTTCCGGGGCGGCTTGGGTATCGGGCCGAGGGTCCGCTGGTGCGGTGTCGGGCTCCGGCGGGGTTGTGCTCTGGGGTGGGGGTGCTTTGGAGTCGGTCCCTGGCTTGGGTTGAGCCGTCTCCGGGGTAGCTCGGGTGCCGGGCCGAGGATCCGCTGACGCGGCCCCCGCCCCCGTCCGGGACGCGCTCCGCGGCCGGGCTGATTTCGAGTCGGCCCCCGGCTTGTGCCGAGCCGTCTCCTCCCGGGTGCCCTTGGCCTCCGGCGTGACCGGCTCCGGATCGACGGCGGTTGGTGCAGCCGGAGAATCCGGGCCGGCGTCCGTTCCCGGCACGGTGGCTGTGCTCGCCTCGTCCACGGGCACCGGCACAGCAGCCGCAGCCGCACCCGCGCCGCCTTCGTGTCCGGGCCCCGCGGCCACGGCCATACCCGCACCGCCCTCGTGTCCCGGCCCCGCGTCCATGCCCGGGCCACGCCCGCGCTCCGGCGGCGCCGTCGGCTCTGCGCCCTGGTCGTTCTCCGGTGCGCTGTCGTTCGTACGCCGGGCCATGCCCTCTCCTCGGTCGGCTCGCTGTGCAGGGAAGCTGCGGCGCGGCCCGCGCCGTGGGGGAATGGGAAGGTGCGGGCCGCGCCAGTCGGTGGGGAGTACGGATCAGTACGCCCGGCCCCTCATCCGGCGCCACCACATGAGGCCGGTGCCGATCAGGAGGATTCCGGCCGCGCCGGCGCCCGCGGAGGCGGCGATCAGTGTGGTGTCGTCGGTCCCGCCCGCACCGGCCGGCTGCAGCGCGTCGCCGATCTGGCTGCGGACGTCGTTGCCGTCGGTGGTGCCCTTGGCGAGCGGGCCGCGGGAACCCTCGGTGGGCAGAGCGACGTACGGGAAGGCCTTCTCGAAGTCCTTGTCGTTCTTGTCGACGGCGTCGCCCAGGTCGTTCTTGGCACCCAGCAGTTCACCCTCGACGACCTGGAGCGAGGCGTCGATCACGTCGTCGGTGAGGCGGCGTCCGTTCGGGAAGCCCGCGTTGTCGCCGTCGAGGACACCGAGCCGCTTGGGGTCGGCGACCGGCTGGATCGAGGTGTTCAGGCGCAGTTCCTCCGCCGCGCGCACGTGCGGAGGCTGGTTGAGGCCCTTCACGCCCTTCAGGAAGACGTCGACGAGGTCGTTGCGCGGCTCGTCGGGCGCGTCGATCTTGTAGATCGCCTCGATGAGCTTCGGCAGCTCCGGGTTGGTCACGTTCTCGAGGAACTGGGCGTCGTCCCAGGGCGCGGACGCGTTGAACTTGTCCTTGTCCTTGATCGGGTTGACGACCTCGTTGACCAGCGGCATGCCGAGGCGCGAGACCTGGGAGTAGTAGCCCTGCGCGTTCTTGCGCTGGGTCGTCGACCAGATACCGACGATCGGCTGCTCGGCCGACTCGGTGATCATGTGGGTCGGGACCTGGAGGGCGATGGAGTTGACGTTGTAGCCCTTGAGGGTGTCGTTGCCGACCTCGGTGAGGTTCCCGCCGTACAGCAGGTCGAAGACCCGCAGGTCCAGGAAGAACGGGTCGTCGGCCTGGCCGGCGAACGTCGTCGAGCCGCCGGGCAGCTCGTGCACCGCCTGGTCGCGCAGCTTGGCGTAGTCCGGCATGGACGCCTTGCCCACGTTCGACGGCGCCACCGGCACGTCGTCGGCGACCTTCGTCTTCGACACCAGCTTCTGGTGCTTCAGCTTCAGCAGCTCGATGTCGTACGTCTGTGTGACGTTCAGGTCCGGGTCGTCCAGGCTCTCGACCGGCCCGGTGTTGTACAGGAACGTCTTCTCGTTCTTGACGTGCGTCTTGAAGGTGAAGCGGTACAGCAGTTCGCCCTGCGCGTCACCGTTGTTGTCGATGTGGAGGTCGTACTGCGCGTCCTCGGCGAACGGGAAGAAGTTCGGACCGCCGGCCGGCTCCTCGAAGGGGATCCAGTTCGCCACGATCGTCGTCGTGTCGGGCTTGTCCGGGCTGACGAACGCGTACACGTCCGTGTTGTCGTACTGGGGCTGCCCCGATATCAGCGGGGCCTCCCGGTGGCTGGAGGCGGCGGCCGCCCCCGGTTCCAGCGCGGTCACGCCGGCGGCTGCGAGCCCCCCGGCGGCCAGCGCACCACATACGAGGGTCGCGAGGTGCTTGCGTCCCGAACCGCTCCTGGAGATAGGTGTCATGCCGTCCGTCCTCAGTCCAACTTGCCTGACGCCGGGGGATTCGGAGCGGGAGGCGGGCCGGATTGGTCGAATCTGAAAAGTCTTTTTCTCCCTGCCGGGCCCGCGTTTTCGGCCCGCTGATCCGTAACCCCATCCGGAGGTGGGTTCGTTGCGAATACCTCGTGGGACGGGGCGGGCCGGGTGCGGTGTGCGGAGAGGGGGAGCCGGGGTGGAGGCGGACGAGCTGCTGATGCTCGTGGCGGGTGGTGACCAGAAGGCGTTCGAGGAGCTGTACGGACTGGTGTCCGGGCCCGTGTTCGGGCTGGTGAGACGGGTCGTACGGGATCCGGCGCAGTCGGAGGAGGTGTCGCAGGAAGTGTTGCTCGAACTCTGGCGGTCGGCGGGGCGGTTCGACCCGGGGCGGGGCAGCGCCCTGTCCTGGATCCTCACCCTGGCCCACCGCCGGGCCGTCGACCGGGTGCGCAGCGCCCGCGCGGCCGGCGAACGCGAGCAGCGCGAGGCGAGGCGGTCCCACAACCCCGCCTTCGACCAGGTCACCGAGGAGGTGGAGGCCGGCCTGGAACGCGAGTGGGTGCGCCGCTGCCTGGACCGCCTCACGACTCTGCAGCGCCAGTCGGTCACCCTCGCTTATTACGAGGGGTACACCTACCGTGAAGTGGCCGAGCGACTCTCCTTGCCGCTCGGCACGGTGAAGACGAGGATGCGTGACGGACTGACCCGCCTGCGCGAGTGCCTGGGAGGTGTGGCGTGAGCCTGTTCCGCCGCGAGAACCTCCACTCCCTGGCCGCGCCCTACGCCCTGGACGCCCTCGAACCCGACGAGCGCCGCCGCTTCGAGAAGCACCTGAAGAAGTGCGACAGCTGTCCCGCCGAGGTGCGCGCGCTGGCCGAGGACGCCGTCCGGCTCGCCTGGTCGGCGGCAGCCCCGGCGCCGGTCGCGATGCGCGAACGGGTGCTGGCCGCGGTACGCACCACTCCGCAGGAGAACGCCCCGCGGGAGGCGGCACGCGCGCGTACGCCCCAGTTGCCGCCGCACGTGTGGGGCGTGCAGCCGCCGCCCCGTGAGCGGCGGCGGATCCCCCTGTTCGTGCCCTTCGCGACGGCGACCGCCGCCGCGGCCCTCGTGGTCGCGTCCCTGTTCGCCGTCCAGGCCGGGCAGACGGAGGATCAACTGAACGCCGAGCGGGCCCAGGCGCGTGAGATCGCCCACGTTCTCGCGGCTCCCGACGCGCGTGCGACGAGGGGCCAGGACACCGAGGGCCGCAGTATCGGAGTGATCGCCTCCGCATCGGAGGGGAGCGCGGTCGTCACCCTGAGCGGATACGACGACCTGCCGAGCGACCGTGTGCGCCAACTGTGGCTCATGCGCCCCGACGCGCAACCGCGCTCCCTGGGGCTCTTCGACGACGACACGCCCTTGGTGGCGTCCGGTCTCGACACCTCCGCCACCTCACTGGCTGTGACCGTCGAGCCCGACGGGGGATCACCGCAGCCCACTACCCAGCCGGTTGTCCAACTCGCCCTGAAATCGGTTGGATTCGGAGAGTGATCAAAGAGGAGTCGTCAACCTCCTTACAGGGAAGGTGAATCCTGTGACCGCGATACACGAGTGCCCCAAGGGGGCGATAGGGTTACCCTGCCCGGGCCGGGTGGACTCGTACGGGTGGGGAGTGACATGGAACAGATAACAGTGCGCAGCAGGGCGAGGGTCCCTGCGATCACCTGCGGGAGCAGCGCGACCAGTTCGCGTCTCGACCGCCATCTCTCGGTGCTGGGCGGTCCTGCCGTCCCCCAGCGGGAGACGGTCGAGGCGACCTCGTTGATGCGTGAGCTGACCGCACGTGACACGCGCGAGCGCAGCCCCAGGGGTGCGCGAGTGAGGCGGCTGTCGCTCTTCGCGCCGCTGCGCCGACTGAGCCGTTCGCTGTTCGGCGGGCGCTGAGCCCTCGCGTTCGGAGTTCCTGACCCGCGCTCAGGCGGCCACACCGTCCCGGCGTAGTGCTGCGATCCCGTCGTCCGTCATCCCCACGGCATGCAGCGGCGTCCAGGTGTGTCCGCCGAGCGCGGGTACGTCCCCTCACCCTCTCGCTTCCCGGTGCCCCCGCGCGTAACACCTTTGTCATGCACGCATGTTGACCCGGCAACGTTGCCGGTCCAGGGTTGTTGATCGTTTACACGTTTCACGTGGCTGATGCACCGATCCTCAACCGCCGGAGGCGCGCGTGTGTGACCTGCACGATCAGCATGAACACGAGACGACGTCCGCGAACGGCCAGATACTGAGCCGCCGCCGCATCATGCAGCTGCTGGGCGCGGCCGGTGTCACGACCGCCGTGATGGCCGCCGAGACCGACCCCGCGATGGCGGCCTCCGCCGACGACACCCCGCCCGCCTACGAGGCACCCACCGGCCTCGCCCAGGACAGCCCCGCCAAGACGACCGCCCTGGACTGGATCAAGGGCAACTCGGGCCGGATCACCGCTCTCAACTCCGAGATCTGGGAGAACGCCGAGCTCAGCCTGCGCGAGTGGAACTCCTCCCTCGCCGCAGCGGGCTTCCTCGAGAAGGCCGGATTCGACGTCGAGTTCGGCACCGCCGGCTTCCCGACCGCGTTCACCGCGACCTTCTCGTACGGCAGCGGCGGCCCCGTCCTCGGCTTCAGCGGCGAGTACGACGCCCTGCCCGGCCTCTCGCAGCACAAGGGCGTCGGCCACCACGACCCGCGCGAGTACGTCCACGACCCCTTCGCCCCCAGCTACGGCCCCGGCCACGGCTGCGGCCACAGCGCCCTCGGCACGGCGGCGGCAGCGGCCGCGGCGGCCGTCGCGCAGGCCGCCCGCAAGCACAGACTTCCGGTCACCGTGAAGTTCTTCGGCTCCACCGCCGAGGAGACCCTGATCGGCAAGACGTACGCGGTCAGCAAGGGCGTGTACGAGGGCCTCGACGCGTTCCTCGACTGGCACCCGTCGACCTCCAACGCCACCGGCTGGGGCTCCTCGACCGCGATGACGGCCGTGACCTTCACCTTCCTCGGCGTCGCCGGTCACGGCGGCACCCCGCTCGGCAACAAGAGCGCGCTGGACGCGGCCGTGATGATGGCGACCATGTCGGAGTTCCTGCGCGAGGAGAACCTGGCGCCGTCCGGCCGCCTGCACTGGGTGATCAACAACGGCGGGGACATCCCCAACGTCACCCCGGAGATCGCCGAGATCTCCTACTACGTACGGGAGGGCAGCCCCGCCCGCGTCCAGGTCCTCCTCGACAAGGTGATCGCCGTCTCGGAGGCCGCCGCCAAGGCCTCGCAGACGAAGGTGCGGCACCGCATCACCTCCGCCTGCTGGAACCAGCTGCCCTCCAAGGCCTTCGCGGAGCTGATGCACGACAACATGCGGCAGATAGGCCCGCCCGAATACTCCGACGAGGCCCACCAGCTGGCCAAGGAGCTGCAGGAGTCCCTCGGGCTGCCGCAGAAGGGCATGCACGCCGAGGTCGCCGCGCTCACCGCCCCCAACCCGGTGTTCATGGGCGGCGGTTCCACGGACGTGGCCGACATCAGCTGGAACGTGCCGACCGTCTCGATGGGCGCCGCGCTCGCCCCGATCGGCACCAAGATGCACACCTGGTCCACCGCCTCCTGCGCGGCGGCCGCCCCCGGCCAGGCGGCCCTGCTCGCCGCCGCGCGCTATCTCGCGGCCACGGCCGTCGACCTGATCACCCAGCCCGAACGGCTGAAGGCGATCAAGGCCGAGTTCACGAAGCGGACGAAGGACGTCGAATGGAAGACGTCCCTCCCCGACGGCTACGAGCCGCCGATGTACGAGCCGCCCCAGTGGTTCCTGAAGAAGACCGGCCAGAGCTGGCCGCCGGACAACATCACCTGGCCGCCGAAGCGGGTCGTCTCCCAGGAGAAGTTCTCCTCGCTCGGGCCCGAGCTGGCCCCGCAGACCTAGGGCCTGTCCGGCGGATCAGGTCGCAGGAAAACGGCGGTGCCTGATCGGCGCCCGCCGCGGAGCGGCTGATGTCGCTGCTGCCCCCGCGTCGGCGGCACGATCCGCCGGACGGCCCTGGTGCCGCGCCAGGCGGTCAGCGCTCGCCGTGCGCGTACCGTCGCACGGCGAGCGGCACGAACACCGCGAGGAGGACCGCGCACCAGGCCAGTGACCCGGCGACGGGATGGGCCACCGGCCAGGCCGCCCCCTCCGGCACGGGCGCGTTGCCGAAGAGGTCCCGCAGGGCCGTCGTCACCGCGCTGATGGGGTTCCACTCGGCGACCGTCCGGAGCCAGCCCGGCAGTCCGTCGGCCGGGATGTACGCGTTGGACAGCAGCGGCAGCAGGAAGGTCGCGCCGCCGAGCTGGCCCGCGGCCTCCTCGTTGCGGGTGAGCAGGCCCAGGAAGATCCCGATCCAGGTGGTGGAGAACCGGAACAGCAGCAACAGACCGAAGGCGCCCACCGCCTCCAGAGCGCTGCCCTCCACGCGCCAGCCCACCGCGAGGCCGACCAGCAGCAACGGCACCGTCCCGGCCGCCGTGACGAGCAGGTCCGCCACCGCCTGCCCCAGCGGCACGGCCGCCCGGCTCATCGGCAGGGTGCGGAAGCGGTCCATCACGCCCCGGTGGGTGTCCCCGGCCGCCTGGAACATCCCGGTCATGATCCCGTTCGCGGCGGTCGCCACCAGCAGGCCCGGCAACAGGAACGAGCGGTAGTCCTCGCCCGGCATCGCGAGCGCGCTGCCGAAGACGTAGCCGAAGAACAGCAGCATGCTGATCGGCATGGTCTGGGTCAGGATCAGCAGCCCCGGGTTGTTCCGCATCCGCCGCAGCTGACGGCCGAGCATCGCGCCGCTGTCGTAGGCCAGTGTGGTCATGCCGCACGCTCCTGGAGGTCGTCGGTGAGCCGGAGGAACACGTCGTCGAGGGTCGGCGGACGCAGGCTCGCATCCAGCAACGGCACACCCGCCGCGTCGAGTTCGCGCACCAGGCGGGGGATGGTGAGCGTCGAGTCCCGGCTGACCGCGCCGACGGCGTTGCGCTCGTGGTCGAACGACGGCTGTGCGCCGGTGAGTCGGTCCAGCACGGCCGCCGCCTTCGCCAGCACGTCCGCGTCCGCGACGACGACCTCGACCTGGGTCCCGATGAGCGACTTGAGCTGGGCCGGCGAACCCGTGTGCGCGACCCGCCCTCGGTCCACCAGGGCGATGTCGTGGGCGAGTTGGTCGGCCTCCTCCAGGTACTGGGTGGTCAGCAGCACGGTCGTGCCCTCCGCCGTGAGGTCGCGCACGGCGGCCCAGATCAGGTTCCGGCTGGCCGGGTCGAGCCCGGTGGTCGGCTCGTCCAGGAACAGCACTTCGGGACGGCGTATCAGACTCGCCGCCAGGTCCAGCCGGCGGCGCATCCCGCCCGAGTAGGTGGACGCGGGCCGGTCGGCGGCCTCGGCCAGCCCGAAGCGGTCCAGGAGCTCGCCGGCCCGCTCGGCCGGCCCCCGCACCCGGTGCAGCCGGGCGAACAGGCGCAGGTTCTCGCGCCCGGTCAGGTCGCCGTCGACCGACGCGTACTGCCCGGTGACGCCGATGCTGCGCCGTACGGCCGCCGCCTCCCGGACGAGGTCGTGGCCGGCGATCCGCGCCGAGCCCGCGTCCGGTCGCAGCAGCGTGGTGAGCAGGCGTACGGCCGTGGTCTTGCCCGCCCCGTTCGGGCCGAGGATGCCGCAGACCGTGCCGGTCGCCACCGCGAGATCCAGGCCGCGCAGGGCGTGCACGGCACCGAACCGCTTCTCCAGACCTTCACTAAGTACAGCGTACGTAGAAGTCATGGACCGACCATAGCGCACTACGTACGCTGTACGTAACTAGGATGGTGGCCGAGGTGATGATCGATGGCGGGCCGAGCGGCCGTACCCGAAGTGATCTGGGCCCGTCCCGAGCGGACGGGCCGGGGGCCGAAGCCGGCGTTCACGCGCGCGGACGTCGCGGCGGCGGCCGTGCGCATCGCGGACGCGCAGGGGCTGGACGGCGTCTCCATGCGGCACGTCGCGGCCGAACTGGGCTGCGGAACGATGTCGCTGTACAACTACGTCCCGCGCAAGGAGGACCTGTACGAGCTGATGCTCGACGCCATCGGCGCCGAGCACGAGATGGGCGAGCCCTCGGGCGACTGGCGCGCCGACATGCTCCGCAACGCGTACGAGACCCGCGCCATCATGCGCCGCCACCCGTGGGTGCCGCGCCTGATGGCGGGGGTCTACGGCTTCAGCCCCAACACCCTGCGCTACCTGGAGCACTGCCTGGCCTGCCTCGAACCGCTCGACCAGCCGTACAGCATCAAGATGGAGCTGGTCGCGCTGCTCAACGGCGTCGTGACGACGTACACCGCGAACGAGCTCGCCACCGCCGAGCGCACCCGCTCCATGCCCTGGTCCGAGGAGGAGGAGAACGCGGTCCGGATCGCCTACCTCGGCAGTCAGGTGGCCACCGGCGCCTATCCGCGGGTGGCGGCGGCCTTCATGGAGGCCTCCGGGCCGATCGATCTGGAGGAGGTGTTCGAAAGGGCGCTCCAGCGGGTCATGGACGCCTTCGAGCCCAGAACCTAGAGCAAGGCTAGAGCAAGGCGACTTGGCCTTCCGGGCCTTCCTCGTGGTGGTCCAGCACCGACGCGGGCCGGCGTGCCGCCTCCGGCACCGGCAGCACGCCGGCCTTGCGCAGCTCCTGCGTGGTGATCGGCGCGGTCACCGTCAGTTCCTCCTGCCGCGGCCTCAGCTCCGCCAGCAGCGCCAGCACCGTGATCAGCTCCAGCAGCTCCGACGTCCACACCTGCGGCCAGGTCGGCGGGCGGATCGCCTCCAGCGTGCCCGGCTCGGGGTCGGTGGTGCGGGCCGTGAACCACTGTTCCAGTACGCGTGTTCCGCCCACCTCGAAGTCCCAGGACTCCGGGGGCACCGGGGAGATACGGCCCTCGTCGAGGTGGAGGGCCTCCTCGTCGCGGTCGTAGTGCACGGAGAGGGGGCGGGAGGGCAGGGGCGCGCGGACGTACGGGCGGCGGCCGCCCGGCAGCTTCGGGCGGCTGCCGTCGCGGCGCATCAGCCACAGGACGCGGTGGCCGAGTTCGACGCCCTGTGCCCAGAGTTCGGGGTCCTCGGTGAGGGGGACGGTGAGGCCCGGGCGGACCGCCGTCACGGTCCAGGCCAGGAGGTCCGCCGGGGTGGGGGAGAGGCCGAGACGGGCGGCCAGGTGGTCCATCAGGCCCGGCGCGAGATTGGGTTCCGCGCCCCCGGGGCGGCGGTACAGGGGGCGGATCCGGCCGGGGCGGTGGAGCGGGATCAGGGAGGTGGCGAGGAGGAGCGGGCCGGGGGTCTCGGGGCTCTCCGTGACGAAGATCTGGTGCTCGTCCGCCACCCGCCACAGTTCGGGCCGGGCCGCGTCGATCAGCCGGTGGTCGGGGATCAGCCACTGTTCGTCGAAGGGCGCGTTCAGCACCCGTACGGGCTCCGGGCAGGGTCCCGAGGCGCGGATCAGCTTCTCCGTGCTGCCCGCCTGGCCCGGCAGCTGGCCGACCGCCGAGCGCAGGGTGCGTGAGCGGGTCGGCTCGAACAGGGCCTCCCGGTCCGGGCCCTCGGCCTTCAGCAGGGCGTCCCAGCGGGCCTTCAGGGATGCCGCGTCGGGGCCCGTCGGCCACCCCCGGCCGAGCCGCGGCGGTGCGACGGACCACGGCATGAGGTCCGCCAGCGGCGGGGCATCGTCGTGCGTCACGCTCGGCATCGTACGACCTGCCACGGACAGCCGGCTCAGGTGGCGTCCAACGTCACCGTGAAGGAGAAGCGGTCCCCCCGGTAGTGGATGACGGCCACGTCCAGGGGGCGCCCGTCCGTGTCGTAGGTGACGCCCGTGTAGTGCAGGATCGGGCTGAGCAGCGGGACTTGGAGGAGGCGGGAGGTCTCCGGGTCCGCCAGGCGGGCCTCCACGGTGTCCGTGATGCGGCTGATGTCCGCCCCGACGACATCCTTGAGCACCTTGGTCATCGGCCAGCGGACCAGGTCGTCCGGGTCGATCTGCGCGGCGAGTTCGGGACGGACGTAGTTGCGGGCGTGGTTGGTCGGCTCGCCGGTCTTCTCGTCGCCGCGCAGGCGGTGGTACGTCGCCACCTCGGCGAGATCCGGGAAGAACTCGGCGAGTTCGGGCGGCACGGGCGCCCTGCCGTGCTCCAGCAGCTGCGTCGCCATGCCTGACTGCTGGGCCACGATCGCGTCCACCGAGCCGAGCAGCCGCACCGGGGCGCCCCGGAGGGCGTCCGGTTCGATGAACGTGCCGCGCCTGCGGTGGCGCGTGATCAGGCCCTCGTTCTCCAGCTCCTTCAGCGCCTGCCGCATGGTCAGCACGCTCACCCCGTAGTGCCCCGCCAACTGCTCCTCGGTGGGCAGCCGCAGCGGATCCTGCGGCGAGCGGCCCAGTATCGAGGCGCGCAGCGACTGCGACACCTGGTACCAGAGCGGCAGCTTGCGGTTCAGGACGATCGAGTCCGGGGCGAAGGAGGTCACGGGGCCATCCGTACCGGTAGGGAATCTTCAGTGCAAGGGGCGGAAATGCCGCTCCAGGCCCTGCCACACGTCGTCGTAGCCCTGCTGCAGATGCTCCGCCCGGGCCGCGTCTGGTGTCAGGGTCACCGGCCAGCGGGTCTCGAACATGAACGCCAGCCCGTCGTCGACCTTCTGGGGTCGCAGCTCGGCGGCGCTCGCCCGGTCGAAGGTGTCCCGGTCCGGCCCGTGCGCCGACATCATGTTGTGCAGCGAGCCCCCGCCGGCCACGAAGCCCCCCGGACCGGAGGTCTTCGCGTCGTAGGCGCCCTCGATGAGCCCCATGTACTCGCTCATCACGTTCCGGTGGAAGTACGGCGGCCGGAAGGTGTCCTCGCCCACCAGCCAGCGCGGTGCGAAGACCACGAAGTCGACGCCGGCCAGGCCGGGAGTGTCCGACGGCGACGTCAGCACCGTGAAGATCGACGGGTCGGGATGGTCGTACGAGATGGTCCCGAGCACATTGAAACGGCGCAGGTCATAGACGTAGGGCACATGGTTGCCGTGCCAGGCGACGACATCGAGCGGCGAGTGGTCGTACGTGGCCGTCCAGAGGTTGCCGCAGAACTTGTTCACCACCTCCACCGGGCCCGCCGTGTTCTCGTCGCCCTCGTATGCGGCCACCGGCGCCCGGAAGTCCCGGGGGCTGGCGAGGCCGTTGGCGCCGATGGGGCCGAGGTCGGGGAGGCGGAACGGCGACCCGTAGTTCTCGCACACATAGCCGCGGGCCGACGCATCCAGCAGCTCCACACGGAAGCGGACGCCACGAGGGATCAGCGCCACATGTCCCGGCTCCACATGAAGCAGCCCGAACTCCGTGCGCAGCAGCAGCCCGCCGCGCTCCGGCACGATCAGCAGCTCGCCGTCCGCGTCGCTGAAGACGCGGTCCATCGAGGCGTCGGCGTGGTACAGGTGCACGGCCATGCCGGTGCGCTGGGTCGCGTCGCCATTGCCGCCGAGGGTCCGCAGCCCGGCGAGGAAGTCGGTGCCCGGGGTGGGCTCCGGCAGGGGGTCCCAGCGCAGCCGGTTCGGGTCCGGCACGCACTCCGTGAAGGGAGCCGTACGGATCCGGCCGTTCTCTGTGCGCGTGAACGCCGGGTGCGCGGCCGACGGGCGGATGCGGTACAGCCAGGAACGGCGGTTGTGCGACCGGGGCTCGGTGAACGCCGTACCGCTGAGCTGTTCCGCGTACAGCCCGAGAGGGGCGCGCTGGGGCGAGTTGCGGCCCTCGGGCAGTGCGCCCGGGATGGCCTGCGAGCTGTGCTCGTTGCCGAAGCCGGAGAGGTAGGTGAGGCCCTCGGCGGTCTTCCGCGCGTCCCCGTTCATGATCGCTCCTTTGCGGTCTGATTCCTATGTACCACCGTAGGATTGCGTTTTCCCCGGCGCAAGAGGACAGGGAGACCTCCTCACGGAGGAGCTCGGAGCGCGGGAACCAGACTCCAGGGGGATACGAGGTGTCGTACCGGTGTTCTACGCTCCCCGACATGGCGTGGACGCGGGCACTTCTTGCTGCGCTCGCGGTCTGTGTCCTGTTGCTGACAGGATCCGCGGGCTGTGGCACCAGCGGTGCGGACGAGCAGCAGAACCGGAGGAACGACCCCTCACCCTCACCGGTGGGCAAACTCCTCGACGAGACCGACAAGGAGGGGCATCGCTACCGTGAGGTGGAGGAAGAGGGCGCACCCGACGTCGGCATCGAGGTGCAGCCCGCCGCCGGCAACAGCTGGAACGTCCGCCTGACTCTCGAGGACTTCCGCTTCTCGCCCGCCGGTGCGAAAGAGGAGGCGGTGGCCGGCCGCGGCATCGTCCGCCTCTTCGTGGACGGTCATCCGGTCGCCCGGCTGCGCACCTCCGAGTACCGCCTCTCCGCCCGCTACGTCCCGCACGGCACCCACCACGTCACCGCCCGCCTGTACGCCGACGACGGCACGGTGTGGGCCGTCGACGGCGAGCCGGTCGAGAGCACCGCGGACATCACGGCGTCGCCGCAGTCGGAGTCGGCGGGGACCGGGAAGTCGCCGGAAGCGACCGGGACCGCGAACGGCGTGCTGAGCGCACCGGGCTCCGTGCTCCGTACTGAGGGGCGAGGTTTCCCGGACCGCGGCGGAAAGGCATCATGAAGCCCGTGCCCCCAGCGACATCGCTCCGCCGAGCGCCCGTGCAGCGGCGCAGCGCCGAACGGCTGACGAGGATCCTCGACGCCTGCGCCGACCTCCTTGACGAGGTCGGCTACGACGCGCTCAGCACCCGGGCCGTCGCCCTGCGCGCCGGCGTTCCGATCGGCTCGGTCTACCGCTTCTTCGGCAACAAGCGCGCGATGGCCGACGCCCTCGCCCAGCGCAACCTGGAGCGCTACACCGAGCGCGTCACCGAGCGCCTCCGGGGGACCGGCGAGGGCGGCTGGCGGGCGGCGGTGGACGCCGTACTCGACGAGTACCTCGCCATGAAGCGCACCGCCCCCGGCTTCACCCTCGTCGACTTCGGCAACCAGATCCCGGTCGGCTCCCGCTACGCCGAACCCAACCACCGCGTCGCCGACCGCCTCACCGACCTCCTCTCCGGCTACCTCGACCGCGCCCCGGACGAGGACCTGCGCCGCACCTTCCTGGTCGCCGTGGAAACCGCCGACACCCTCGTCCACCTCGCCTTCCGGGTGGCTCCGGAGGGCGACGAGAAGATCATCGAGGAGACCCGGGAGCTGCTGCGGGCGTATTTGGCGCGGGTACTGGACTAGGGCGTCCGCGCCCTGGCCGGCCGGACCGGCGCTGTAACGGTTCGTGAATTTCCGACCTCGTCCCCCGCTGACCCTCCCCTCCGTGCATACCGCTCGGTATGCTCGCTCTCGTCCGCGCGTCACCGAAGCCGCCGCTCCCGGGAGGACCCGTGTCCCGCACCGCCCTGCGAATCTGCCCCCTGTGCGAGGCCACCTGCGGGCTCACGCTCACCATCGAGGGCACCCGCGTCACCGGTGCCCGCGGTGACCGGGACGATGTGTTCAGCCAGGGGTTCATCTGTCCCAAGGGCGCCTCCTTCGGGGCCGTCGACGGCGACCCCGACCGGCTGCGCGGACCCCTCGTCCGCAAGGACGGCAAGCTGCGCGAGGCCACCTGGGAGGAGGCCTTCGACGCGGTCGCCGCCGGGATCCGGACCGTCGTCGAGCGGTACGGCGCGAACTCCGTCGGCGTCGTCCTCGGCAACCCCAACGTGCACACCATGGCCGGCGCGCTCTACCCGCCAGTGCTCCTCGCAGGGCTCGGCACCCGCAGCATCTTCACCGCGTCCACGGTCGACCAGATGCCCAAGCACGTCTCCAGCGGCCTGCTGTACGGCGACGCCAACGCGATCCCGGTACCCGACCTCGACCACACCGACCACCTGCTGCTCCTGGGCGCCAACCCCCTGGAATCCAACGGGAGTCTGTGCACCGCCCCCGACTTCCCCGGCAAGCTCAAGGCGCTCAAGGCCCGCGGCGGCACGCTCACGGTCGTCGACCCCCGCCGCACCCGTACCGCCAAGCTCGCCGACCGCCACATCGCCATCCGGCCCGGCACCGACGCCCTGCTGCTCGCGGCGATGGCACACGTCCTCTTCGAGGAGGGCCTCGTGGAGCTCGGAGACCTGGCCGCCCACGTGCAGGGGCTCGACGAACTCGCGGCGTCCGTACAGGACTTCACCCCCGAAGCCGTGGCCGACGCCTGCGACGTGGACGCGCTCACGATCCGCGCCCTCGCCCGCGAACTCGCCGCCGCCCCCACCGCCGCCGTATACGGCCGCATCGGCAGCTGCACCGTGCCCCACGGCACCCTCGCCAGCTGGCTCGTCGACGTCCTCAACATCCTCACCGGCAACCTCGACCGCCCCGGCGGCGCCCTCTTCCCCCAGGCGGCCACCGACAGGACGCCGCGCCCCGCCGGACCCGGCCACGGGTTCGCCCTCGGCCGCTGGCGCTCCCGGGTCAGCGGGCACCCGGAGGCGAAGGGGGAGCTGCCGCTCTCCGCGCTCGCCGAGGAGATCGACACGGCCACCGAGCAGGGCGAACCGGTCCGCGCGCTCATCGCGGTCGCCGCCAACCCGGTGCTGTCCGCCCCTGACGGGAACCGGCTCGACAAGGCCCTCGACTCCCTCGACTTCATGGTCAGCGTCGACCCGTACCTGAACGAGACCTCGCGCCACGCCCACGTAGTGCTGCCGCCGCCCCCGCCCTCCCAGAGCCCGCACCACGACTTCGCCTTCAACACCCTCGCCGTCCGCAACCAGGTCCGCTACACGCGCCCCGCCGTGCCCCTGGAGCCCGGCAGGATGGCCGAGACCGAGATCCTCGCCCGGCTGGTCCTGGCCGCGACCGGCATGCACGGCGCCGACCCGGCCGCCGTCGACGCGATGGTGATCGACCAGACCCTCGGCAAGGCGGTCAAGGAGCCGCACTCCCCGGTCCACGGCCGGGACCCCCGCGAGCTCGCCGCACAGCTCACCGGCGAGACCGGCCCCGAGCGGCGCCTCGACCTGATGCTGCGCCTCGGACCGTACGGCGACGGCTTCGGCGTACGCCCGGACGGGCTGAGCCTGGAGAAACTGCTCGCGCATCCGCACGGCATCGACCTCGGGCCGCTGAGCCGGCGCCTGCCGCAGCCGCTGAAGACCCGCAGCGGCAGGGTCGAGCTGCTCCCGCAGCCGATCGCGGGCGACCTGCCCCGCCTCCGGCAGGCCCTGCACGAGCGGCCCGCCGGACTCGTCCTCGTCGGCCGGCGTCATCTGCGCTCCAACAACAGCTGGATGCACAACGTGCCCGCCCTCACCGGCGGCACCAACCGCTGCACCCTGCACATCCACCCCGAGGACGCCGAACGCCTGGGCGTACGGGACGGGGCGCCCGTGCGGGTCAAGGGCGCCGGGGGAGAGGTGACCGCGCCCGCGGAGGTCACCGACGGCGTGCGCCGGGGGGTGGTGAGCCTGCCGCACGGTTGGGGTCACGACCGGCCCGGAACCCGGCTCAGCCATGCCTCCGCCGACCCCGGAGTCAACGTCAACCAGATCCTCGACGGCAGCCTGCTCGACCCGCTCTCGGGCAACGCCGTTCTCAACGGAGTGCCCGTCGAGGTGGCCGCCGTGACCGAAAAGTTCCCTGCTCTGACCTGAGCAAAGCTGTGACCAGGAGTTTTGCGCTTATTGCTCGCGTGTCAACGTCTTGTTAACGCCACTTGACGAGTCCTAACGTCGTCGCCACCGCCGGCCCTGGTGGGAGTTCAAGGGCGAACGTTAGGTATCCACTCATGCTGACCATCCTCGGCTTCGCCATGATCGCGACCTTCCTGGTCCTGATCATGATGAAGAAGATGTCGCCGATCGCGGCGCTCGTACTGATCCCCGCACTGTTCTGTGTGTTCGTGGGAAAGGGCGCCAAGCTCGGTGACTACGTCATCGACGGCGTCACCAGCCTCGCCCCCACCGCGGCGATGCTCATGTTCGCGATCGTCTACTTCGGTGTGATGATCGACGTCGGCCTCTTCGACCCGGTCGTTCGCGGGATCCTGAAGTTCGCCAAGGCCGACCCGATGCGGATCGTCGTCGGCACCGCCGTCCTCGCCGCGATCGTCTCGCTCGACGGCGACGGCTCGACCACCTTCATGATCACCGTCTCGGCGATGTACCCGCTGTACAAGCGCCTCAAGATGAGCCTGGTCGTGATGACCGGTGTCGCCGCCATGGCCAACGGCGTGATGAACACCCTGCCGTGGGGCGGCCCCACCGCCCGCGCCGCCACCGCCCTCAAGCTGGACGCCAGCGACATCTTCGTCCCGATGATCCCCGCCCTGCTGGTCGGCCTCCTCGGCGTCTTCATCCTGTCGTACGTCCTCGGTGTGCGTGAGCGCAGGCGGCTGGGCGTGCTGACGCTGGGCGAGATCCTGGTGGACGAGAAGGTCGAGGAGAAGGAGACCGAGACGGTCCTGGTCGGCGCGGGCGGTTCCGGCGACGGCAAGACCCCGGCCCGCACCGGCGGCGCGGGCTTCGGCACCGACGCCGGTGCCGAAGCCGGTGCCGACGGCGATGACGACTTCCAGGGCCTCGACCAGAACCGGGCCACCCTGCGTCCCAAGCTCCTGTGGTTCAACTTCCTCCTCACGGTCGTGCTGCTCACCGCCATGATCATGGAGTACCTGCCGATCCCGGTGCTGTTCCTGATCGGCGCCGCGCTCGCGCTCACCGTGAACTTCCCGCACATCCCCGACCAGAAGGCCCGCCTCGCCGCCCACGCGGACAACGTCCTCAACGTCTCCGGCATGGTCTTCGCCGCCGCCGTCTTCACCGGCGTCCTCCAGGGCACCGGCATGGTCGACAGCATGGCCAAGTGGATGGTGGACGTCATCCCGGAGGGCATGGGCCCGCACATGGCCCTCGTCACCGGCGTGTTGAGCCTTCCCCTCACGTACTTCATGTCCAACGACGGCTTCTACTTCGGCGTCCTCCCGGTCCTCGCCGAGGCCGGCGCGGCGCACGGCGTCTCGCCGCTGGAGATGGCCCGCGCCTCGCTGGTCGGCCAGCCGCTGCACATGTCGAGCCCGCTCGTCCCGGCCGTCTACGTCCTGGTCGGCATGGCCAAGGTCGAGTTCGGCGACCACACCAGGTTCGTGGTCAAGTGGGCCGCGCTGACATCTCTGATCATCCTCGGGGCAGGAATCCTCTTCGGGATCATCTGACGGACCCGTCGACCAGACCCGTCGACCAACTCGCCATGGAGGAAACGACCGTGAGGCCCGGTGCGAACCGCGGCTGGCTGCTCCGCCTCGTCATCGCCTTCAGCTTCGCGCAGGGGGCGGTGTCGATGGCCCGGCCCGCCGTGTCCTACCGGGCCCTCGCGCTGGGCGCGGACGAGCGGGCGATCGGCGTCATCGCGGGCGTGTACGCCCTGCTCCCGCTCTTCGTCGCGGTACCGCTGGGCCGACGCACCGACCACGGCCGCTGCGCGCCCCTGCTGCCGGCCGGGGTGGTCCTGATATCCGGCGGCTGTGCACTCAGCGGCCTCGCCAACTCCCTCTGGGCCATGGCGGTCTGGAGCGGGGTGATGGGCCTCGGCCACCTCTGCTTCGTGATCGGCGCCCAGTCGCTCGTGGCCCGCCAGTCCGCCCCGCACGAACAGGACCGCAACTTCGGCCACTTCACCATCGGCGCCTCCCTCGGCCAGCTGGTCGGCCCGATCGCGGCGGGCGCCCTGATCGGCGGCCGGGACATGGCGGGCACCAGCGCGCTCGCCCTGGTCGTCGCGGGCGCGGGAGCCGCGGTCGCGTTCACGTCCCTGTGGCGCATAGAGGACCGTACGACGGTCAAGTCCCGTACAGGCCAGGGCGACCGCGTCCCCGTCCAGCGCATCCTGCGCGCCCGGGGCGTACCCGCCGGCATCTTCATCAGCCTCTCCGTGCTCTCCGCGACCGACATCCTCACCGCCTACCTCCCGGTGGTCGGCGAACACCGGGGCATCGCCCCCTCCGTGATCGGCCTCCTGCTCAGCCTGCGGGCCGCGGCCACGATCGCCTGCCGCCTGGTACTGACGCCACTGCTGCGGCTGTTGGGCCGGGCGCTGCTGCTCACCGTCACCTGTCTGCTGGCGGCCGTGCTGTGCGCCGGCATCGCCCTGCCGGTGCCGGTGTGGGGCCTGGCCGTGATGCTCGCGGCCCTCGGCTTCTGCCTCGGCGTGGGCCAGCCGCTGTCCATGACGACCGTCGTCCAGGCCGCCCCCGACGGCGCCCGCTCCACCGCCCTCGCCCTGCGCCTGACCGGCAACCGCCTCGGCCAGGTCGCCGCGCCCGCCGCGGCCGGCCTGATCGCCGGGGTCGCGGGCGTGGCGGCGCCGTTCGTGATGCTCGGCGCGCTGCTGCTGGTGTCCTCGGGGGTCGCGCTGCGGTCGCCTTCGCCGGGCGGGCCGGCCGGGGAACGGGCGCCGGACCCCGAGCCCCGCAGAGCGGGGGTCGCACTGGACCGGAAGAGGGATGTCTGACGGGACGTAGGGCGCTGCTCCCACCATCCGCGGCGCGGATGTGAAAGAGAGTCAGATCAACTGCGATTTGTACGAAAATCGTCTGACTCGGAGGGGCCCGCATTTCCACCACGCTTCTTCCGCGCCGCGCCGGAATGCGCACCGCCGCCCTCGCGGCGCTCACCGTCACCGTAGGCGCGCTGGCGGGGACGACGACGGCAGTCGCCGTGCCGGCGGCACCCAGTGACCCCGACACCGTCAAGATCCACAGCGTGGAGCCGACCCGCACGACGCCCCCCGGTGACCCGAAGGACGAGTCGAAGGTCTGCAAGTTCTACCTCGACGCCAACGAGTTCGACCTCAACCAGACCGTCAGATGGTCCATCGTGACGCAGCCTCTGGTGCCGGGCGGCGCGACCCGCGACGGTCTCCTCAACCTCCCGGACGGCACGGGCAGCAGCGAGATCGTGACGCTGCCCGACGGCATGTACAAGCTCACCTGGAACATCGTCGGCGCGGCCGGCGCGGGCAAGACCAAGGTGTTCACCGTCGAGTGCAAGGACCAGCCCGCCGCCGCCGGCGTCCCGAACGGTGGTCCGCCCGCCGGTGGCGGCGGCCTCGCCCGCGCCGACGCCTTCACCCCGGTCGCCGGTGCCGCCGCCGTGGGCCTGGCCGCCGTCGGCGGGGTGGCCTGGTTCCGGCTCCGTCGCCGCTTGCATGGCGCCGCGTAGACGGACCCGCAGGCCCTGGTACCGGAGGCGCGCCTACCGCCTGGCGAGGACGGCCGTACTGACCGTCTCCCTGGTGGTGGGCGGCGTCTGGTGGGCGCAGCACGTCGACGAGGCACCCGCCGGGGCGGCCGCCGCCGCTGCCCCGGGCCCTCCTGCCGACGTGCCCGCGGTGTCACAGCAGGGGCGCGCGACCGGCACCGGACTGCACGGGGGTCGCCCCGAGCCGTTCGGCGCCGGCGGCGCGCCCGGCGCTCGCCGAGAGCCGCCCGAGGGCCGAGCCGACGCCAGGACTTCGAGGCCGCAGCGACCGCGACCGGCCGTCGACGCGGCCCGGGCGAAGCCGCCGCGGCCCGGGGCCGGTGCGGGTGCGGCGAAGTCCGCACCACCCAGGGCCGGCACCGGCCGTGCCCGGCACGAGCCGCCCAGGGCGGGCAGCGCTGCGAGCAGGCCGAAACCGCGGCCGCCCGGGGCGCGGGCCGGCGCGCGGACGGCGCAACCCCGCCGGCCGGCACCAAAGCCCCGGTCCGTCCGCCGCCCCCCGGCCTCGTCGCCGGAGCGCTCCCTGCCCCGCTCCCGTGCCACCCGGCTGGCCATCCCGTACCTGAAGGTCGACGCCCCGGTCATGGCCCTCCGCCTCGACCGCGAGCGGCGCCTGCCCGCACCGCCGGACGACCGTCCGAACCTGGTGGGCTGGTACGACGGCGGACCGACGCCCGGCGAGCAGGGGACCGCCGTCGCCGTCGGCCACCTCGACACCGACACCGGCCCCGCCGTCTTCGCGGGCCTCACCGAACTGAAACCGGGCCGCACCGTCGAGATCAGACGCGCCGACGGACGGACCGCCGTCTACACCGTCGACGCCATCAAGAAGTACGAGAAGAAGGACTTCCCCGACCGGGAGGTGTACGGCGCCCGCGGCCGCCCCGAGCTGCGGCTGATCACCTGCGGCGGCACCTACGACCGCAGGACCGGCTACTCGGGCAACGTCGTAGTCTTCGCCCACCTCACCCAGGTCCGCGAACCCGGCAGGGCCGCCCGCACTCGCTGAATCCGGCCGTCCGCTTTCTCACCGACTGGACGGGAGCGCCCGATCCGGCCCCTTCTCTTCCCCCGGCCGGGCACGGTCCGTTAACTTCCGTGACTCACAAGCCCGTACGACCCGCACGGGACATCCGACCGCGGAGCACCAGCGCCCAAGTGAGCCCCCGGGGGCACTGCCATGACACGCGCCATCTCTCTGCACGACGTGAGCAAGACCTACACGCGAGGCGTCCGCGTGGTGGACCGGCTGTCGCTGGACATCGCGCCCGGCGAGTTCCTCGTGCTGCTCGGCCCCTCGGGCTGCGGCAAGTCCACGGTGCTCAGAATGATCGCCGGCCTGGAGGAGATCACCGAGGGGCAGCTGCTGCTCGACGGCGAGTACGCCAACGACCTGCTCCCCGCCGACCGGCGCATGGCGATGGTGTTCCAGAACTTCGCCCTCTACCCGAACATGACGAGCCGCGGCAACATCGGCTTCCCGCTGCGCATCGAGGCACCCGGCGAGGACCCGAGCCCGCGGGTGGACGCCACCGCCCGCATGCTGGGCATCGAGGACCTCCTCGACCGCCTCCCCGGCCAGCTCTCCGGCGGCGAACGCCAGCGCGTCGCCATGGGCCGGGCGATCGCCCGCCACCCCTCCGCCTTCCTGATGGACGAACCGCTGTCCAACCTGGACGCCAAGCTCCGCAACCACCTGCGGGCCGAAATAGCCGCCCTCACCCGTCAGTTGGGCGTCACCACGGTCTACGTCACCCACGACCAGGCCGAGGCCATGTCGCTCGGCGACCGGGTGGCCGTCATGCGTGGCGGCGTCCTCCAGCAGGTAGGCACCCCGCGCTCGGTGTACGCCCTGCCGCGCAACGTCTTCGTCGCCGCCTTCATCGGCACCCCGCGGATCAACCTGCTGCGCGGCCTGGTCCGCGCCCCGCTGGACGGCGCGATGACCATCAGCCTCGGCAAGCAGTACCTGCGGCTGCCCGAACCCCTCTGCCTGGACCACCAGTTGCTCCGCGTCCAGCAGGGTCGCGAGGTCATCGTCGGCCTGCGCTCGGAGGCCGTCCGCCTCGCCAAACCGGCCGACGCCCGCCCCGGCGAGGTGGCGATCAGCGGCCTCGTGGAACACGTGGAGTTCCAGGGCCACGAGGTCCTCGTCCACTTCAACACCGGCTCCCGCCCAGCCCTCGTACCGGAGCTGGAGGCCCCACGCCCCGCCGCCCCCACGGACCGGCGCCGCCGCCGCGAGGGCACGGTCCTGAACCGCTTCCGGGAGCGGGCGGGCGCCCTGCGCGCCGGCCCGGTGGTGGTCCTGGACGACGCGACGAACCCCGCCCCCGAACCCGCCCCGGCCGACGGCCGCCTCCCCGGCGACCTCGTCGTGCGCACCACCCCCGACATCGACCTCCGCCGGGGCATGCACGTCCCCCTCCTCGTCGACATCGCCCACCTGTTCGTCTTCGACCAGCACGGCGAACGTATTTCCCCGGCCCCGGCGCGGCTGCCCGACCTGGAGGAGTGACGCGGGCGGCGGGGGACGGGCGGAAGACCGAGAGGGTCCGGCGGGCGTACGAGACGGCCTTCGGGCGGGAGGCCGTGGCGAGGGCGGACGACCGGGCGCGGGTCGGCTTGTGATGTCCTGGGCGTCCGGCTGATCCCCAGAGACGTCTGGCGCCAGAAAACTAACGCCGCTAGTTTATGGGGCGGACGACGCAGCCCCGCCCGGGAGGACGCACGATGAAGGCACACGACGGCATGTACATCGACGGCGAGTGGCGCCCCGCCGCCGGCCCGGACACGATCGAGGTCGTGAACCCGGTCGACGAGCGGATCGTCGGCCGGGTCCCGGCGGGGGCCGCCGAGGACGTCGACGCCGCCGTACGGGCCGCCCGTGCCGCCCTCCCGGCCTGGGTCGCGACCGGCCCCGCCGAACGGGCCGCGCGCCTGGCCGCCCTCCGGGACGTCCTCGCGGCCCGCAAGGACGAGATCGCCGAGACGGTCACCGCCGAACTCGGCTCGCCCCTGAAGCTCTCCCAGACCGTCCACGCGGCCGTACCGATCGCCGTCGCCGGTTCCTACGCCGAGCTGGCGGCGACGTACGCCTTCGAGGAGAAGGTCGGCAACTCGACCGTCTTCCACGAGCCGGTCGGCGTGGTCGGCGCGATCACGCCGTGGAACTACCCCCTGCACCAGATCGTCGCCAAGGTCGCCCCTGCGCTGGCGGCGGGCTGCACGGTGGTCGTGAAGCCCGCCGAGGACACCCCGCTCGTCGCCCAGCTCTTCGCCGAGGCGGTCCACGAGGCCGGCGTGCCGGCGGGTGTCTTCAACCTGGTCACCGGCCTCGGCCCGGTCGCCGGACAGGCCCTCGCCGAGCATCCGGGCGTCGACCTGGTCTCCTTCACCGGCTCCACCGCCGTCGGCAGGCAGATCGGCGCGACGGCGAGTGCCGCCGTGAAGAAGGTCGCCCTCGAACTGGGCGGCAAGTCCGCCAACGTCATCCTCCCGAGCGCCGACCTGGCCAGGGCGGTCAACGTCGGCGTCGCCAACGTCATGTCCAACTCCGGCCAGACCTGCAGCGCCTGGACGCGGATGCTGGTGCACCGGGAGCAGTACGACGAGGCGGTCGAGCTGGCCGCCGCGGCCGCCGCGAAGTACGGCGACCGCATCGGCCCGGTCGTCAACGCCAAGCAGCGGGAACGCGTGCGGAGTTACATCGACAAGGGTGTGGCGGAAGGCGCGCGGCTGGTCGCGGGCGGCCCCGAATCCCCTCGCGAACAGGGGTACTTCGTCAGCCCCACCGTCTTCGCCGACGTCACCCCCGACATGACCATCGCGCAGGAGGAGATCTTCGGCCCGGTCCTGTCCATCCTCCGCTACGAGGACGAGGAGGACGCCCTGCGCATCGCCAACGGCACGGTCTACGGCCTCGCGGGCGCCGTCTGGGCCGGTGACGAGGAGGAGGCGGTGGTCTTCGCGCGCCGCCTGGAGACCGGGCAGGTCGACATCAACGGCGGACGCTTCAACCCCCTTGCCCCCTTCGGCGGTTACAAGCAGTCGGGCGTCGGCCGGGAACTCGGTGCGCACGGTCTCGCCGAGTACCTCCAGACCAAGTCCCTGCAGTTCTGAGGAGCGTTCACGTGGTCCGTGCCGCCGTACTTCCCGCCGTCGGCGCTCCTCTGGAGATCGCCGAGATCGACCTCCCGGACCCCGGCCCCGGCCAGGTTCGCGTCCGCCTCGCCGCCGCCGGCGTCTGCCACTCCGACCTGTCCCTCTCCAACGGCACCATGCGCGTCCCCGTCCCCGCCGTCCTCGGCCACGAGGGCGCCGGTACGGTCGTCGCCGTCGGCGAAGGGGTGGCGGACATCCGGCCCGGTGACGCCGTGGTCCTCAACTGGGCCCCTTCCTGCGGCAGTTGCCCCGCCTGCTCGCTCGGCGAGGTCTGGCTGTGCGCCAACGCCCTCAACGGGGCCGCCGACGTATACGCCCGTCGCGCGTCCGACGGCAGCGACCTCCACCCCGGCCTGAACGTCGCCGCGTTCGCCGAGGAGACGGTGGTGCCGGCGAGCTGTGCGCTCCCTCTGCCCGAAGGCATTCCGCTCACCGACGCGGCCCTCCTCGGCTGCGCGGTCCTCACCGGCTACGGCGCCGTCCACCACGCGGCGCGGGTCCGCCCGGGGGAGACCGTCGCGGTGTACGGCGTCGGGGGAGTGGGCCTCGCCGCCCTCCAGGCGGCCCGGATCGCCGGCGCGTCCAGGATCGTGGCGGTCGACATCTCCCCGGCGAAGGAGGAGCTGGCCCGGGCCGCCGGCGCCACCGACTACCTCGTCGCCTCCGACACCATCGCCCGCGAGATCCGCGCCCTCACCGGCAAGCAGGGCGTCGACGTGGCCGTCGAGTGCGTGGGCCGCGCGGCCACGATCCGCACGGCCTGGGACTCCACCCGCCGCGGCGGCCGTACGACGGTCGTCGGCATCGGCGGCAAGGACCAGCAGGTCACCTTCAACGCCCTGGAGCTCTTCCACTGGGGCCGGACCCTCGCGGGCTGCGTCTACGGCAACTCCGACCCCGCCCGGGACCTGCCGGTGCTCGCCGAACACGTCCGTGCGGGCCGCCTGGACCTGGGCGCCCTGGTGACGGAACGGATCGGCCTGGAGGGCATCCCGGCGGCGTTCGAGAACATGCTGGCGGGCAAGGGCGGCAGGGCGCTGGTCGTGTTCTGAGGCCTGTGGGTCGCCCGGAGCCCCTCGGGTGCTCCGGGCAACCTTCGTGCACACCCGTTGACCCCATACCGTCCGGTCAGTATGTTCCCGGGAACGTCCCCACCGCACCCACCGGAGTGTGCACGCAATGGACACAGCACCACCCGCTCACCCCCTCCCCACCACGGCCCTCCCCAAGGCCGGCCACCGCCGCGTGGCCACCGCGGCGGCGCTCGCCTCCGCCGTCGAGTGGTACGACTACTTCGTCTTCGGCATAGCCGCCGCCCTCGTCCTCGGAGACCTGTACTTCCCGGCGGGCAGCTCCAGCGCCGGAGTCCTCGCCTCCTTCGCCACCTTCGCGGTCGGCTTCCTCGCCCGCCCGCTCGGCGGCATCGTCGCCGGCCACCTCGGCGACAAGCGCGGCCGCAAGCCGATGCTGGTCCTCGCGCTCACGCTCATGGGCCTGGCCACCACCGGCATCGGCCTGCTCCCGACGTACGACACGATCGGCGTCGCCGCCCCGATCCTGCTGGTCGCCCTGCGCGTCGTCCAGGGCGTCGCGGTCGGCGCGCAGTGGGGCGGCGCCATGCTGCTGGCCACCGAGTACGCCCCCGAGGGCAAACGCGGTGTCTACGGCAGCTTCGTCCAGCTCGGCGTTCCCATCGGCGTGGTGACGGCCAACTCGGTCTTCCTGCTGGCCGGCGCGTTCACCACGGACAGCGAGTTCGCCGCGTGGGGCTGGCGGGTCCCGTTCCTCATCGGGCTGTTCGTGCTCGTCCTCGCCTGGTACATCCACACCAAGGTCGAGGAGACGCCCGCATTCCGGGAGGCCGAGCAGGCGTTGACGCAGAAGGAGAAGTCCGAGCAGAGCTCCCCACTGCGCACGATCCTCCGCGACCACCTCGGCACGGTGCTCCTGGCCGGCGGCTCCTTCGCCGTGAACACCGCGACGTTCTACATCATCATCACCGGCGTCCTCGACTACACGACCCGCGAACTCGACATGAAGCGCGGCGCGGTGCTCACCGTCTCGCTCTGCGTCAGCCTCACCCAGCTGGTGCTGATCCCCGCCTCCGCGGCGCTCTCCGACCGCGTCGGCCGCATCCGGATCTACGCGTTCGGCGCGGCCGGCATCGGGCTGTGGGCCGTACCGATGTTCCTGCTGATCGACACCGGCTCGCTGCTGTGGCTCGCGGTCGGCACCTTCGTCGCCAGCTGCTTCCTCAGCATCATGTACGGCCCCCAGGCCGCCCTGTTCGCCGAGCTGTTCACCGCCGAGATGCGCTACACGGGCGCCTCCCTCGGCTACCAGATCGCGGCGGTGTTCGGCGGCGGGCTCGCGCCCTTCCTGATGGTGCTGCTCCTGGAGGCCACCGGCACCTCGATGGCGGTCTCCGCCTACATCATCGGGCTCGCGGTGATCGCCCTGCTCTCCATCAAGGTCCTCGCGGACCGGGCTCGTTCACGCTGACGGCCCGGCCGCCTTCTCGGGCCGCGGCTCCGGTACCGCTCCCGGAGCCGCGGCCTTCCGCGTGCGCGAGCGCGACACCGCCACCCCGGCCAGGCACAGCAGGCCGCCCGCCAGCGTGAGCAGTCCCGGCACCTCGCCGAGCGCCACCCACGACATCAGGACGACCAGGGCGGGCACGGCGTACGTGGTCGCGCCCATGCGGCTGGCGGTCGTACGGGACAGGGCGTACGCCCACGTCGTGAAGGCCAGCGCGGTCGGGAACACGCCCAGGTAGACCATGTTGAGGGTCGCCGAGACCGGCGCGTCGGCGGCCTCGTGGACGAGCTGACCGGCGAACGGCAGACACACCACGGTCCCGACCAGGCACCCGAACGTCGTCACCTGCAACACGCTCGCCCGGCCGAGGGCGGGCTTCTGCGCCACGACACCGGCCGCGTAACCGACCGCGGCGAGCAGGCACAGCACCACACCGAGCAACGACGACCCGCCGCCGCCCGACATCGACAGCCCGACCGTGACCGCGCCCGCGAACGACACCGCCATCCCCGCCAGCAGCCGCGGCGGCATGGCGTCGCCCAGAAACCGCGCGCCGAGCAGGGCGATCAGGATCGGCCCGATGTTCACGACCAGGGCAGCCGTACCGGCGTCCACCTGCTGCTCGCCCCAGTTCAGGGCCACCATGTAGAAGCCGAACCACAACACCCCGGATATCGCGATCCCCCGCCACGCCGAGCGTGGCGGCAGCCCCTCCCGCCGTACGAGACAGATCACCCCCAGCGTCAGCGCCCCCGCGAGCAACCGCCCGAGCGCCAGGGCACCCGGCGAGTACTCGGCCCCCGCACTGCGGATCGACACGAACGCGGAGGCCCACAACACGACGGTGACGGTGGCAGCCCCGGCGGCGAGCAACTGGGAACGACGGGCGGGACGGGACGGGGAGAGGGTCATCATGCTCCAGAGGCTAGGAGGGAAGTGGGGTTGAGGGCTCGCGGATTTCGGACGTCGAAGGGGGCCGGGTAAAAGGCCGTGTCACTGGGCATGGCAACTGCGGTGCCTGGCAAGCGGCGTGCAACCGCCCCCCAGGAGGTGCGGTGCCCGGCAAGCGGGCCTGCACCGCACCCCCAGGGGCGCGGGGCTGCATCGACATGCGGCTCCGCCGCGTGGGCGCGACCAGCCCCCGCACACCCGCACCCGGCACACCACACAAGCCCACCCCCGTATCCGCCCGCCCAAGCTCAGCGCAGCGCACCCGCCGAGATCCCCAGCAGCTCCGACAGTGCCCGCGAACCCGCTCCCGTCACCTTCACCGCCCGCTCGGACCCGATCCGCACGCACCACCCCGCATCCAGCGCATGCCGGCACAGCGCCGCGCCCGCGACGCCCGCGAGGTGGGGGCGACGCTCGGTCCAGTCGAGGCAGGCACGGGCGAGCGGGCGACGGCTCGAACGGTCGAGGCGGATCCCGGCGGCGTCGAACCAGCCGACGCCCGCGTCCGTCAGTGCGAACCCGGTGTCCTGGCGCAGCAGTTCGCGTGCGGTCAGGGCGTCGGTGACCGCGATGCCGAGCCGCCCCGCGAGGTGGTCGTAGCACGTGCGGCCGCGGGCCATCGCCGACCCGGCGGTGGACTCGCGCAGATTCCGGGGCCGTACGGCGTCACCGCCCGGAGCGACCTGTGCGGCGAGGTCCTCCACCAGTTGGGCGACCCGCGCGTCGGCCAGCCGTACGTACCGGTGCCGCCCCTGACGTTCCTCGGTGAGCAGCCCGCCCGCGACGAGCTTGCCCAGGTGTTCGCTCAGGGTCGACGGCGCGACGCCCGCGTGCCGCGCCAGCTCACCGGCGGTCCAGGCCCGCCCGTCGAGCAGCGCGAGCAGACAGGCGGCCCGGGTCTCGTCGGCGACGAGACCGGCGAGACGGGCCAGCGGGTGCGCCCGTGGGTCCTTCGTGGTCATGCGTCCCAGCATGGGACACGGACGGTTCGGCGCCGGCCGAACTATGCGGTGCGCCGCACCTGCTCGTACTGCTGCACCAGCCCGTCCAGCAGCGCGGTCAGCCCGGTCTCGAAGGCCCGCTCGTCGATCTTCTCCTGCTGTTCGGCGAGGAGGTGGGCCTGCCCGAGGTGCGGGTAGTCGGCGGGGTCGTACGCGCTCGCGTCGTCCACGAAACCCCCGGCGAAGGAACCGAGCGCGGAGCCCATGACGAAGTACCGCATCAGCGCGCCGATGGAGGTGGCCTGCGCCGGTGGCCAGCCCGCCTCGACCATCGCGCCGTAGACGGCGTCGGCGAGACGGAGCCCGGCCGGGCGGCGGCCGGGGCCGCGGGCCAGTACCGGGACGATGTTCGGATGGTCGCGCAGGGCGGCCCGGTAGGAGACCGCCCAGTCGTGCAGCGAGGTCCGCCAGTCCCGTCCGTCCTCGAACATCGACAGGTCGACCTGCGCGCTCACCGAGTCGGCGACCGCCTCCAGGATCTCGTCCTTGGTGCGGAAGTGGTTGTAGAGCGAGGGCCCGCTGACCCCCAGCTCGGCGGCGAGCCGGCGCGTGGAGACGGCCGCCAGGCCCTCCGCGTCCACGAGCACCCGGGCGGTGGCGACGATCCGGTCGGTGCTCAGGAGGGGCTTGCGCGGTCGGGCCATGGCGCACATAGTAGGGCTGCGCGCGTAAACTAGCAGTGCTAATTTAAATGGGCGGCTGAATGTGCAGCTTTCACACTGGGGTGGCACGTCATGAACCTTGAGCTCAGCGAGGAGCAGACCGCGGTCCGGCAGCTGGCCCGGGACTTCGTGGACCGCGAGATCGCCCCTCACGTCATCGCCTGGGACCGCGCCGAGGAGGTCGACAGGTCGATCGTCAAGAAGCTCGGGGAGGTCGGCTTCCTGGGGCTGACCATCGACGAGGAGTGCGGCGGCTCGGGCGGCGACCATCTCGCGTACTGCCTGGTCACGGAGGAACTCGGCCGCGGCGACTCGTCCCTGCGCGGGATCGTCTCCGTCTCGCTGGGGCTGGTCGCCAAGACCGTCGCCGCCCGGGGGAGCGAGGAGCAGAAGCGGCGGTGGCTGCCGGGCCTCACCTCCGGCGCGTACGTCGGCTGCTTCGGCCTCACCGAGCCGGGCACCGGGTCGGACGCAGGCAACCTCGCCACGCGCGCAGTGCGCGACGGCGACGACTACGTCATCAACGGCACCAAGATGTTCATCACGAACGGCACCTGGGCCGACGTCGTGCTCCTGTTCGCCCGCTCCACCGACGCCCCCGGCCACAAGGGCGTCTCCGCCTTCCTCGTGCCGACCGACACCCCCGGCCTGACCCGCCGCGCCATCCACGGCAAGCTGGGCCTGCGCGGCCAGGCGACCGCGGAGCTCGTCCTCGAGGACGTACGGGTGCCCGCCTCCGCGATGCTGGGCGAAGAAGGCAAGGGATTCTCGGTCGCCATGTCGGCCCTGGCCAAGGGGCGGATGTCGGTGGCGGCGGGCTGCGTCGGCATCGCCCAGGCCGCGCTGGACGTGGCCGTCCGGTACGCGGGCGAGCGCGAGCAGTTCGGCAAGACCATCGCCCACCACCAGCTCGTCCAGGAGCTGATCAGCGACATCGCCGTCGACGTGGACGCCGCGCGCCTGCTGACCTGGCGGGTCGCCGACCTGATCGACCGCGGCCTGCCCTTCGCCACCGAGTCCTCCAAGGCCAAGCTCTTCGCCTCGGAGGCGGCCGTCCGCGCCGCGAACAACGCCCTCCAGGTCTTCGGCGGCTACGGCTACATCGACGAGTACCCGGCGGGCAAGCTGCTGCGGGACGCCCGCGTGATGACTCTGTACGAGGGCACCAGCCAGATCCAGAAGCTGGTGATCGGGCGGGCGCTGACGGGGGTTTCGGCGTTCTGAGGGCTTCTGAGGGCTTCCGAGGGCTTCCGAGGGCTTCCGAGGGCTTCCGAGGACTTCTGAGTACGTTCTCTGAGTACTTCGGCGGATGTGGCACGGGCCACGTCCGCCGATCCTTGTCCCCATGAGTGACACACAGGGCAAGCAGCAGAACACGGCCGCGTTCTACGGGCAGGCCGTCGCGTCCTTCTCCGTGGCCATGGCGGCCACCGGCATCGGCATCTACAACCTTCAGGGCGACGCCTGGGTGCGCGGCTTCCTCGCGATCGCCGTCCTGTACCTGGTGACCTCCACCTTCACCCTGTCCAAGGTGATCCGGGACCGTCAGGAGGCGGCGAGCGGGGCGTACCACCCGTTCGAGAAGCTCTGAACCCGTTTCGCGCAGCGCTGAGCGGCCACGCTAAGCGCTCGCTCACCTTCGGCGGTATGGTGTGGGTCGTGCCAGTCGAGAGGGGCCAGTGATGAATACGGCGGAGGAGACGGCCGGCGGCGAGACGTCGGCGTGGGGCGAGGTCACGCCCGACGCGGCCCGGCGGCTGCTCGTCGCCGCGGTGGAGGCCTTCGCCGAGCGCGGCTACCACGCCACGACGACCCGTGACATCGCGGGCCGCGCCGGCATGAGCCCGGCCGCGCTCTACATCCACTACAAGACCAAGGAAGAACTCCTCCACCGCATCAGCAGGATCGGCCACGAGAAGGCCGTGGAGATCCTGCGCGTGGCGGCCGGGGGCAAGGGCAGCGCGGCCGAGCGGCTCGCCGACGCGGTCAGCTCCTTCGTCCGCTGGCACGCGGGCGGCCGTACCACCGCGCGGGTCGTGCAGTACGAACTCGACTCCCTCGGCCCGGACGCCCGCGCCGAGATCCTCGCCCTGCGCCGGCAGTGCGACGCCGAGGTGCGCGGCATCATCGAGGACGGCGTGGCGGCGGGCGAGTTCGACGTCCTGGACGTCCAGGGGACCACGCTCGCCGTGCTCTCCCTGTGCATCGACGTGGCCCGCTGGTTCAACGTCAAGGGCCCCCGCACACCTGAGGAGGTCGGCGCGCTCTACGCCGACCTCGTGCTGCGGATGGTGGGGGCGAAGTAGGCCGGCGGGGTGTCAGAGGTAGTACCGGGACACGGACTCCGCGACGCACACCGGCTTGTCCCCGCCCTCGCGCTCCACGGTGAAGGCGACGGTCACCTGGACCCCGCCCTGCACATCGTCGACGCCGGTGATCGTGGCGGTCGAGCGCAGCCGGGAGCCGACCGGGACCGGGGCGGGGAAACGGACCTTGTTCGACCCGTAGTTGACGCCCATCTTCACGCCCTCGACCTTGATCAGCTGAGGCCCGAAGAGCGGGAGCAGGGACAGGGTCAGGTAACCGTGCGCGATGGTCGTCCCGAACGGCCCCGAGGCGGCCCGCTCCGGATCGACGTGGATCCACTGGTGATCACCGGTGGCCTCCGCGAACAGGTCGATCCGCTTCTGGTCGATCTCCAGCCAGTCGGTGTACCCCAGCTGCTCGCCCACCGCCCCCTTCAGGTCGTCGACGGACGCGAAGATCCTCGGCTCTGTCATGTCCCGGCCTCTCGTGTGATGTCTAAGCGACTGCTTAGCATGGTCGGCTGCGCATCCCATGTCAACGGACCGGCGCGAGGAGGGAGTGGGTAGGCTCCGAGGAGTGCCCCAGATTCACGAGAAGATCCATGAGCTCACGGTCGGCCAGCTCGCCGCCCGCAGCGGCGCCGCCGTCTCCGCCCTGCACTTCTACGAGTCCAAGGGCCTGATCAGCAGTCGCCGCACCGCGGGCAACCAACGCCGCTACTCCCGTGACGCCCTGCGCCGGGTCGCCTTCGTCCGCGCCGCCCAGCGCGTCGGCATCCCGCTCGCCACGATCCGCGAGGCACTCGCCGAGCTCCCCGAGGAACGCACCCCCACCCACGAGGACTGGGCCCGCCTCTCCGAGGCCTGGCGCTCCGAACTCGACGAACGCATCAAGCAGCTCAACCGCCTCCGCGACCACTTGACCGACTGCATCGGCTGCGGCTGCCTCTCCCTGGACACCTGCGTCCTGTCCAACCCGGACGACGTGTTCGGCGAACGGCTGACGGGTTCGAGACTGCTGGTCGAACAGCGGAAGGACCGACAGGCGTAGCGCCGGGTCCGTCTGCGCGGCCATGGCGGGGGCTGTCCGCGCCGTCGTGGCCAGTGGCCTGGTGGCCGCAGCATCATCCGTGCGGCTGTGGCCGGGGCTGTTCGTGCCGTGGCGGCGGGTTCGGAAGGCGTCGCCCCTGAGAGCTGTACGCGCAGCGGTGGCCGCAGCTTCGTCTGTGCGGCGAGAGCTCACCGCGCAGCCGCACCGCCTTGACCCGGTCGTGGTTGCCGCCCGCCAGACGCCCGGTCAGCCCCAACTCCTCGATCAGTCCGGCCGGGAGCACGGACTGCTCGGGGATGTATACGGCGGCCTCACCGGTGCGGTACGCGCCCTTGGCGACGACGGCCCGGTACAGACCGACCTGCGCCAGTTCGAGCGCGTCGGCCTTGGGATGGTCGTGGACGGTCAGTACTTCGGCGGTGACGCGGAGCGTCGACATCGGGACTCCTCCGGTTCTTCAGGGGTGTCTCATCGCCTCCCAATGTCCGGACCCGAAAGCGCTGGAGTGAGCGGATTTCCCCCTGGTAGGGTCGCGATCTTCGGCCGACGGCGATGCCCGGCACGGAGTCCCGACGGGACGAACTCCCATGTCCTCACCCGCCCTTGACGCCGCGCTCGCGGACATCGACGCGGTCTTCAACGGTTTCGCCAGTCCGGCGGAGACCGGCTGCGAGTACTGCTTCCGCCCCGAGGAGACGGCGTATCTGCGCACGCCGTACACACGCGTGCCCACCGATCTGGTCGCCCGGTTCCTGTTCAAGGATCCCCTCCACTTCGAGGACCACGCCGCCGTGACCCGGCGCCTGCTGCCGCAGACGGCGCACGCGATGGTCGACGGCGCCCTGCACGACGTCGGCTGGGGCCACCACGCTCTGAGCCGCGTCAACTGGCGTGCCTGGCCCGCCGATCAGGCGGCCGCCATCGAGGCGTTCGTGCTCGCGTGGTGGCAGGACGTCCTCAGGACGCCCGAGCCGCCGTATGCCGTCTCCGACGTGTTCGAGACCTGTGCCTCCATCGCCGGGAGCGTGACATCGTTCCTCGACGCGTGGGCGCCGGGCCCGGTCGCCGACCGGCACCTGGTCCGCTGTGCCGACTGCTGGCTCTATGACCTGGTCTCCGACTGTTCCCCGTTTCACTGGTGGGACAGTGACGACGAGGACGAGGACGAGGGCGTCCCGGCGCTGCGCGCCTGGCTGTCCCGCCCCGGTGCCGCCCGGCTGTTCGCCCTGGACCAGCCCCACTTCGCGATACGTGCCAGTCTTCTCGCCCTGCCCTACGAGGAGCGTATGTGCCATCCGTACTGGACGAGCCCCTCCGCCACCAACTGAGCGTTGGACAGGGCACGTCGCCCGTCGGGAAGGGCCAGCGTGTCCTCCAGTCCCACTCGGGTCGCGAGGCCGAGACGTCCGGCCAGCCGCAGCACCGGCCACGCGCCGCCGTCCTCGCCGTGCAGCAGCACCGGGCGGCCGTGCGCGGAACCGAGGTCGGCCAGGAGCGCACGCGCGGTGTCCTCGGCGGTCTCGGACGCCGGGTCCGTCACCTCCGCCAGCACCCGCAGTACCTTCGGGCCGAGCGGCGAGACGGCGAACCGCGCGGCCCCGTCCGTACCCGACCAGATGCCGGCCTCGACGCCCACGCCGAGGTCGATCAGCGCGGCGGCCAGCTCCTCGGCGCCGGGTTCGTGCCAGTTGACCGAGGCGTGGTCGGGCAGGATCGTCCAGCTCCGGACGCGGTCCAGTCGGGCCGCCGGATCGGGCTCCGCCCAGGTGCCCGTGGTCACACCGACCGGCACCGACACCCGCGCACGGATCGCCTCGAGCGTCGCCGCGATCACGCGCGGCGACAGACTGTCCTGCCCGCACGGCGTCTTGGGATGGACATGCACGTCCGTGGCACCGGCCGCGACGGCCTCGGCCGCGGACTCGGCCAGCGCCTGCGGCGTGAGCGGCACCATCGCACCGTCGGCGGCCCCGCGGGGCCCGTTCACACACACCTGCACCATGACTCGATGGTGCCAGTCACCACTGACAAAACAGGGGGTGCGGCATCCCCGGCGCACCCCCGCACGCACGGTTCCTAGGTTCGCTCCGGTCAGTCGGGTCAGGCCGACACGAGCAACCGTCCGCGCCTGGCATCCGCCAGGGCCTCGGGTGTGAGCACGGGACGCGGTACGAGAATTCCGCAGTTCGTGCAGACCGGACCCGTAGAGGGTTCGTGGTCCAGTTCGTACTTCCAGACGAGGCGCTCCCCGCCGCACACCGGGCATTCCGCGCCCGGCTCCCGCTCCAGCGCGGAGATCAGCCGGCGCAGCACCTCCGCCAGCGGTTCGTGCGGGTGGACCCGTGGGTCGTCGCACCAGGCGACTCCGAAGCCGCCCCAGGTCAGGCGGTGCCAGTCGTCCACGGTGCCGGGCCTGCGCAGCCCGTCGTGCTTCTCCTTCTTGCGCCGCTCGGCGAATCCGGCCTCGTAGGCCAGCCAGACCGAACGCGCCTCTTCCAACTCCTCCAGTGCGGCCACGAGCCGCGCTGGGTCGGGGGACCGGTCCTCGGGACCGAACCCGGCTCGCGAGCACAAATGGTCCCAGGTCGCCCTGTGGCCGTAAGGGGCGAACCGCTCAAGGCACTTGCGCAGCGAATAACGCCGGAGCGCCAGATCGCATCGTGGATCGCGCACCTGTCTCGCCAGACTCCGGAAACCGGCCATCGCCCTGCACCTCCGTCACACCTGCACCTGTACTTCGGTCACTTCGGCGTCGTCGTACGGACTTCGCGTGGACTTCGCACGACGTTGCCGAATAGACGTATCGACAAGCGATTCGGCTCCATCCGATTTCCGATGACCCCCATAAGCGATGCCACCGACTCCGAAAAGTGACGCATGTTCATCTTCAATCCCGGGGATACCGGCGGTAACGTCCGGCCCATCCCCGTCGGTAGGAGCTGTCATGCCTCGGCGCACCTCACGCACCGCACTCGACAGACTGAGAACTCCCGGCAGATTCCCCGGGTTCCTGAAGTCCGCCTCCGTATGCGTCCTGATTGCCGGTCTTTTGTCCCCGCTTTCCCAAGCAGCGGCGGCGGCGGACCCTGCGACCGTGGAGGCCGCGGTGGCGAACGACTACTGCGGGGGCCGGTGTTCCGACATCCTGCCGCCCGGCCAGAACGGCAACGCCACCCTCGCGCAGATCCTGCTCAACCAGGCCTTCGGCGCCCAGCCCGCGCACGCCGAGGACCAACTCGGCCCGTACGCCAACCTGGCGAAGGGCTATCCCGCGCTCACCGACGCCACGATCAACACCTTCTTCAACGACGCGTCTTTCGGGGTCCCTGCCGATCAAGTCGCCTCCACGCTCAGGCCCGCCGGTCGCAGCGACGTGACGATCGTCCGCGACAAGAAGACGGGCGTACCGCACATAACCGGTACCACCAGATACGGCACGGAGTTCGGAGCGGGCTATGCGGCGGCTGAGGACCGGCTGTGGCTCATGGATGTCTTCCGTCACGTCGGACGCGGTCAGCTGACTCCCTTCGCGGGCGGCGACCCGTCCAACCAGGGCCTGGAGCAGCAGTTCTGGCGCACCGCCCCGTACACCGAGGCCGATCTCCAAGCGCAGATCGACAACGCGGTCGCCACCAACGGAGCCCGCGGGCAGCAGGCCCTCGCCGACGTGAACGCCTACGTCGCCGGCATCAACGCCTACATCGACGCCTCCGACAGCGGCCGCTACTTCCCGGGCGAGTACGTCCTGACCGGTCACAAGGACTCCGTCACCAACGCCGGCACGATCGACCGCTTCAAGCCCACCGACCTGGTCGCGCTGGCCTCCGTGATCGGCGCGCTCTTCGGCTCCGGGGGCGGCGGCGAGGTGAACAACGCGCTGTCGCTGCTCGCCGCCCAGCAGAAGTACGGCGTGAGCGAGGGCACCAAGGTGTGGGAGTCCTTCCGCGAGCGCAACGACCCCGAGGCGGTCCTGACCCTCCACGACGGCAGCTTCCCGTACGCCTCGAAGCCCGACGACGCCCAGGGCGAGGCCCTGCCCGACGCCGGCTCGGTGGCTGCGGAACAGCTGGTCTACGACCGTACGGGCAGCGCGGCCACGTCGAGCGCCACCACCGCCTCCACCACGGCCGCGAAGACCGCCGTCACCTCGGCCAAGCGAGGCATGTCCAACGCCCTGGTGGTGAGCGGCGAGCACACCGCGAGCGGCAACCCGGTCGCCGTCTTCGGACCGCAGACCGGCTACTTCGCGCCGCAGCTGCTCATGCTCCAGGAGATCCAGGGCCCCGGCCTCAGCGCCCGCGGCGCCTCCTTCGCGGGCCTGAGCATGTACGTCGAGCTCGGCCGCGGCCAGGACTACGCGTGGAGTGCCACCACCTCGGGCCAGGACATCATCGACTCCTACGCCGTCGAGTTGTGCCAGGACGACTACCACTACCTGTACCGCGGCACCTGCACGGCGATGGAGAAGATCGAGCAGAAGAACGCCTGGACCCCGACCACGGCCGACGGCACCGCGGCCGGCTCGTACACGATGCGGGTGTGGCGGACGAAGTACGGCCCCGTGGAGTACCGCGCGACCGTGGGCGGCAAGAAGGTCGCCTACACCACCCTGCGCTCGTCCTTCATGCACGAGGCCGACTCGATCATCGGCTTCCAGATGCTGAACGACCCGGACTACGTCGACGGTCCAGAGACCTTCCAGAGTGCGGCGCAGCACATCAACTACACCTTCAACTGGTTCTACGCCGACTCCGAGCACACCGCGTACTACAACAGCGGCGACAACCCGGTGCGGGCCACCGGCGTCGACGCCGAGTTCCCGGTGTGGGCGCAGCCGGCGTACGAGTGGCGGAACTGGGACCCGGCGACGAACACGGCGCAGTACACGCCGGCCTCGGCCCACCCGAACTCGATCGACCAGGACTACTACATCTCCTGGAACAACAAGCAGGCCAAGGACTACACGACCGCCTCCTGGGGCGACGGTTCGGTGCACCGCGGCAATCTCCTCGACGACCGGGTGAAGAGACTGGTCGCCGCGGGCGGGGTCACCCGGGCCTCGCTGGTGAAGGCGATGGCCGACGCCGGGCTGGCCGACCTGCGGGCGGAGGACGTGCTGCCGGACCTCCTGAAGGTGGTCACCAGCTCGCCGGTGACCGACTCGACGGCCGCGGCGGCGGTGAGCAGGCTCCAGGCGTGGGTGACGGCGGGCGCCAAGCGCACGGAGACGACGGCCGGTTCGAAGACGTACGCCAACGCCGACGCGATCCGCATCCTGGACGCGTGGTGGCCGCTGCTGGTGAAGGCGGAGTTCGAACCGGGCCTCGGGAGCGACCTGTACACCGCGTTCACGAACAACCTGCCCGTCGACGAGACCCCCTCGGCCGCCCACGGCCCGACCGGCGCCCACGCGGGCAGCGCCTTCCAGTACGGCTGGTGGAGCTATGTCGACAAGGACATCCGGGCCGTGCTGGGCGAGTCGGTCCAGGGGCCGCTCGCGCGGAAGTACTGCGGCGGCGGCAGCCTCACCGCCTGCCGGGACGTCCTCATCAGCACCCTGAAGGAGGCGGCCGGCAGGACCGCCGCCCAGGTCTACCCCGGTGACGACCTGTGCTCGGCGGGCAACCAGTGGTGCGCCGACTCGATCGTCCAGCGCACGCTGGGCGGCATCAAGCACGGCAACATCAGCTGGCAGAACCGGCCGACGTTCCAGCAGGTCGTGGAGTTCACCTCGCACCGGTAGGGCGCGGGTGGCGGCGGGTCAGCGGATGCGGCCCGCCGCCACCACCAGCTGTGCCAGCTCCCGGTGCACGATGTCGCTGTGCGCGCCGGACGGCGCTCCGCCGCGCCTGACCACCTCGGCCGCGTCGACGTTCACGCACCCCGAGGCCGGCAGCTTCGCCTTCAACGCGGCGGCGAGCGTGAACGACTGGGTGCCCGGCACCGCCTGCACGCCGCCGTAGCCCATCGCCCCCCACTTGGCACCGAGGCCGCGTGCCAGGGCCAGTTCGGCGGCGGCTCCCTGCGCGTCGCCCGCCATCCGCGAGGCCAGCGGGTAGAGGGTCCCGAGGGCCGAGTCGTGCCGGGAGTGACAGCACACCAAGGGGCCGTCGATCCGTAGGTGCTGCCCCTGGAGCACCCCTCCCGCGCGCGCGTCGTGCGGCAGCCGCGCCGCGAACGCGTAGTGGGAGAAGGCTCCTTGGAGCAGCGTCACCGACTTCACCGTGCGCACGCCCTGCGGCAGCCCGCGCAGCGCGAACGACACCAGCCGGGCGCCGAAGCTGTGCCCCACCAGGTGCCCCCGCACGTTCGGTGCCTTCGCGGCCAACTGCCCGACCACCCGCCCGAGTCCGCGCTCGCCGACGGTCCCCGCGCGCCGCTTCATGGCGTAGTACGTCGCCTGGCGCAGCAGTTCGTGCGCGCCGTCCCACGGGTTGGGCAGCGAGAACCCGGCCGCCCCGCCCGGGGACTCGAGTTCCGCCAGCGCCCGCGCGAACTCCTCGCAGATCTCCGCCGTGGACCCCGAGAACATCAGGGGCTCGCTCTGCTGCACCCCTTCAGCCATCGTGTCCGCCGCGAACAGCACCTGCGGTCCCGGCGGCACGACGTCCACCAGCAGGCGCACCAGCCGCCCGAACTCCTCCAGCTCCCGCTCCTCGCGCGGCTGCTGGTCCAGCATCCGCGCGATCTGGTCGATCACGGTCGCCCGCCCGGGGAAGGTCTCCAGCAGCGCGTGCCGGGTGTCCTTGTCGAGCGCCGGACGCGGCGGCAGCTCGGCGGCCACGGCCCGCGGGAAGTCCGGGATCGGCTCGTCGGAGAACCGCATCGACGGCCAGACGACACCGACGTACCCGAGTCTGGCCGCCGGGGCGAGCGCCGGGATCGGGGCGAAGAAGCGGCTGTAGAGGCGGGTGGCCCCCGAGCGGTCGCTGTTCCAGCCGTGCGAGAAGACCACGAGGTCGCGCACGTCGTGTTCCGCGACCCCGGCCAGCAGCCGGTCCCGCTTCCCGCCGTCCGTGTCCCCGTCCGCGTCGAAAGTGAGCTCCCAGTACGGACTCACGCTCATTGCCGGCTCTGCCATGACGGGCCCCCTCGTCCCCCGGAGCGGTGCGATGTGCGCGCATCGTCCCGCTACCCCTCGGAGTTGGCCATACGTCGTGACTCATCCGGGTGAATCATCGGCTCACCGGTAGACGAGGTACTCCCGCCGCACCCTCCGGAAGGCCGCCAGCTCCTCCTCCCAGCCCGCCACCACCTCGTCGGCACCCGCCCCCGCGTCGATCATCGTGCGCACCAGCGTGGAACCCGTGAGCTTGTCGATCCAGTTGTCCGCACGCCAGGCGAAGCCGCTCCACACCTTCTTGGCGGTCACCAGGAGCGCGATCCCGGTGCGTACGGGGTCGTAGGCGTCCCGGTCGTGCACATGGACCTGCACGCCCCCGATCGTCTTCCCCTGGAACTTGGAGAAGGTGGGTGCGAAGTACGCCTCCCTGAAGCGCACCCCGGGCAGCCCGAGTCCGTTCGCCGCCTCGGCCCACCGCCCGTCGACGCCCTCCGCGCCGAGCAGTTCGAAGGGGCGGGTCGTGCCACGCCCCTCCGAGAGGTTCGTCCCCTCGAAGAGGCACGTCCCCGAGTACACCAGGGCGGTCTCCGGCGTCGGCATGTTCGGGCTCGGCGGCACCCAGGGCAGCCCCGAGTCGTCGTACCACTCGGACCGCTTCCACCCGCTCATCAGTACGGCGTCCAGCTCCACCGGCGCGGCCAGGAACTCCCCGTTGAACAAGCGGGCCAGCTCCACGACTGTCATCCCGTGCGCCTGCGCGATCGGCTGCCGCCCGACGAAGGTCGCGAACTCCTTGTGCAGTACGGGTCCCAGGGCCGCCCGTCCGGTCACCGGGTTGGGCCGGTCCAGGACCACGAACCGCTTCCCCGCGAGCCGGGCGGCCTCCATGCAGTCGTACAGCGTCCAGATGTACGTGTAGAAGCGCGCGCCCACGTCCTGGATGTCGAAGACGACGGTGTCCACGCCGGACGCGGTGAAGATGTCGGCGAGCGGCCGGCCGCTCTTCAGGTACGTGTCGTAGACGGGTAGGCCGGTCGCCGGGTCGTCGTAGCGGCCCTCGGAGCCGCCCGCCTGCGCGGTGCCCCGGAAGCCGTGCTCGGGGCCGAAGACGGCGGTGAGGTTCACGCGGTCGTCGGCGTGCATGACGTCGACGATGTGGCGGACGTCCCTGGTGACGCCGGTGGGGTTGGTGACGATGCCGGTGCGCTGGCCGCTGAGCTGGGCGTAGCCGTCTGCGGCCAGGTTCTCGAAGCCGGTTCGCCTCCGGCGGGTGGCCGCGAAGGTCGGGGAGGCTGCGGGGACTGCTGCTGCTGCCGTTGTTGCGGCGAGGAAGGTCCGTCTGGGTAGGTGCATGTGACCTCCTGGGATGTGGACGTCGGCATGGGCACGGTATGTGCTTCCGCGGGTTGTGTGGAAGGTGCGGGTCGTCTGTGGCTGGTCGCGCCCACGCGGCGGAGCCGCACATTGACACAGGCCCGCGCCCCTGGGGGCGTTGCAGTTGCCCTTCCCCTGCAACATACCGACCGGTTAGTCTGGCCGTTGCGGGGGCAGAGTCGATTCTCGTCGCGTCGAAGGAGACCGATGGTGGAAGCCGTGCAGGGTGCTGGTGTGGTCGTCACGGGGGCCGGGGGTGGCATCGGGGCCGCGCTGGCCCGGCGTTTCGCCGCCGAGGGGGCCCGGGTCGTCGTCAACGACCTGGACGCCGAGCGGGCGAAGGCCGTCGCCGAGGAGATCGGCGGCATCGCCGTTCCGGGCGACGCCTCGGCGATCGTCGGCGAGGCCCGTGAGGCGCTGGGCGGCACGGTCGACGTGTACTGCGCCAACGCGGGCGTCGCCTTCGAGGGCGGGGAGACCGGCGAGGCGTTCGACGAGCGGCCCTGGGCGCTGTCCTGGGAGGTGAACGTCATGGCACACGTCCGCGCGGCCCACGAACTGCTCCCGGGCTGGCTGGAGCGCGGCAGCGGCCGTTTCGTCTCCACCGTGTCGGCCGCCGGACTGCTCACCATGATCGGCGCCGCGCCCTACAGCGTCACCAAGCACGGTGCGTACGCCTTCGCCGAGTGGCTGTCGCTGACGTACCGGCACCGCGGTCTGAAGGTCCACGCTATCTGTCCGCAGGGCGTGCGCACCGACATGCTGGCAGCCACCGGCAGCGCGGGCGACCTGGTCCTCCAGCCGACCGCGATCGCCCCGGCGGAGGTGGCGGACGCCCTCTTCAAGGGCATCGAGGAGGACCGCTTCCTGATCCTGCCGCACCCCGAGGTCGCCGGGTACTACCAGGCCAGGGCCGCCCACCCCGACCGCTGGCTGACCAACATGAACCACCTCCAGCAGAAGTGGGAGGCGAGCCGGTGACCGACTCCCGTTACGCGGCCAAGCCCTGGCTCGGCCTGCTCAACGACGCCCAGCGCGCCCCGATCGACCCCGCCGACTCGCTGGTGCATGCCCTGCGCCGGGCAGTCGCCGACACCCCGGACCGCACCTTCCTCGCCTACTTCGACGGCCGTCTGACCTACCGCGAGGTCGACGAGCTGAGCGACTCCGTCGCCGGGCACCTCGCCGCCCGCGGCCTGGAGCGCGGCGACCGGGTGGCGATCCTGCTGCAGAACTCCCCGCACTTCGTGCTCGCCCTGCTCGGTGCCTGGAAGGCAGGCGCGACCGTGGTGCCCGTCAACCCGATGTACAAGTCGGGGGAGGTCGGGCATGTCCTGCGGGACGGCGAGGTGGCCGTGCTGGTCTGCTCGGACCGGGCCTGGGAGTCGTATCTGCGCGAGACGGCGGCCGACTCGCCCGTACGCATCGTGCTGACCGGCTGCGAGCTGGACTTCCAGAACCGCGGGGACGCGCGCGTGCTGACCTTCGAGCGGCTGCCTCTGGCCGCCGACGCCGACGACCTGACGGCCGTCGCCCGCGCCGGTCACAAGGCGCCCGAGGACCGCGACGCGGGCCCCTCCGATGTCGCCCTGATCAGCTACACCTCGGGAACCAGTGGCGCTCCCAAGGGCGCCACCAACACGCACGGCAACATCATGCACAACGCCGAGCGGCAGCGGACCGGCCTGGCTCTGCCCGAGGCGCCCGTCTACTTCGCGATGGCGCCGCTGTTCCACATCACCGGCATGGTCTGCCAGCTCGGCGCCTGTCTGAACAGCGCGGGCACGCTCGTCCTGGCGTATCGCTTCGAGGCCGGTGTCGTGCTGGACGCCTTCGCCGAGCACCGGCCGCACTACACGGTCGGGCCGTCCACCGCCTTCATGGCGCTGGCCGCCCATCCCGACGTCACCCCGGACCACTTCTCGTCCTTCGTGAACATCTCCTCCGGGGGCGCCCCCCTGCCGCCCGCCCTGGTGGAGAAGTTCCGGGCCGGCTTCGGGCCGTACATCCGCAACGGCTACGGGCTCACCGAGTGCACCGCGCCCTGCGCCTCCGTACCGCCGGACCTGGAGGCGCCCGTCGACCCGGCCTCCGGGACACTGGCCGTGGGCGCGCCCGGCCCCGACACGGTGGTACGGATCGTCGACGACCAGGGCGCCGAGGTGCCCTTCGGGGAGCAGGGCGAGATCCTCGTACGGGGGCCGCAGGTCGTCCCCGGCTACTGGCGGCGCCCCGAGGCCACCGCCGAGACCTTCCCGGACGGCGAGCTGCGCACCGGGGACATCGGCTTCATGGACCCGCAGGGCTGGCTGTACGTCGTCGACCGCAAGAAGGACATGATCAACGCGGCCGGCTTCAAGGTGTGGCCCCGCGAGGTCGAGGACGTGCTCTACACCCACCCGGCGGTGCGCGAGGCGGCCGTCGTCGGGGTGCCCGACGGGTACCGCGGGGAGACCGTCAAGGCGTACATCAGCCTCCGTCCGGGCTCCGACACGGACCCGGCTGCACTCGCCGCGTACTGCAAGGAGAGACTGGCCGCCTACAAATACCCGCGTCAGGTGGAGATCCTGCCCGACCTGCCGAAGACGGCGAGTGGGAAGATCCTCCGGCGGGAACTGCGTTCCCGCCCGCAGGGCTAGAAACAGCAACAGAAGAAAGTCTCGGAAGGCAGGTGGCGGCAGTGCCCAGGACTACGGACGGTGACGGTACCCCCGTGCCGCAGCGGCTCCTCGCCGCCGCCACCCGGCTCTTCGCCGAGCAGGGCTACGACCGCACCTCGGTGCAGGAGATCGTCGAGGCGGCCGGTGTCACCAAGGGGGCGCTGTACCACTACTTCGGCTCCAAGGACGACCTCCTGCACGAGGTGTACGCGCGCGTGCTGCGCGTCCAGCAGGAGAGACTCGACGCGTTCGCGAACGCCGACGAGCCGATCGAGAAGCGCCTCAGGGGGGCGGCGGCCGACGTCGTCGTCACCACCATCGACAACCTCGACGACGCGTCGATCTTCTTCCGCTCGATGCACCACCTGAGCCCCGAGAAGAACAAGCAGGTCCGCGCCGAGCGCCGGCGCTACCACGAACGCTTCCGCGCGCTCATCGAGGAGGGCCAGGAGGCGGGAGTGTTCTCGAAGGCGACCCCGGCCGACCTGGTCGTGGACTACCACTTCGGCTCGGTCCACCACCTGTCGACCTGGTACCGCCCCGAAGGCCAGATGAGCCCCCAGGAGGTCGCCGACCACCTCGCGGACCTGCTGCTGCGGGCGCTGCGGCCGTAAGCCACGCGCGCGTGCGGGGCGGCTGCCACCCAGGCGGCCGCCCCGCATCCTTCACCTCACACGTACTGCTTCAGCTCGCGCCGCGCCAGCGACCGCTGGTGCACCTCGTCCGGACCGTCCGCGATCATCAGCGTGCGGGCGCCGGCGTAGAGCTCGGCGAGAGGGAAGTCCTGGCTGACGCCGCCCGCGCCGTGCAGCTGGATGGCCCGGTCGATGATGTCGACGACCGCGCGGGGCGTGGCGATCTTGATGGCCTGGATCTCTGCATGGGCGCCCCGGTTGCCGACCGTGTCCATCAGCCAGGCCGTCTTCAGCACCAGCAGCCGCAGCTGCTCGACGGTGACCCGCGCATCGGCGATCCAGTTGTGGACGACGCCCTGCTGGGCCAGTGCCTTGCCGAAGGCGGAACGGGACACGGCCCGCCGGCACATCAGCTCGATCGCCCGCTCGGCCATGCCGACCAGCCGCATGCAGTGATGGATCCGGCCGGGACCCAGCCGGGCCTGGGCGATGGCGAAGCCGCCGCCCTCCTCACCGATCAGATTGGACACCGGCACGCGCGCGTGGTCGAAGACCACCTCGGCGTGACCGCCGTGGTAGTGGTCCTCGTAGCCGAACACCTTCATGGCGCGCTCGACCGTGACACCCGGGGTGTCGCGGGGGACGAGGATCATGGACTGCTGGCGGCGGATGTCGGCCCCGTCCGGGTCCGTCTTGCCCATCACGATGAAGATCCTGCAGTCCGGGTTCATCGCCCCGGAGATGTACCACTTGCGGCCCGTGATGACGTACTCGTCCGTGCCGTCGGAGGCTCGCTCTATGTGCGTGGTGATGTTCGTGGCGTCCGAGGAGGCCACCTCCGGCTCGGTCATCGCGAACGCCGAGCGGATCTCACCGGCCAGCAGCGGCTCCAGCCACTGCTTCTTCTGCTGCTCGTCGCCGAACTGCGTCAGCACCTCCATGTTCCCGGTGTCCGGCGCCGCGCAGTTCAGCGCGGTGGGAGCGAGCTGCGGGGAACGGCCGGTGATCTCGGCGAGCGGCGCGTACTGGAGGTTGGTGAGGCCGGCGCCGTACTCGGTGTCGGGAAGGAAGAGGTTCCACAGGCCCTGCCGGCGTGCCTCCGCCTTCAGCTCCTCGACCACGGCCGGGGTGTCCCACGGCGAGGCCAGCAGGGCGCGCTGTTCCTCCGCGACCGCCTCGGCCGGGTAGACGTACTCGTCCATGAAGGCGAGCAGCTTGGCGCGCAGCTCCTCGGTGCGTGCGTCGAACGCGAAGTCCATGGTGTGTCAGCCTTCCTGAAGAGTGGTCAGGCCGTGCCCGATGAAGACCGGGACCAGGTCACCGATGCGGTCGAAGCCCGGGCCGACCGTCTGGCCCAGGGTGTAGCGGTAGTGGATGCCCTCCAGGATCACGGCGAGCTTGAACCAGGCGAAGGCCGTGTACCAGGCGACCGCGGAGACATCGCGCCCCGAACGCGCCGCGTACCGCTCGATCAGCTCGGCGGGGCTCGGGTGCCCGGCGGCCTCGGCGGTGGTGGACACGGGGGAGTCGGGCATGCCGAGCGGCAGGCTGTACATCACTAGCAGGCCGAGGTCGGTGAGCGGGTCGCCGAGCGTCGACATCTCCCAGTCGAGGATCGCCTTGATCTTGTCGTCGTCGCCGATCAGGACGTTGTCGAGCCGGTAGTCGCCGTGCACGACGGTCGGGGCGGGGGAGTGCGCCAGCCGCCGGCCGAGGGTTGCGTGCAGCTCGTCGATGCCGGCCAGCTCGCGGTTGCGGGAGGCGTCCAGCTGCTTGCCCCAGCGCCGCAACTGGCGGTCGAGGAAGCCCTCCGGGCGGCCGAAGTCGCCGAGTCCGACCTCGGCGGGGTCCACCGCGTGCAGCTCCACGAGCGTGTCCACCAGGGCCAGCACGGCACCCCGGGTGCGCTCCGGGCCGAGCGGGGCGAGCTGGTCGGCGGTGCGGTACGGCGTGCCCTCGACGAACTCCATGACGTAGAAGGGCGCTCCGAGCACCGCCCCGTTCTCGGGGTTATCGCACAGCAGCACCGGACGCGGCACCGGCACGTTCGTCGGGTACAGCGCGCTGATCACCCGGTGCTCGCGCTTCATGTCGTGCGCGGTGGCCAGGACATGGCCGAGCGGGGGCCGCCGTACGACCCACTTCGAGGTGCCGTCGGAGACCGCGTAGGTGAGGTTCGACCGTCCGCCCTCGATCAGTCGGCCGGTCAGCGGGCCGTGCACCAGGCCGGGCCGCTCACGGTCGAGCAGGCCGCGCAGCCGGTCGAGATCGAGACCGGGCGGATGGTCGGGACTCATCAATGCTCCTACGGACGGGTGAACGCGACATGACCATGATGCCGACCGGTCGGTATGTCGTCCAGTAGGTGGGCGGAACGTGATCGGGGCCACGATAGGCCTGCAGCTCCCCGCGCAGGGCGCTGGGGAGCTGCAGGTGGTGACTTCTCGGCCAGGTCGGCTCAGTGGTCGTCCCAGTGGCCCTCGTGTTCGGCGTGCCGGTGGCCGTCGTGCAGATAGTCCACGTGGTCGCCGTGCAGGACGCTCGGGTGCCCGCAGTCCTGGCCGTGCCGGTGGTCGTGACTCTCGTGCGAGACGTGCCCGGAGGGTTCGCACTCGTCCCAGTGCCCGCTGTGCTCGCGGTGCATGTGCCCGTCGTGCGCGTAGTCGACGTGGTCGCCGTGCGGCACCGTGGCGTGGCCGCAGTCCGGGCCGTGCGTGTGCGTGTGGGAGGCGTGTTCCTGGTGGAGGGTGGTCATGGTGCTCACCTTCGAAGGTGCGGGTGATGACGTCGGACAGGCTGCCACGCGAACGCCGCGTATCCGGCGATTCGGACCTGGCGTGGCGTCCGGGTACCCCTGAGGGGCGGGCCCACGAAGCCCGTCGTCTCCGACGGTAAGGCGGCGCCAGGGGGCTCGCTCCTCAAGAGCGGCCCAAGAACGGATCAAGGTCGTGTACGAGGATCTGTGCCGGAGGTGTACGAGATCCGCGCCGGGGCGCGTAGGAGGGCCCGTGCCGGTTGGGCTGCGAGGCCCGTGCCGGTTGGCCTTCGAGGGTCGCGCCGGTTGGCGTACGAGATCCGCGCCGGGGCGCGTGGGAGGGCCGCGCCGGATTGCCCACGAGGCCCGCGCCGATTGGGCTGCGAGGCTCGCGCCGGCTGGCCTTCGAGGCCCGTGCCGGCTGGCGTACGAGGTCCGTGCCGCGGCCCGTATGAGATCCGCGCCGGATCGCCTACGAGGGCCCGTCGCCGGAATGCCATCGAGGGCCCGCGCCGGTTGGCGTACGAGGTTCGTGCCGGGGCGCGTACGAGATCCGCGCCGGATCGCCTGCGAGGCCCGTCGCCGGTTGGCCTGCGAGGCCCGTGGGATCGCCTAGGGGGCCCGTCGCCAGTTCGCTGCCAGGACCGCGCCAGGCTGCCCGGACAGCGCGCCGCCTAGAAGACCAGCGCCGCCGCGCACACCGCGAGCCCCACCGTGAGCAGCGCACCTGCCGTCGCGTGCCGGGGGGTGAGTGCCGTCGGGCTGCTCGTGGCGGACAGGGCGCGGATGCGGTGGTGGGCGATGAGCAGGAAGGCCAGCCAGAGGACGCAGCACAGGGCGCAGACGACGATCCCGGGTGCCGAGACTCCACCGTGCAGCGTTGTCTTCATGGCGAGGATGGCGGCTGCGGTGCTGGACAGGGTCGTACGCCGCCAGGCCAGCCGGGTCCGCTCGGGCTGGAGCCCGGGGTCCCGGTCCGAAGCCGGCCGGGCGGCCGTCCCGCTCATCCCTCCCACCCGACGAGCACCACGACGACCATCGCGACGGCCACGACCGCGACCGCGAGGCTCAGCAGCGCCGGGAACCGGGACACCGGAAGGTCCTCGCCGCGGCGCATGGCCCGCTCGCAGCGCACCCAGTGGTTGACCGCCCGCAGCGAGCACAGCACGCCCGCCGCGAGCAGCGCGAGCGCGAGCCCCACCCGCCAGCCCCAGCGCAGGTCCGGCAGGAACTGGTCCACGGCGAAGCCGCCGCCGATCAGCGCGAGCGCGGTGCGCAGCCAGGCCAGGAAGGTGCGCTCGTTCGCCAGCGAGAAGCGGTAGTCGGGGGTGACGCCCTCCTGCCGGATCTCCCGGGGGTCGAACCAGAGCCGGACGGTGCGTGCGAAACCGATCACGTGCAGGACCCTACCGGGGGCACTGCCACGGGGCGTTGTCAGTGCCGCCCGCTACCGTTCGGGGGCATGGATGTTCCCACGTCACTGGCCCGGTACGCGGAGGCCGGGCACGGCATCGCCCCCGCCGAGCAGCTGCTCGACCTGCCCGGGTTCTGGCCCGCCTACTTCGGCCCCACCTGGGACGGGTTCGCCGACGAGCCAGAGGTGTTCGGCGCCGACACGGCGGACGTGGACGCGGCGGGCGAGGCGTTGTACGGGGCGACGGAGGTCTGGCCCGCGTACCGCATACCGCTGCCCGGCGGGCACCTGCTCTGGATCGTGCACCGGAACCTCCCCGACGACCCGGGCACGGACTACCTGCTCACCCACCCCGACCAGGCCCGGGAGACCGTCCTGGCTTCCAGCGAGGGCCACTTCACCGGGCCGGGACTGTCCTGGCCGGATCTGGTCGCCGTTGCCGACTCGACCCCGGCGGACGCCGAGGGCGTACGCGATCCCGACCTGCGGCTGCTCCTGCTGCTCCAGGCGTTCGGCGACGCGGAGACACCCGTGGAGGAGGCGGTGGAGCGGATCGCCGCCGCGCTCGTCGCCGTGGGCATGACGGCTCAGGCGGCTCCGGAGGCGGCCGAGGGGTTCCTCGACCATCCCTTCTGGGAGAGCCCCTACTGGGCCGCTCCGGGCAACAGCCCGCTGAGCGGCGGTACAGGTACGGCCGGACCGGTCCGGCCGTAGCACTGCTCGGCGGACCGGTCGGCTCAGCGGCTCAGCCCATAGAGCGGTAGGCCCGCAGCCGCTCGTACGCGTCCAGCCCGTCCGGCACCCACTCCCACTCCCTCAGCCGGCGCAGCACCTCGTCCTCCGGCAGGAAGTCGTGCCAGGCGACCTCCTCCACCTGCGGGCTGACCGGAGGATCGCAGCGGACCTCGTACACCGAGGACCACCAGGTCCGGCCGGCACCGTCGTCGTAGAGGAACTTGAAGAGGTACTCGGGGCGCGGCAGCCCGCTCACGCCCAGTTCCTCCTCGGCCTCGCGCAGGGCCGCGTCGTCGTAGGACTCGCCCGCGCCGACCACTCCGCCGACGAACATGTCGTACAGGGAGGGGAAGACCAGCTTGGCCGGTGTGCGGCGGTGGACGAAGATCCGGCCCTCTGCGTCCCGGGCCTGGATGAAGACGCAGCGGTGGCGCAGGCCCTTCGCGTACGCCTCGCCCCGCGGCGACTGTCCGATGACCGTGTCGTTCTCGTCGACGATGTCGAGGATCTCGTCAGCAGCGCTCATGGCCCCATCCAAGCAGGGGTCGAATCAGGCCCGGGCGTCAGTGCGCTGAAGGTCCCGCGCCCGCTCGGTCTGCGTGCACGGCATCGCCGGATGCATGCCGAGGACCACGATGCCCACGACGATCGCCGCGAGTCCCGCCGCTTCCCAGGCCAGCGCGCCCGTGTCGGTGCGCAGCCGGTCGCCGAGGAAGCCGACGCCGCAGATGATCCCGGCCAGCGGCTGGGCCGCGGTCAGGGCGGGCAGCGACATCCGCAGGGGAGCGGTCTCGAACGCGCTCTGCACCAGGATGAGCCCGGTGACGCCGAGCAGCAGCACGGCGTACGGCTGCCAGCCGGTCAGCAGCTCCACCAGGCCGCCCTCGGAGAAACGCTGGCCGCTCACCTGGGTCAGTGCGTCCTGGACGCCGTACAGCAGACCGGCGGCCAGGGCGAGCAGGACCGGGCCGGAGCTCAGCCGGGAGCGCTTGGCGTAGGTCGTGAGCAGCAGGGCGAGGCCGACCATGGCGCCGATGATCAGCCAGTGGCGCAGCGGGTCGGTGAGCGCGGTGCCGCCGCGTGGCTCGCCCGCCACGATGAACGTGGTCACCCCGCCCGCGAGCAGCACGAGGCCCGCCCAGCCCTGGCGGCCCAGCGGCTGCTTGCTCTGCTTGCGGGACAGGGCGAGGGCGAACAGCAGGTTGGTGGCGAGGAGGGGCTCCACCAGGGAGATCTCGCCCTGGCCCAGCGCGATCGCGCCGAGGGCCATGCCGGCCACCATCAGCCCGATGCCGCCGAGCCAGCGCGGCACCTTCATCAGGTCGAGCAGCAGGCGGGGGGAGAGGAAGTCGCTCAGCGGGGCCTGGCGGGCGGCGTTCTGCTGGAGCACGAATCCGAAGCCCAGACAGCAGGCCGCGCTCAGGGCGAGAACCAGGACCAGAACCGACACGCTGCGTACCTCGAGATCATCCGGCGGGGCCACGGGGAGCGTGGGCGGCCGACTGTAGCGTCCCAGGGTCCGCCATGCCCCTGGGAGTGCCCGAGAACCCGGGCGGTTGACTCGATCCCGGCGCCCCGGCCGACGGGGCGGGCGCGCGACCGTGTCGACCATCGTGCGGGGTCCTGGCGGGTCCGCGCCATGGCGTGGGCCACAACGGAACCGGCGATCCGTGTCCGGTCTCGCCCGCCGCTCCACAAGTCCCTTTCAGGTCACGGAAGTTGACGCGTGTAACGCCGGTATCCCCCTTGACGGAAAGCGTTGGCTGAGGATTGGCTGTGAGTGATCAGCTGATGGCAAGCCGAAACGTCCAGACCAGAAGGCCGGCCGCCACGTCGGCCGCATACCGACGACGAGCCGCGTCGTGTGAGGAAGTCCCCGCGGTGTCCCCACCCCCGCCACCCCTCGGGCGCAGTCGCAAGCGCGCCGCCGCTCAGATCCTCGACGCCGCCCTCGACGACAGCGAACTCGTCGCCGCCCGGGCCGCCTTGGCGCAGGGGCGATGGCAGGCCGCCCGTGCGCTGCTGGCCCGGACGGGGGACGACTGGGACCGGCGGGGGCACCGGGTGACGGTGCTCGCCCTGGAGCCCTACAGCGCCGCGTGGGCCGGCGACTGGCTGCTCGCCGAGCCGGAGTCGGCCGACGCGGCCGTCCTGCTCGCCCTCGCCCAGGTCCGGCGGGCCCTGCGGGGCAAGGAGAAACCGGTCACGGCCCGCGAGGCCTGCCGGACCGCCGCCGCTCTCGCGCCCGCCGACCCCACCCCCTGGCTCGGCCTGCTCATGCTGGAGCGGGACCTCGGCGCCGGCGAGGAGACCGTCCGGCTGTTCGGCGAGGTCCGGGCGCGGTACGCCGACCACCACCACGCCCATCACCTGATGGTCGCCCACCTCGCCGAGCACCGCTCCGAGGCCGGCCCGGACCCCCTGCACGAGGTGTACGACTTCGCCCACTGGGCCGCCGAGCAGGCCCCCGCCGACTCCCCGCTCGCGATCCTCCCGGTCGTCGCGCACGCCGAGCGCTACCGCGTGCTGGCCGCCGCCGGGCACGAGCCCCCGGACCCGGCCGCCTGCGGGCACTGGGCCGGGCGCCGGGCCCGGCAGGTGATGAAGGCCGCCTTCGACTGGTGGCTGGAGTGGGAGCACGAGGGCCACCCGCGCCGACTGGTCGACCTCAACTTCCTCGCCCACGCCAAGGTCTGCGAGGGCCGGGGCGCCGAGGCGGCCGCCCTCTTCCACCGCATCGGCGACCACGTGACCCCGGCACCGTGGTCGTACCCGGACCGCGACCCCTGCCCCGCCTTCCGTGCCGCCCGCGCCGGCGCGCTCGGCACGGCGTAATGCCCATCTCCCGGAAAAGGACGGTCTCCCCGTGACCACGGACAGTTCGCGCAGCAGCACCACCCCGGGCGGCATCAGTACGTTCAAGGGACAGGAGCGCGCCCTGCGCTCCGACCGCCTCGGCACCGGTGGCCTGCTGCTCTCCGTCCTCGCCGCGACCGCCCCCCTCATGGTGGTCGCGGGTGTCATGCCCACCACATTCGCGGTGATGGGCGTCGTCGGGCAGCCGCTCCTCTTCGTCGTCCTCGGCGTCGTTCTGGTCCTCTTCGGCATCGGTTACGCGGAGATGAGCCGGCACGTCCACAACGCCGGCGCCTTCTACGCGTACATCTCCCGCGGCCTCGGCGGCACCGCCGGCGCGAGCGCCGCCCTGGTCGCCCTCGTCGCCTACAGCGCGCTCCAGGTCGGCATCTACGGCATCTTCGGCTTCGAGGTCGCCGGCCTGTTCGCCACCTACGCCGACCTGGAGATCGCCTGGTGGATACCGGCACTGGCGGCCGCCCTCGTGGTCGGCGCGCTGGGCCGGCTGAAGATCGACGTCAACGCGCGCGTGCTGGGCGTTCTGCTGATCGTGGAGGTCGCCCTGGTCGTCATCTTCGACGTGGCGGCCGTCGCCGACCCCGGCCCGCAGGGCCTGTCCCTGCACGCCTTCAACCCGGACACGCTCACCGGCGCCGGGCTCGGCACCGCCCTGTGCTTCTGCATCGCCGCCTTCCTCGGCTTCGAGCAGGCGCCCGTGTACGCCGAGGAGACCAGCCGCCCGCACATCCTGGTGCCGCGCGTGATGTTCCTGGCGGTCGGCGGGGTCGCCGTCTTCTTCGCGCTCAGCAGCTGGGCCCTCACCGTCGCCACCGGCCCCGCGGCGATCGTCGGCGAGGCACGGCAGCAGAGCGCCGGACTCCTCTTCACCCTCACCGAGGCCCGGCTCGGCGGCACCTTCACGGACGTCCTGCACATCCTGTTCGTGACCGGCATGTTCGCGGCCCTGCTCAGCTTCCACAACGTCGTCGCCCGGTACGCCTTCGCCATGGGCCGCGAAGGCCTGCTGCCCGCCGCCTTCGGCCGGACCACCGGCGCGAGCGGCGCCCCCGGCACCGGCTCCCTGCTCCAGACGGCCGTGTCCGTCCTGGTCGTGGCCGCCTTCGCGGTCGCCGACGACAAGCCGGTCGGCGACCCCACCGCCCCCGTCCTGCACCTGTTCACCTGGTGCGGCAACCTCGGCGCGCTCGGCGTGATCGTGCTGATGGCGGCGGCCTCCCTCTCGGTCGTCGTGTTCTTCGCCCGCCGCGGCGCCGCGGGCGCCCAGGCCTGGCGCCTGGTCACCTCCGCCCTCGCGGGCATCGCCCTCCTGGTGATCGCCGGCTACACGGTCAGGGACTTCGACGTCCTGGTCGGCGCCGGCCCCGGCTCCGCCCTGAGCTGGGCACTGCCCGGCATCATCGGCCTCGCCCTGGTGATCGGCCTGGTCCAGGGCCTGGTCCTGCGCTCCAGGGCACCCGAGGCGCACGCCCGCATCGGGCTCGGCAACGAGGCGTTCCAGCTGGAGAAGGCGGCGGAGAAGACGCCGTGACCACCGTCGTGACCGTTGTGATCACCGTCGTCACCACCTGGGATTCGCGTAAGAAGTGATGACGGAACCCTGACGAGCACCCGCGACCCCTGGCCGCCCCCGGGTCGCGGGTGTTCGAATGAACCCGTGAACTCCGATGAACCCGTGAACACCGAACGGCCCGAGGAATCGGGCGGAACGGGCACGGACCAGCCCGAGGCACGCGGCACGCCCGTCGGCCGCCGCGTCTTCCTCGGCACCCTCGGCCTGGGCGCGCTGGGCGTCGTCGCCGCGCCCACCCTGCAACGCGGCCTGGAGGCCTTCCTCGGCAGCGCCGCCGACAAGGACCCCACCGGCCTGACGGGCCTGCTCCCGAACGGCGGCGGCTTCCGCTACTACTCGGTCACGTCCTCCGTGCCCCGCAAGAACGCCGAGAACTACCGGCTCACCATCGACGGCCTGGTCGACCGCCCGAAGACGTACACGCTGGCCGACCTCCGAGCCCTGCCGCAGACCCGCATGGTCAAGGACGTCCAGTGCGTCACCGGCTGGCGGGTCCCCGACACCCCCTTCGAGGGGGTACGCCTGTCCCGGCTCCTGGACGCCGCGGGAGTGCGCCCCTCGGCCGGGGCGGTGCGTTTCACCTGCTTCGACGGCGCCTACAGCGAGAGCCTCACCCTCGACCAGGCCCGCCGCGCGGACGTTCTGGTCGCCCTGCGCATGCAGGACAAGGACCTCGGCCACTCCCACGGCGGCCCGGTCCGCCTCTATGTGGCACCCATGTACTTCTACAAGTCGGCCAAGTGGCTCTCCGGCATCACCGTCACCGAGGACGTGAAGCCGGGCTACTGGGAGAAGCGGGGATACGACATCGACGCCTGGGTGGGCCGTTCGAACGGGCGGGACGATGAGCCTACGAGCTGACACCCCGCCGACCACGCGGGTGCGCCGCTTCACCCGGGCCGAACGGTGGGTGCACCGGACGACGGCCGTCCTGATGGGCGTGTGCGTGGTGACGGCGGCCTGTCTGTACGTCCCCCAGCTCGCCGAACTCGTCGGCCGCCGCGAACTGGTCGTCCGCGTCCACGAGTGGGCCGGCCTCGCCCTGCCGGTGCCGGTCCTGGCGGGCCTCGTCTCCCGCGCGTTCCGCGCCGACCTGCGCTTCCTCAACCGTTTCGGCCCGCACGACCGTCTCTGGCTGCGCGCCGCCCTGCGCCGCGACAAGCGGCGCGCAGCCCGCCCGGCGGGCAAGTTCAACGCCGGCCAGAAGGTGTACGCGGCCTGGGTCGCCGGCGCCACCCTGGTCATGCTCGGCACGGGACTGATCATGTGGTTCACCCACCTCACCCCGCTGATGTGGCGCACCAGCGCGACCTTCGTCCACGACTGGCTGGCGCTGACCATCGGCATCGTCCTCGCCGGGCACATCGGCATGGCGCTGGGGGATCCGGAGGCGCGGCGGGGGATGCGGACGGGGGCGGTGAGCCGGGAGTGGGCGGAGCGGGAACATCCGCTGTGGCGTCCGTGACCGGTCAAGGGCATTCCGTCGCCCGGTAGTCCTGCCCGCTGACGTACTCCACCCGCAGGGTCTTGTCCTGTTCCCGCAGGACGTACAGCCTGCCCTTCCAGGGCGCCCAGTACCTGGGCACGAGGAACAGACGGTCACCGGAGACATGGAACAGCCGTAGCCCGGCGTACCGGTAACGGTAGGGGCTGCCCTTCGCGTCGACGACGGCGAAGCAACTGCCGCCGCCACGGATCAGCAGGTCCTGCTCGCTGAAGACGACGACGGCCGGGAACCCTTGGTCGACTGTGGCGGCCGTCGTGGCGGCACGGCCCCGGCCGACGATCCCGGCGTACGCGTACACGGCCCAGAACAGCGCGATGACGGCGACCAGCAGGGCCGGCGCCCAGATCCGCGCGGCCCCGGGCCGGGGCGCCGTCGCGTCGGATCCCGGTCGGGTGCGCGCGTAGGCGCTGACCAGCACGCCGGTCAGGATCAGCAGCGGGAGGATGAGTTCGAGGACGTCCTGGGCCACGTAGTAGACCGGCAGGAGGAGCACCGACGGCACCCATGCGTGCCGTAGCGCCCGCAGCGCCCGCGCGGCGCGCGCCGGATCGCGCTGCACCCGCTGGTGCAACGCCGTCGCCGCGATCGAGACGGCGGCCGCCACGAGGACGGGGAGGTACAGCGCGTCCACACTCCGCAGCAGATAGTCGGCCGTGGAGAACCGGAAGAGGGTGTCCCGCAGGCCCAGAGCCCGGGTCTCGGCGTCCGTGCTGGCCCAGCCGAAGTAGAAGAGGACGGCGGTGAAGAGGGAGAGGAACGAGCCTGCGGTGCCCAGGAGTTCGAGCCACTTGGGGGCGACGGGCGGGGGCTCGGGGGGTATGGGTTGCGGCTCCGGGTCGGGTGTGGGCGTGGGCTCGGGGGGTATGGGTTGCGGCTCCGGGTCGGGTGTGGGCGTGGGCTCGGGGGGTACGGGTTGCGGCTCCGGGTCGGGCGTGGGCGCGGGGTCGGGCGTGGGCGGCGTACGGCGGAGTGCGGCCCGGGTGCGTGTCACCGCCGTACGCAGGCGGCTCAGGTGGGTGCGGTCGCTCACGGGGTGGCGGCGGTCGAAGGGCTTCCGTCCCGTGACTCGACCGGCGACGGGTCGGTGGAGCCGGCCGTGGCCGGGGCGACGAGGGAGAAGGCGTCGTCCAGGGTTGCCGTCCCGTCGCCACCGTTGTGGTCGAGGCGCACGGTGGCGCTCCGCGGATAGCCGCCCGAGTCCGGCGTGGGGACGACCACGTCGAAGGTCAACTGGTCGGGTGGCTCGGCTTTCGGGTTCGGATCGTCGTCAGGAAGATCGACGGGGATCCCGGCGATGGTCATGCTGCTCGCTCCGCCCAGCAGCTCCGCCTTGTCGAAGTAGATGCCGCCGACCTTGACCGTGATCGTGTCGCCCGGCCTGGCCGTGCCGTCGTCGCCGACGTGCACGGAGATGATCCGGAAGGAGCAGACGTCACTGCCGCCGGCCGAGGACGGCGTCAATCGCGCGGTGGCGGAGGGCTGTTGCCGGTGGAAACGCAGGACTTCGCCGAGTACGGCATGAGCCTTCCTCCCCTTGCAGCCGGTGAGCCTGCCCTGGAGCGCGGCGTATTCCGTGGCGGCCGTGTCCCAGCTGCCACCCTGGCCCTGTACGGCCTTGCAGGCCTCGGCCAGTGCGCCGAGCACGCGCCACTCGTCGGTCCGTGGTTTCGCCGAGATCAGTTCGGCGGTTGTCCCGCAGTTCTGCGGGGCCTCGCCGAGCAGGTCGTAGGCAGTCTCCGGGTCGTCCTCGGCGTCGGTGTTGGGCGACTTCGGCCCCGGTGGTAACCAGGAGGGTCCCTCGATACGCCCGCCTCCGCGGCCCGAGTTTCCGCCGCTCCCCGAGCCTGCGGAACCTCCGGGGGTTCCGGAGCCTCCTGAACCTCCGGAGTCTCCGGAACCCTGAGACCCGCTCGAGCCGCCGGACCCGGATCCCCCGGATCCCCCGGATCCCCCTGACCCACCCGAACCACTCGAACTCCCGCCGCCCCCCGACCCGTTGGACCCGTCGCCGCCCCCGGTACCGTCATCCGGGCGCCACGTCGGTGTTCCCTCGCCGGAGCCGCCCGTACTGCTCGCCCCTCCGTCGCCCCCGCCGGTGCCACCGCCCGACACGCTCGTGCCGCCGCCGGACCCGCCGCCCGCGTCGTCACCGCCGCCGCCCCTGCCGCATGCCGCGGCCGTGCCGATCGCCAGTGCTCCCGCGAGCAGGAGCCCCGATATGCGTACCCCGAGCGAAATCGCCATGACGCCCCCGAAGTCATAGGCCCCGGGGCGTCGGCTCTGCAGGCCGGTGGCCGCGGGCGGCGCCCCGGAGTGCTCCCATGATGGGACGCGCCCCTCCGTCCGGGAAGCGGCTTCACCCAGGCTGCGAAAGCTGGGGCGAATCGATGCTCGGGGGGGGGGGGGGGGGGGGGAGAAAAGGGGTAGGAGGGGGGGGAGGAGGGGGGAGGTCGGTGGTGAAAGGTGGGTCAGGGAATGAAGTACTCGGCGAGGTCATCGCCGAGGAGCTCGCGCAGTCTCCCCAGGGCACGGGTGCAAC
>NZ_JBWLKM010000012.1:0-197800 GCF_059026085.1 Streptomyces sp. a15 | reverse complement strand
CGGGTGACCCAAGAACCTCCCTCCAAGTTCCTCCCGACTGCGTCGGGGATACAACAAAGCGCCTCACGGCGCACACCGTGCATGCAGTTCTCCCGCACACGGCTTTCCGACATCGTTCACCAGCTGGCATGCGCCGTCGCCCTGGGTGACCCAGTTCCGGCCCAGCAGTCCGTGTTTCCGGCTAGCGCGGATCGCCAGCCGCTCGTGGACACAGCCGTCGACCGCGTTCTACTTCCGCCCGGAGTTCCCGTTGCGGAAGTACGCACCCCAGCCTCGCAGCGCGGGGGTTGAGGTCGGCGACCACGGCGACCACCGGCCGTTCGGTCTTGGAGCGTCCGGTGGCCGCGCGGACTTTGTCCCGCAGCACCCGCATCGCTCTGACCGAGGGCCAGCGCTGCAAGGAGAACTTGCCCCGCCGTCAGATCCCTCCCGGGACGCTGTTCGCCGGGCATTGCAGGAAGCCAGGGCGACTTCGACGAGCTCTTCGCTTCCGGGAACTGGGCCCTCCCCTCCAGCGCGGTCAAGAGCATGCGGGTCGCTAGCCCTGATGGTCGCCACCGGCGAAGGCCGCTGACTACCGACGACGGGACACTGCGGCCGTACCACCTCGCCACCCTCCTGCCGTTGGCGGCCACGGCAGCCGCCACTCAGCCGTCGTCCGGCGGAGGGAGCTCGATGTAGGTCTGCTGGGCCTCAGTCAGTTCGATTCCGGCGGGCTTCTTGAGGGGGTGGCGCACAGGCGGCCGGACTGCGACAGCCGGCTGTGGTGCGGTTCGAGGCGGACGGAACCATGCCCACGCTGCCGCTCCTCGAACGACTCACCGTCGCCCTCGGCATGCGCCGACAAGTCGGCTTCGAGCCGCTCGACCACGCCCGTTGAACAGGCCTCCACCTCAAGTCGGCGTCGCCACCGTGACCACCGGCCGCCGGATCACCAGCGCCATCAGCGCCGCCGCCGCGCACAGCGCCCCCGACGCGTACCAGACCATGTCGTACTCGCCGAAGACGTCCCGTACGACGCCCCCGAGGAAGGCCACGAGCGCGGCGCCGACCTGGTGGGAGGCGAGGACCCAGCCGAAGACGATCGCGCTGTCGTCGCCGAAGTGCTCCCGGCACAGGGCCACGGTGGGCGGGACGGTGGCGACCCAGTCGAGGCCGTAGAAGACGATGAAGAAGAGCATCGGCGGGTGGACCGACGGGGCCAGCAGCATCGGGAGGAAGAGCAGCGAGATGCCCCTGAGCGCGTAGTACACCGCGAGCAGCCGGCGCGGTTCGAAGCGGTCGGTGAACCAGCCGGAGGCGATCGTGCCGACGACGTCGAACACGCCGATGACCGCGAGCAGCGAGGCCGCCGCCGTGACGGGCATGTGGTGGTCGTGGGCGGCGGGCACGAAGTGGGTCTGGATCAGGCCGTTGGTGGAGGCGCCGCAGATCGCGAAGGTGCCGGCCAGCAGCCAGAAGGGGCCGGTGCGGGCGGCCTTCCACAGCACGGTGACCGCACGCCGGGCGGCTCCGGGGACCGGCTCCGGCTTCGGCACGAACTCCTTGGCGCCGTACGGCTTCAGGCCCACGTCGGCCGGGTGGTCGCGCAGCAGCAGCCATACGAAGGGGACGACCGCGAGGGCCGCCAGCGACACCGTGACGGCCGCCGGGCGCCAGCTGTGCGTCTCGACCATCCAGGACAGCACCGGCAGGAAGATCAGCTGGCCGGAGGCCGAGGCGGCGGTGAGGATGCCGGTGACCAGGCCGCGGCGTTCGGTGAACCAGCGGTTGGTGACCGTCGCCGCGAAGGCCAGCGCCATCGAGCCGGAGCCCAGGCCGACCAGCAGACCCCAGCACAGCAGCAGCTGCCAGGCCGCCGTCATCCACACCGTCAGGCCGGACCCGATCGAGATCACCGTCAGGGCCACGGCGACGACCCGGCGGATGCCGAAGCGGTCCATCAGCGCCGCCGCGAAGGGCGCGGTGAGCCCGTACAGCGCGAGGTTGACGGAGACCGCCGCGCCGACGGTGCCGCGCGACCAGCCGAAGTCCTCGTTCAGCGGGTCGAAGAGCAGGCCGGGCAGGGAACGGAAGGCGGCGGCGCCGATGATCGTCACGAAGGTCACGGCCGCGACGAACCAGGCTCTGTGCAGTGACATCATGCGGCTCCGCCGCGGGCGAGTCGGCTTCTTTCCGGCGCGGGCTGCCTCTACGGCGGCTTCGGTTGTCTGGGGCACGACATAGAGCTTCCTTTCCGGCCATCCTCCGATCGAGTGGCCCGAAGGACATCATTCGCTAGGATCGGGCCATGGAAACGACTCAGGGCTTCCGTCCCCACCGCGTCGTCGTCCTCGCCCTCGACGGCCTGCTCCCCTTCGAAGTGGGCATCCCGCACCGCATCTTCGGCCGCCCCAGGGACGCCGAGCGCCGGCACCTGTACGAGGTCGTCACCTGCTCGGTCCGCCCGCCCGGCCCCGTCGAGACCGACGCCGACTTCGCCATCGAGGTCGCCCACGGCCCGGAGATCCTGGCCACCGCCGACACCGTGATCATCCCGGCGTCGTACGAGCTCGGTCCGGTCTTCGAGCAGGGCGTGCTGACCGACGAACTGGCCGCCGCACTCGCCCACATCCGCCCCGGCACCCGCCTCGCCTCCATCTGCACCGGCGTCTACGTCCTGGCCGCCGCCGGCCTCCTCGACGGCCGGCCCGCCACCACGCACTGGGCCGAGGCCGAGCACCTCCAGCACCTCTTCCCGCGCATCAAGGTCGACGCGGACGTCCTGTTCATCGACGACGGCGACATCCTGACCTCGGCGGGCGTCGCGGCCGGAATCGACCTGTGCCTGCACATGGTGCGCCGCGACCACGGCACGGCGGTCGCCAACGAGGTGGCCCGCCGCACCGTCGTACCGCCGCACCGCGACGGCGGGCAGGCGCAGTACATCCACCGCCCCGTGGCCGACCCGCAGCTGGCGACCACGACCGCCGCCCGCGCCTGGGCGCTGGGCCGCCTCCACGAGCCGATCCAGCTGCGGGACATGGCCGAGCAGGAGGCCATGTCCGTACGCACCTTCACGCGCCGCTTCCGCGAGGAGGTCGGCATCAGCCCCGGCCAGTGGCTCACCCAGCAGCGGGTGGAACGGGCCCGGCACCTCCTGGAGTCCACCGACCTCTCCATCGACCAGGTCGCCCGGGACGCGGGCTTCGGCACCGCCCAGTCGATGCGCCAGCACCTACAGACGGCCCTCGGCGTCACCCCTACCGCGTATCGCCGCACCTTCCGGGCCGGGAGCGGCGGGACCGGCGGAACCGGCGGGACCGGCATCGGCGAGCCCGAGGGCCACGGCGGTGTCGGCAGCCTTCGGTGAACGGCCGGCGCGGCGCACCTCGCCCCACCAGCCGACCGCCGTCAGCACCACGGTGAGGCCCACGCCGGCCAGGATGGCCGTGGAGGGCGCCGCCACCTTGAGGAGGGCACCGGCGAGCGAGCCCGTCGCCGCGTAACCCGCGCCCGCGGCCGCGTACATCACCGAGTAGCCCGCCGCCAGGACGCTCGGCGGGAGCGCCTCGCGCAGGGACAGGTTGCGGGTGAGCATCGCGCAGGACTGGAGGGTGCCGCCCACGACCAGCGCGGCGGCGATCCCGGCCGGGTCCGGCGTCAGCGCCGCCAGGGCCATACAGGCCGACGTGCCGGCCATCAGCACCAGGCTGCGGGTGCGCAACCGCCCGGGCCAGGACCGCAGACCGTGGACGAAGGCACCCAGGCCCCCGCCCACCGCCATCCCGGTCAGCAGCGGACCGGTCCAGCCGACGCCGACGCCGCGCTGTTCGAGCAGGGCCGGCAGCACGAGTTCGGCCAGACCGAGCAGGGCCAGACTGGCCGCGCCCATGACGTACACGGGCCAGGCGCCGACCAGGAGCCGGAGCTGCGACGCGCCCGTCCGGTCCGCGCCGCCCGTGTCGTCCGCGCCCCACCCGGCCGGCAGGAGCCACAGGCCCGCGACCGACGACGCCATCAGGGCGGCGCCGAGGAGCAGCGGGACGGGCGGTGCGACACCGAGGGCGAGGCCGGCGACCGCGGCCGGGGAGACGGCCCAGATCCCGGCCGTCAGTATCGACTCGACGGACAGCGCCTGCGCCGTCGCACGCTCCGGGACGAGCACGGTGAGCAGCGTGCGCAGGCCACCGGTGGCAGCGGCCGGGGCGGCACCGGCGAGAAGAGCGAGCCCGGCGAGGACCGTCGGATGCGCGTCGGGGACCACCCCGAGCCCCGCGAAGGCGACGGCGCCGACCGCGAGTCCGACGGCCAGGTGGGCGCGGGCTCGGTCGGGGCGCAGCCGCATCCCGAGGACGGGAGCGCCGGCGATCTCGCCGATGACGTAGGCCGCCGCGAGGATCGCGCCCAGCGAGTAGCCGCCGGGGCGTTCGCGCACCAGGAAGACCAGGGCCAGCGGCGCCATGGCCACGGGCATACGGGCGCCGACGGTGGTGCAGGACCAGATCAGGACCTGTTGGGAGGCGACGTCGCGGTAGCTCATGGGACGACGCTAGATGCCCGGACTGACAACACCCCAGGAGAATTCCAGCGCCTGTGGAAAACCCCTGACATGCCCCCGACGCGTGCCCAGGACAGGCTCAGGGCAGGCTCAGAAAGTCAGGACCCCCCGAGCCACCCGCCCCGCCTCCGCGTCCGCCGCCGCCTTCTCGAAATCCTCGACCGGGTACGTCTCCGTCACCAACTCGTCGAGCAGCAGCCGTCCTTCCCGGTACAGCTCGGCGTACAGCGCGATGTCCCGCTGCGGCCGCGAGGACCCGTAGCGGCAGCCCAGGATCGACTTGTCCAGGTACATGGACGAGACGAGGAAGGACGCCTCGGCGGTCGCCGGAGGCACGCCGAGCAGCACCGCCTGGCCATGACGGTCCAACAGATCGATCGCCTGCCGGATCAGTTCCACGCGACCCACGCACTCGAAGGCGTGGTCCGCCCCCGTCGGCAGAACGTCCCGCACCCCCTCCGTCGAGGTCAGGAAGTGGGTGGCCCCGAACCTCCGCGCCACGTTCTCCTTCGCCGGGTTCGCGTCCACCGCGACGATCCGCAGGGCGCCCGCGATCCGCGCGCCCTGGAGGACGTTCAGCCCGATCCCACCCGTGCCGATCACCAGCACACTGTCCCCGCGGTCCACCTTGGCCCGGTTGAGCACGGCGCCCACCCCGGTCAGCACCCCGCACCCGATGAGCGCCGCGGACGGCGACGGGATGTCCTTCGGGATGCGCACCGCCTGCACGGCCTTCACCACGGTCCGCTCCGCGAAGGCGGAGTTGGACGCGAACTGGAACACGGGCCGCCCGCCCCGCGTGAACGGCTGCCCCGGCCGCCCGATCGCCCGTCGGCACATCGTCGGCCGCCCCCGGTCGCACTCGGCGCAAGCACCGCAGTTGGCGAGCGTCGACAGCGCCACGTGGTCCCCAGGCACCACGTGTGTGACACCGGCCCCGACGGCCTCCACCACCCCCGCCCCCTCATGGCCGAGCACCACAGGAACGGGAAAAGGTATGGTCCCGTCCACCACGGACAGATCGCTGTGACACAACCCCGCCGCCGAGATCGCCACCAGCACCTCACCGGGCCCCGGATCCCGTACGTCGAGATCGTCCACGACCTCGATCCGCGTCCCGTCGAACAGCACGCCTCGCATCACGCGGCCCCCTGTCGGCCCTTGGGTTCTCTCGGAAGACCGAGCACCCGCTCGGCGATGATCGTGCGCTGGATCTGGTCGGAGCCGCCGTAGATCGTGTCGGCCCGCGAGAACAGGAACAGGTGCTGGAACGCGTCGAGTTCGTACGACGCCGAAGCCGACCACTCCGCCGGCCCGACCGCCCCGCCGGCGCCCCGTACCAGCATCGCCAGCTCCCCGAGCCGCTGATGCCAGCCGCCCCACAGCAGCTTGGCCACACTGGGCGCCCCGGCATGGCCCGCACCCGAACTCCCCAGCGTGCGCAGAGCGTTCCAGCGCATCACCCGCAACTCGGCCCACAGCCGCACCAGCTGCTCCCGTACGACGGCATCACGCACCGCACCGGACTCGACGGCCGCCCGCACAACCCGCCCCAACTCCTTCGCGAACCCGATCTGTTGAGCAAGCGTCGAGACGCCCCGCTCGAACCCGAGCAGACTCATCGCAACGCCCCAGCCCCCGCCCTCACCCCCGACAACGTGCTCCACGCGCGCGCGTGCCCCGTCGAAGAAGACCTCGTTGAAGTCGCTCGTCCCCGTCAGCTGCCGGATGGGCCGCACCTCGATCCGCCCGGGCTGCTCCATGGGCACGAGCAGGAAGGTGAGCCCGTGATGACGCCTGGACCCCGGTTCCGTGCGGGCGAGCACGAAGCACCAGTCCGCCTCGTGGGCGAGAGACGTCCAGATCTTCTGCCCGGTGATCCGGTACGTCCCGTCCGAGCACCGCTCGGCCTTCGTACGCACCCCGGCCAGATCCGACCCCGCCCCGGGCTCGCTGTACCCCTGACACCAGAGTTCCTCCCCGGCGGCGATCGGCGGCAGAAAGCGGGACCGTTGCTCCTCGGTGCCATGAGCGAGAAGGGTCGGGGCGAGCAGGTTCTCCCCGATGTGCCCGGAGCGCGGAGGCGCACCCGAGCGGGCGTACTCCTCGGCCCAGACGACCTGCTGGGTAAGCCCGGCGGTCCGGTTGCCGTACCCGCCCGCGGCCCACCCGAGCCCGATCCAGCCGGCTTTGCCGAGGGTCCGTTCCCAAGTACGACGATCGAGGGACCCATCGACATGCGCCGCAAGCCACTCCCTGGCCTCCCCTCGGAACGCCTCGTCCTCAGCGGTAAACCCGAAGTCCATTGGGGCTCTCCTCTCAACGCGGGACGCGTCCGGCTACCCAGGGGCGCGGGGAACTGCGCGACCAGCCACAACAAACCCGCACCCGCCCCACAACCCGCACCCCCGAGCTACTAGGGGGTGTTTCGCCTGTCACGCCGCGCAGCGGCGAGCTCCATCCCCGCCACCCGCGCAAGCATCGGCATCGGATCCACCCCCACCGACCCCGGCAAAAACTCCGCGATCGCCTCCGGCGTCCACCCGCCGGAGGCATACGCGGCCCGCAACTCCCTCGGCTGCGCCCACACAGCGATCTTCGGCCCGGCGATCGTGTACACCTGCCCCGTGATCCCCTGCTCCCGGGCCTTCTCCGACAGCAGGTAGACAACCAGCGCGGCGACATCCTCCGGCTCACCGATCTCCGCCAGTTCCATGGGCACGTTCGCCGACATCCGCGTACGAGCCACGGGCGCCACCGCATTGGCGGTCACCCCGTACTTGCTCAAGCCGAGCGCAGCGCTCCGCACCAGGGAGATGATCCCGCCCTTCGCGGCGCTGTAGTTGGCCTGCGACACCGAGCCCTGGTGGTTGCCGCTGGTGAAGCCGATCAAGGTCCCCGCCCGCTGCTGCCGCATCACCGCGGAGGCCGCCCGGAACACCGTGAAGGTGCCCTTGAGATGAGTGGCGATGACCGGGTCCCACTCCTCCTCGGACATGTTGAACAGCATCCGTTCGCGCAGGATCCCGGCGACGCACACGACCCCGTCGAGCCGCCCGTACGAGGCCAGCGCCACGTCGACGACCCGCTGCCCGCCCGCCATCGTCGAGATGTCGTCGGCCACGGCGACCGCCTCGCCGCCCGCCGCCGCGATCTCCTTGACCACGGACTCGGCGATCTCGCTCGTCGGCGAGCCGCCGTCCACCGAGACGCCGTAGTCGTTGACGACGACCCGCGCTCCCTCGGCCGCCGCGCCCAGCGCGACCGCCCGGCCGATGCCCCGCCCGGCGCCCGTCACGGCGATCACCCTGCCTGCCAAGAAGTTCCCCACGCCGGCCCCTTCCCGCGGTTTCTGACGGACCGTTAGATTTTATGACCCGTGAGACAGTCGGAGACAAGCCCCAGGGAGGACGGATGTCGCTGCCGGCCGAGTTCCACGACATCGCCAAGCGCGTGAACAACTGGGGCCGTTGGGGGGCCGACGACGAGGTCGGCACCCTCAACCTGATCACTGACGAGGTCGTCCGTGAGGCCGCGACCTGCGTACGGAGCGGTCGCCGGGTACCTCTGGCCCTCCCCCTCCAACAGGACGGCGTGCAGACCGGGCTGATGCCGGGCCGGGTCAATCCCCTGCACGCCATGGTGCAGATCAACCAGGAGATCTTCGGGCCGGGCACGGTGGCGTGCAGCGACGACGCCGTGACCATGGGCCTGCAGGCCGCCACCCACTGGGACGCGCTCACCCACGTCTCGCACTCGGGCCGGCTCTACAACGGCCGCCCGGCCGACACCATCACCCCGCACGGCGGGTCGGAGTTCAGCGGCATCGACAAGGCGCGGCACATCGTCTCGCGCGGGGTGCTGCTCGACGTGGCCCGCGCCCGCCACAAGGACCGGCTCGACGGTGGGTACGCCGTCACTCCCGAGGACCTGGAGGCCGCCGAGGAACTCGCGGGCACGCGCGTGCGTGCCGGTGACGTCGTGCTCGTCCGGACCGGGCAGATGCAGGTGTATCTGGCGGGCGACAAGCACGCGTACAGCCATCCGTCGCCCGGCCTGTCGATCCGTACCCCGGAGTGGTTCCACGCGCGCGACGTCGCCGCGGTCGCGAACGACACCCTCACCTTCGAGGTCTTCCCGCCCGAGATCGAGGATCTGTGGCTGCCCGTGCATGCGCTCGATCTGGTGGAAATGGGGATGATTCAGGGGCAGAACTGGAATCTCGAAGAGTTGTCCACAGCCTGTGGACAAGAAAGTCGCTACGCGTTCTTGCTGTCAGCGATGCCCGAACCCTTCGTGGGCGCGACGGGAACCCCGGTGGCTCCCGTCGCGATCCTCTGATCCGCCAAGTCCCCAGGCCGCCAAGCCCACATGCCTCCAATGACCGTCGGACGGCGACGCACCACTGCCCGCCCCGAGCACGGCACCGCGCCGCCATCCGACTCCGGCGCACCCGCCCCGATTCCTCCTGGCCGTGAAAGAACCGACGCCGAATCACGACCCGCACTCGGCGAGGGTTCCCGTCACCGAACCCCTCGTCGTCCCCTCACGGCGAATCGCTGACCACAAGCGTGTTCAAACGGTCACGCGGCGTCAACATCTGTTCGGGGATTTATCACTTACACCCCATTTGCCGTGGGCGCGCACAGAAGCACGTCCGGCGCACGGATTCACCGCCCGGGAAGGGACGACAGCGCTTTCCGCGACCGTGCACCGGACCACCGGCATTTCCACGGGACCCGAGTCCACCGTGCGCCGGTCACACCGCCTCGAACGCCAGCCCCTCGTACGCCGAAGCGCCGTTCCCGTAGGTCGTCGCGCCGTCCTCGGACCCTGAACACCGGTCCAGTTCGCACCAGATGCGCTTGCCGACGCCTTCGGGGCTCCAGCCCCAGCGGTCGGCGAGTCCGTCGACGAGGGCGAGGCCCCGGCCGCCCGTCTGGTCACCGTCCACGCAGCGCGGCACCGGGGCGCGGTCGCTGCGGTCGGCCACCTCGAGGCGTACGGTGGCCGACTCCGCCTCGACGGGCGGCAGGGACAGTCGCAGCACGGCCGGACAGCCGGTGTGGACCACGGCGTTGGTGACGAGTTCGGAGACGAGCAGGATCAGGGTCTCCGCGAGCGACTCGTCGTCCCCTATGCCTGACCCGGCGAGGCGCGAGCGGGCCCACCTTCGGGCTCGCCCCACCTCGGCGGGGTCGGGCCGGATCTCCAGCTGCACTTGAAGCACCTGCACCGCTCACACCATCCGAACCGGCGGACACATAGCCTCGCGCCTCACGAGGGCCACGATCGTAGCCATTTTTTGCGTGGCCACAACAATGGCCAAAGCCGGGGTCACGGAACGTGAATCCCTTATGAGACAGCATGGTTGACGTACAGTCACCCCAACAAGCGCTTCGGGCATATTCCAGCGCGAAGGAGTACCCGTACGGGATACTGTGCGACGCTCGTCGGGGGAAGTCGAACAAGCAGAGGCCGACGGCCTTTCTGCCCCGCGAACAGCGGCGCGCACCGCCGGATCCGGAGCCGCCTCCAAGGCAACTCCGGCATGGCTCGTGCTCGGAACCATTCGCATCTCACACAAGGTACCGGAGCGGCACTCCGACTCCGGGACGTGACGAGTCACACCTAGGACACAACCCGATATCAACGCTCCGTGATTCCGGTATGCCACAATCCGCGACATCCGTCCGGGCGGCCCCGGCGACACCCCAGCACACTCGCCTTTCCGCCCTTCAGCCCGCCAGATCGGCCGCGAGGATTTCCTCACTCTCCGTGTTCATGCCGCCACGCTGGGACCGCACCCAGGCCCGTTTCAGATGCAGGTGAACCTCGCTCTCCCAGGTGAACCCCATCCCTCCGTGTACCTGGAGGCAGTCCCGGGTGCCGCGCCCGGCGGCCTCGTCGGCGAGCAGCCGGGCCGCCGCGATGTCCACCGGATCGGCGGTGACGGCCGCCGCGTACACCGCGGCCCGGGCCGTCTCCGCCCGTACCAGCATCTCGGCGCACAGATGCTTGACCGCCTGGAAGGCCCCGATCGGCTGCCCGAACTGCTCACGGGTCCGGGCGTGTTGCACGGCCAGCTCGCACGCGCGCGTGGCGGTGCCCAGCTGCTCCGCGGCGGTGAGGAGGACGGCGACCGAGTCCGGCGAGCCCGCAGCGGCCACCCGGTGCAGCGGCGTCAGCGGATCCACCGACCGCAGCGGTACGGCACCGGCAGCCTCCCCTCGTACGACGTCCGCCTCCGCCAGCCACTCCACCAGCCCGCCGTCGACGGCGGCCACGACCGTCTCCCCGGTCGCCGCCCCCGGCACGGCCCCCGCCGCGAGGTGCGTGGCCACCAGCGGCCCGGGCAGCAGCACCCGCCCTGCCTCCTCGAAGGCCAACACCGCCTCGGGAAGCCCGAGTCCGACGCCGCCGTCGGCCTCCGGCAGGCGCAGCGCGAAGAACCCGGCCGCGCCGAGCTCCCGCCACAGCGCGCGGTCCAGTCCCGGCGCCGATACGGCCGCCCGCAGCGCCTCGCGGTCGAAGCGGCGTGCCAGCAGTTGTCGTACGCCGTCCCGCAAGGCCCGCTGGTCCTCGGTCAGCCGGAAGCGCATGTCATCGTCCCTTCGGCAGCCCGAGGATCCGCTCGGCCACGATGTTCCGCTGGATCTGCGAGGTCCCGGCCGCGATGGTGTAGGACAGCGAGGACAGCCGGTCGAGGGTCCACTCCCGGTCCAGGTCGAGACAGTCGGGGCCGAGGACGTCGGCGGCGGCGTCGTAGAGCTCCTGGCGGGCGTGCGAGTACCGCAGCTTGAAGACCGAGCCGCCCACGCCCGGTACGCCGCCGCTCGCCTCCGCCTCGCTCACGTTCCACTGCGTCAGCCGCCACAGGGCGCGGAACTCGGCGTTGAGCCGGCCGAGCCGCCGCCGGAGCACCGGATCGTCCCAGCGCCCGTTCTCGCGTGCCGTCCGGGTGAGTTCGCCCAGCGCGCGGCGACAGGCGACCACCTCGCCCACGAAGGCCGTGCCGCGTTCGAAGGACAGGGTCACCATGGTCACGCGCCAGCCGTCGTTCTCGTCGCCGACCCGGTTGGCGACCGGCACCCGCACCTCGTCGAGGAACACCTCGGCGAACTCCGCGGACCCCGCGAGCGTCCTGAGCGGCCGTACGGTGATCCCCGGGGCGTCCATCGGCAGGGCGAGCCAGGTGATGCCCCGGTGCTTGGGTGCGTCCGGGTCGGTCCGGACCAACAGTTCGCACCAGTCGGCGACTTCGGCGTGCGAGGTCCAGATCTTGGAGCCGGTCACCACGTAGGCGTCGCCGTCCCGGTACGCGCGCGTGCGCAGCGCCGCGAGGTCGCTTCCGGCGTCCGGTTCGCTGAAGCCCTGGCACCAGACCTCCTCGCCGCGCAGCACGGGCGGCAGCCAGCGGGCCCGCTGCTCGGGCGTCCCCTCGGCGGCGATGGTCGGTCCGGCGTGCAGCAGTCCGACGAAGTTGGCGCCCACATAGGGTGCGCCGGCCTTCTCGGTCTCCTCCAGGAAGATCAGCTGCCGGGTCGGGGTGGCGCCCTGGCCGCCCGCGTCGACGGGCCAGTGCAGACCGGCGTACCCGGCGTCGTGGAGCATGCGCTGCCAGCCGAGGTCGTAGGCGCGGCGCCCGGGCCAGTCGTCGGGCGACGGCTTCGACGGCAGCGTGGGCAGCACCTTCGCCAGCCACTCCCTCAACCGCGCCCGGAACTCCTCCTCTTCGGGCGAGTACGCGAGATCCACCAGCAGCCCCCTAAGCGCGTATCTGACGCTCCATCAGATATGACTCCCGGGAAGGCTAGCCCCGCACCCCTGGACCGACAAGGCACCTGGCCCTACGCTCTGCCCACAATCTGACTGTCCGTCAGCTACACAGGGGGCCGTTGTGAACGACACCGCCCGCGCGCTCAGCGCCGCCCGCACCCTCTGGGACCTGGTCACCCGCCGCGCCGACCTCACCCCCGACCGCCCGGTCCTCCTCCAGGAGGGGCGCACGCTGAGCTTCGGAGAGCTGCGCAACCGGGCCGAGCGGGTCGCAGCGGGCCTGTACGACCTCGGCGTACGCCCCGGCACGGTCGTCGCCTGGCAGCTGCCCACCCGCATCGAGACGGCCCTGCTGTCCTTCGCGCTGGCCCGCCTGGGCGCCGTACAGACACCGGTCATCCCGTTCTACCGGGACCGCGAGGTCGCCTTCGCGCTGCGCGAGTCGAAGGCGGAGTACTTCGCGGTGCCGGGCGAGTGGCGCGGCTTCGACCACACGGAGATGGCACGGCGGCTCGGCGCCAAGGGGATCATCGAGGCGTACGACCGCCTGCCCGACGGCGACCCGTCCGTACTGCCCGCGCCGCCCGCCGAGGGCACCTCGGTCCGCTGGATCTACTGGACCTCGGGCACGACCTCGTCCCCCAAGGGCGTCCTGCACACGGACCGTTCCCTGATCGCGGGCGGCTCCTGCCTCGGCCACGCGCTGCGGCCCACCGTGTCCGACGTCGGCTCGATCGCCTTTCCGTACGCCCATATCGGCGGCCCGGACTACCTGGTGATGCAGCTGCTGTACGGCTTCCCGGCGGTGATGTTCGAGCAGTTCGCGCTGCCGGACGCGCTGGAGGGCTGTCGCAGGCACGGGGTGACGATCGCGGGCGGGTCGACGGCGTTCTACTCGATGTTCCTCGCCGAGCAGCGCAAACAGCCGGGCGTCCCGGTCGTTCCGTCCCTGCGGCTGCTCGCGGGCGGCGGGGCGCCCAGGCCGCCGGAGCTGTACCACGCGGTCGTACGGGAGATGGGCGTGCAGCTGACCCACGGGTACGGCATGACCGAGGTGCCGATGATCACGATGGGGGCGCCGGACGACACGGCCAAGATGCTGGCGACGACGGAGGGGCGGCCGCCCGAGGGGATGGAGATACGGATCGTGGACGGGGAGGTGCGGTTGCGGGGGGAGGCCGTGTGCCGGGGCTACCTGGACCCGGCGCAGACCGCCGAGGCCTTCGACGAGGAGGGGTTCCTGCGCACCGGGGACCTCGGGCGGCTGACCGACACCGGCCATCTGGTTCTCACCGGCCGGCTCAAGGACGTCATCATCCGCAAGGGCGAGAACATCTCGGCCAAGGAGATCGAGGACCTGCTGCACCGGCATCCGGGCGTCGGGGACGTGGCCGTCATCGGGCTGCCGGACGCGGAGCGCGGGGAGCTGGTGTGCGCGGTGGTGGAACAGCCCTCCGGCGCCGAGGAGTTGACCCTGGCGGCGGTGACCTCGTACCTGCGTGCGGAAGGACTGTCGACGCACAAGCTGCCGGAGCGGCTGGAGGTCGTGGACGCCCTTCCGCGGGGCGAGACGCTGCGGAAGGTGCTCAAGTACAAGCTGCGGGAGCGCTATGCGGGCACGGCGGGGTGAGGGCCGCTCAGAGGCGTGCGGCCGCGGTCACTCGGGGACGGTGAAGTACCGCGCGAAGGCCGTCACGATCTCGGTCTCGCCGATCCTGCCGTCGCCGTCCGTGTCGAGCGCGGTCGCGGCGGCCCGGGCGACGTCCTGGGGGACGCCCAGGATGCCGAGCACGCGCGCGGTGTCCTCGACGGTGGCCGCGCCGTCCCCGTCCGGGTCGGCGACGGCGAGCGCCGCGTGCAGGAAGGGCCGGGCGATCTCGGCGAAGCCCTCGGGGTTGTCGCGCAGGCGCTTGACCGCACCGCCCACGAACTCCTCCCGGGTGATGCGCTGGTCGCCGTCCCGGTCCGCTATGCCGGCCATGCCCTGCCAGAACGCCTCGGCACCGAGATACAGGGCCTGCCCCTTGTCGGACCGGGCCGCCGTGCCGAACTCCGTGAGCAGCGCCTTGGCCGCCACGTTGAAGTCCTCGCGGTCGATGTAGCCGTTGCCGTCCTGGTCAAAGGTGGCGAACCGGGCGGCGATCCTGCGCTCGTACTCGCTGCTGACCATGTCGTGTCGTGCCGCCTTACGTGAGGTCGGGGGTGCTCTGGCACGGAGCGTACGACGCGGCAGGCCCTCCGGGCGCGGGAAAGCGACGCTTGTGCCAAGACCGGGGGAATTTCGGGACAACGGTGTTTCAGAGCGACAGCCTGCCGGGATTCACGCCGAGAGCGGGTCGGCCTCTTCGGCCACGGCCGACTCGAGGTCCGGATGGACGTCGAAGAGGCGGCGGACGCCCAGTGCACCGAGGACCCGGTTGACGTGCGAGCCGTCCTCCGCGCCGTGGGCCGGGAGGATCAGGCGGAGCCGGCCCTGGCAGGAGCGCATGAGGCGGCGGGAGGCTATGAGGACGCCGACGCCGCTGGAGTCGCAGAAGAAGACCTCGGAGAGGTCGAGGACGATGCTGTGGCCGCCCTCGGCGATCACGTCGTGCACCCGCTGACGCAGCACCGGCGACGTCACCAGGTCCAGCTCGCCCGACACCCTGAGCACGGCCCACTCGCCCTGCCCACCACCGGTCACATTGAACGCCACCACCATGCCCTTCGCTCGCCGGAAAGCAAACGGAAGCTGTTCTTACGCTTCCTTGCAGCGCGGCTGCCCAGCGGCCGTTCCCTGAAACGCGGGCCCGAAAACGGAAACAATTCAAAATAGGCTTGTTTCCGCCGCATTCGATCCTGTTCGATCAGGTCTGATCGCGCGGTGTGTGGGTAGGCGCCGCATTCGAGGACCGTACGCGTCGAGATCCATTACCACCTCGCGGCCCCCCGGGGGGCGCGCAATGGAACAAAGGGGCGTGCACGGTCCGAGGTGCCGACTACATTCAAGGAGACGGTGGGCGCAGGCTTGACAGCGACACATGCCGGGACACATGCCGGGACACGGGCAGGCTGAGGGGGCCGCATGGCGAAGAAGGACGCACCGCCCCGCTGGGACCGCAAGATGCAGCAGCGGCTCGCACGCGGTGAGGCGGCCGCCCTCGGCGAGTTCTACGACCGTTTCGCCTCCCTCGTGCACGGCCTCGCCCACCGCGTCCTCGGCGACGAACGCGCCGCCGACGGCATCACCCGCGAGGTCTTCGCCCACGTCTGGGAAAACCCCGACGCCTACGACCCCAAGCAGGGCCCCCTGCGCACCTGGGTCGCCACCCTGACCCACCGCCTCGCCGTGCAGCGGCTGCGCGCCACCGAGACCGCCGCGCTGACCCAGGAGGGCCACGGCACCACCGAGGACCTGGAGCGCAAGGTCCGCCACGCCTCGGTCGCCGCCCGCGCCGACTACATCGTGCAGTCCATGCCCGCACCCCTGCGCGCCGCCCTGGAACTCGCCTACTTCCAGCGCCGCGACTACCGCCAGACCGCCGCCGACCTCGACGTCACCGAGGACGAGGCCCGCCGCCGGCTCCGCCTCGGCCTGCAACTCCTCTCCACCGCCCACGACGCCGGAGCACCCGGGTCGCCACCCGGATACGGGGGTGCGGCATGAGCGGAGCGGGCCGGTTCGAGGCGCACGACGAGCAGGACGAGCCTGACGGGGCCGAGGGAGAGACCGGGCAGGAAGGCGAGGAGGGCCAGGAGGAGTACGACGGCTCCCGCAAGCCCGACGACGACATGGACGCCGACAACAGCCACGACCGGGGCGGGTACGGCGGCTCCGGCGACGGTCCCGGCAACGGCCCCAACCCCGGCCGGTCACCCCGCATACCCATGCCCCGCTCCTCCGTCGAGGACGGCGACCGCCCGCTGCCCGCACTGGAGGAGCCGCCCCCGCCCGCCCCGCCGCTCGTCCTGGAGCACCACGTCCTGAAGGCGCTCCTCGGGGCGTGGGCGCTCGCCGCCTGCTCCCCGGAGGAGACGCTGGCCGTCGAGGACCACCTCGGCGACTGCGGCAGCTGCGCGGACGAGGCCCTGCGCCTGCGCGAGGCGGTCGGCCTGCTGCAACGCCCGGAGAGCCTCGACCTGGACCCCGGCCTGCGCACCCGCGTCCTGGAGAGCTGCCTCGACCGGCGCCCGCCGCGCATCCCGGTGCCCGGCTGGGCGACGCCGTACGACGCCGAGACGGCCCGCCTGGACGCCCTGCTCCAGGACATAGGCGACGCCGAGTGGCACGCGCCCGTGCGGCTGCGCTGGTTCGAGGCCGACGAGGCGACGAGCCGCCGTACCACCGTCGCCGGGGTCATCGCCCACCTGCTCACCGTCGACGGGCTCGTCGCGATCGCCCTCGGTCTCGACGACCCGCTGGGCGAGGTCACCGCCGAAGCACCGACACCGACCGCGCGGACCGAGGCGTACTGGCGGGCTTCGCACTTCCCGCCGACCCGGTCGGTGCGCGTGCCCTGGCGGGAGCAGAGCCACGACCTGGTGCGCACGGTGTCCTTCACCGGCGGCGGCGCCGGCCGGCTGGCCGTCCCGTACGGCGTCTTCGAGCTGCCGCTGCACGACGCGATGCTGGACCGCGCCTTCGAGTGCTGGGTGCACGCGGAGGACATCGCCGACGCGGTGGACTACCCGTACGGCCCGCCCTCCCCGCGCCACGTCAACCGCATGATCGACCTCGCGGCCCGCATGCTGCCCACCGCACTGGCGGTACGCCGCCGGACCGGGCTCGCTTCCCCGGCCCACGGCCGACACCTCGTACCGGCCGGCGAGCCCGGCCGCACCCTGCGCCTCGAGATCGAGGGCCACGGCGGCGGCGAGTGGCTGATCCCCCTGGACTCCCCCGCCGCGATCGGCTCCGCCGAACACGAGATCGCCCATGTCGCCCTGGACGGCGTGGAGTTCTGCCGCCTGGCAGCGGGCCATGTGTCTCCGACGGAGGCGGCGGCGGGGCAGCTGGGTGATCGGGAGGCGATCAGGGACGTACTGTTCGCGGCGGCGAGCTTGAGCCGGATGTAGGGGCGGGTTGCTGTTTCGCGGGCGGCTGCGGGTTGGATGTGGCTGGTCGCGCAGTTCCTCGCGCCCCTGAAGTACGTGCAGTGGACGTCCCTATAGGGGCGCGGGGAACTGCGCGACCAGCCCACGACTACCCGCAGCCGCCCGACAACAGAACCCCCCGAGCTCCTAGGCGAACACGACCGTCCGCCGCCCGTTCAGCAGAATCCGCCGCTCCGCATGCCACTTAACGGCCCGCGCCAGCGCCTGGCACTCCACATCCCGCCCGATCGCGACGAGCTGGTCCGGCGTCACGTCGTGTCCGACCCGCTCGACCTCCTGCTCGATGATCGGCCCCTCGTCCAGATCCGCCGTCACATAGTGCGCGGTCGCACCGATCAGCTTCACCCCGCGCGCATGCGCCTGGTGGTACGGCTTCGCGCCCTTGAAGCTCGGCAGGAAGGAGTGGTGGATGTTGATGATCCGGCCGTTGAGCTGCTTGCACAGGTCGTCGGAGAGCACCTGCATGTAGCGGGCGAGGACGACCAGCTCGACGTTCTCCTCGCGCACGAGCTCGAGCAGCCGGGCCTCGGCCTCCGCCTTCGTGTCCTTCGTCACCGGGATGTGGTGGAAGGGGATGTCGTACGACCCCACGAGTTCGGCGAAGTCCGTGTGGTTGGACACCACGGCGGCGATCTCCACCGGCAGCGCGCCGATCCGGGTGCGGAAGAGCAGGTCGTTCAGGCAGTGCCCGAACTTGCTGACCATCAGCACGATGCGCATCTTGTCGTCGGCCCCGTTGATCTGCCAGTCCATGTGGAAGGCGTCACCGATCGCCGCGAAGCTGGCCCGCAGTTTGTCCACGGTCACCGGCGCCTCCGCCGAGAAGTGGACCCGCATGAAGAACAGTCCGGTGTCGTGGTCGCCGAACTGCTGACTGTCCTCGATGTTGCAGCCGGTCATGAAGAGGTAGCTCGACACGGCGTGCACGATGCCCTGCTTGTCGGGGCACGAGAGGGTGAGGACGTACTGGTCGGAGGGGGCGACGGCTCGGCTGGACTGCGCGTTCATGCAGCACAGGGTCCCATATCCGGCGCCGGGGCCGTCCCGCCGTCTCGCTACGCAGACCGCGTCAGGATCCGCAGCACCTCGAGCGTGCTCGGCGGCGTGTCCGGGTCCTCCCCGTCGGCCACCGCCATCCGTACGTGCGCGTCCCGCGCCGCCCGCACCGCGTCCGGCCAGGCCTCGTGCTCGACGTAGACGGAGACCGGGGCGTCCGGCCCGACCTGGTGCATGATCCGCAGCACGCGCAGGACGGCGGTGTCGACGAGGGCCGCCTCCTGGGAGTCCCGGAAGATCGTGCCGACGTACTTCTCGGCGGACCAGTTGTCCAGCCAGGTGTCCTCGACCAGGCGGTACACGGCGTCGGTGACGTCCCCGTACCCGTCGACGCCGGCCAGCCAGACGTTCTGCTGGAAGACCGGATCGGAGAGCATGTGCAGCGCGGAGCGCACATTGCTGCGCCAGCGCCACCACGGCATGTCGTTCTGTGGCATGCCGCCCATGGTGGACGAGCGACGGCCGTGACGGGAAGAGTTCTCCGAACCTTGCACGGTCATCGATCGTACGTTCTCCCCCTCGGGAGCCTCACCCCACCCCGCTGTTCACCCGCGCGTCACCGTCGCATAACCAAGGGTCACTCCCAGGTTAGCGGTGTGACGGAAGCGTGTGTGCCCATGAGCGGCAGGCGACCCATCCGCAGCACCTTCCTCCCCATGTTCACCCGGCCGGGCAGAGCCACCGCCCTCGCCTCGGGGGCGCTGGTGGCATGCGCGTCGCTGATGGCCGGTTGCGGGATCGTCCCCGGTGCCACGGGGGGCTCCGGGGACGATCCGATCAAGGTGATGACCTGGGCACCGCAGAACACCGACGCCACCAACAAACCCGGCATGCCCGCCTTCGCGCAGGCCTACGCCCGCTGGATCAACGCCAAGGGCGGCATCAACGGCCGCGAGCTCACCGTACTGACCTGCAACGACCGCAACGACAGCGTGGCCGCGGCGAAGTGCGCCCGGCGCGCGGTCAAGGAGGGCGTCGTCGCGGTCGTCGGCTCCTACAGCCAGCACAGCGACTCCTTCTTCCCGCCCCTGGAGGGCGAGGGCATCCCCTACATAGGCGGCTACGGCGTCACCACCGACGAGTTCACCAGCCCCCTGTCCTACCCCGTGAACGGCGGCGCCCCCACCCTCCTGGCCGGCCTCGGCAAGGCCCTCGCCCCGAGCTGCGGACCCGTGGCCCTCATCCGGCCCGACACCATCGCCGGCGACGAACTGCCGGTGCTGCTCGACTCCGGCCTGACGGCGGGCGGACACGCGGTCGCCGAGGACCTGCGGGCGGCGGAGGACGCCACCGAGTACTCGGAGAAGTCGGAAGAGGCGCTGGAGAGCATCACCACCGACCCCGAGAAGAGCGGGTGCGTGGTCCCCTCGATCGGCGACCGCACCGGCACCTTCATGGACTCCTTCCGCCGCGCCCGCGAGGACTACCCGGAGGTACGCACCGGCACGGTCCTCGGCAGCGTCGACCAGACGGTGATCGACGCCTCCGGCGGACAGTCCGGGCCGTACGAGGGGTCGTACATCACCGGCTGGTACCCCGTGGAGACCGATCCCCGCTGGGACACCATGAAGAAGGTCATCAGCGAGAAGGCCTTCGGCGACAACCGGATCGACCCCGCGGACGCCGGTGTGCAGACGACCTGGATCGCCTACACGGTGTTCAAGGCGGCCGTCGAGTCCCTGGGCGACGGAGAGATCAGCGCCGACGCCGTGCGCCGGGCCCTGGACGACGGGCTCGAGGTCGACACCGGCGGCCTGACACCGACACTCCGCTGGGAGTTCCAGGCCGAACTCGCCTCCGTCGGCTTCCCGCGCCTGGTCAACACCGACGTGACCCTGCAGGTCGTACGGAACGGGCGGCTGGTGTCGGCGAAGAAGGGCTTCACCGACGTGACGAACACGTTGAAGAACGCCGACCTGAACTGACCGCGGGTCCGGTTCACAGCTGGGTCGGCCGGCGCTCCGTCAGGCCGTACGTCTTCGCGATCGCGTTCCACAGCCGGGCGGCCCTGGTCTTCTCGGTGCTGGCCGTGCCGCTCGCCCGGTTGCCGGCCTGGGTCTGGCCGGTCACGACCGCCTGGCCCTTCTTGCAGCCCTTCTTGCCGGCCGCCTGGTCGGCCCAGGCCGCGTAGTGGTTGTCGGCCGCCGCGGACGCCTTCCACGCCTTGGTGAGGGCGTCGGTCAACTGAGCGTTGGCGGGCAGCTTGTCGACCGCGAGGCCGGAGAGCCGGGTGACCAGATCGGTGCGCTGCTGGGCCGCGGCCCGCAGGTCCTTGGCGGCCTGGCCGAGACTCTTGCAGGTCTTCACACTGGCCACCGCGCTGATCACCGCGGTGCGGCTGTCACCGCTGTCCGCCAGCAACTTGTCCAGCGCGACTGCCTGTTCCTTGGCCGGGTCCGCCGACGGCGAGGCCGACGCGTCGGTCGCGGGGGCCGTCGCGGAGACGGTCTGGTTCTTGTCGGTCTGGTCGTCGCTCCCGCCACCGGCGAGCAGCGCGCCCGCGCCGATACCGAGGACGGCGATGCCGATCCCGACGGCGGCGATCAGCGGCACCCTGGAGCCGGAACGGCCGCCTCGCCGGCCGCCGTCACCTCCGTCGTCGTACGCAGCGGCCTGGGGCGGACCGGCGTAGGGCGGCTGCGCGGACTGCCCGTACGGCGGCCGGGTGCCGGGCGCGGCGCCGGGCTGCTCGAAACGCGGAAGCTGCTGGGTCGCCCCGGCCGGGGCCGCGCCGCCGGGCCCGCTGCGGAAGAGGTTGTCGAACTCGGCGGGCGGCTGCCGGTCCCCGCCCGTCTGTCCGGGCACGGGCGCTATGTACTGCGTGGCCTCGGCGTCGGGGCCGGACGCGGGCGGCATCGGACCGGCGGACGGCATCGGACCGGCTGCGTGCTGAGGTCCCGCTCCGGCGCGGTGGCTGCCGCCGCCCTGCGCGGCGCGGCCCAGGAACTGCGTCGACTCGCCGGACGACTCGGCAGGTACCTCGGGCGGCAACGCCCCGGGGCCCACCGGCGGGATGTACTGCGTCGCCCCCTCGTCGGCGGCGGCCGGGACGGGCGGGAGGTACTGGGTGGCGCCTTCGTCGGCAGGCGGCAGGGGGGCGGCATGACCGCCGCCACCGTGCAGGACGGGCGGGAGGGGGGCGTTGGGCATGCCGTGCCCGGGCGCCGGAAGGGCGGGGTTCGGGGCGCCCTGCCCTGCGGGCGGCAGGGGCGCGGAGGCACCGGGAGAGCCGTACGGGTCGGCGGGCGGCGCAGAGGCACCCTGTGCGGGCGGGAGAGGCGCGCCGGCCGCGGGAGAGCCGTAAGAGTCGGCGGGCGGCAGGGACGCCCCGGCGGCAGGAGAGCCGTACGCGTAGGCGCCGACGGGGGGCTGAGCCGTCCCCGAGGCCGGAGAACCGTAGGCGCCGGCGGACGACTGAGACGTCCCCCCGGCCGGAGAACCGTAGGCGTCGGCGCCCGCCGTGCCGTACTGGCCCGGCGGCGGCGTGGGAGAGCCGTACGCGTCGGCGCCGTACGCCTGGGTGCCCTGCGGCGGCAGGTTGCCGCCCTGTACGCCCCAGGACTGTTCGGGGGCGCCCCACGACTGGTCGGGCGTGCTCCAGCCCTGGCCCGGCGGCGGGGCCGGGGCCTGGTGCTGCTCGGGGCCCCACGGCGTACCCCAGGCCTGACCGCCGGCCGGGCCGGAGGCCTCGCCGGGTGTCTGGCCGGACGGCGAGCCGGGCGTCGGCGCGTGGTGTCCGGCGCCGGTCTGCGGACCGCCGTAGCCGCTCTGTCCGCCCTGTCCGCCGCCGTAGCCGCTCTGCCCGCCGCCGTGTTCGCTGTTTCCGCCGTACCCGCCCGTCATTCCCGGCAGCAGGGGTTCCCCGCCGTCGGAGGGCAGCACGATGCCTTCGCGCGCCTCGCGCGGCGAGGGCTCCTCGCCCTGTCCACTCTGCGTCACCGGGACTCCTACGAATGGGGGAACTTCGGAATCGTCGGCTCACGCTACCGGGTCCCCCGAGCCGGGTGCCACGCAGCTCATGACGGGACCTGCGTCCCTGTGACCGCGGTAACAGATCACCATGCGCACGGTGACAGAACCGGTCCCCCATCCGCTATATACGGCCCCTCTCCGCCTCCGGCGCCTTCGTTTCCCTGCCGTTCACGCCCTCGTACCCCGCGCTTTCAGGCCGCCGCCTGGAGGTCGAGGCGCGCCCCGAACTCCCTTACCACCGCCTCGTCCCGGTACGGCTCCAGCCGCTGCTGGAAGTCGTCGAGGTACTCGGCGCCCCGGTTGGAGCGGAGGGTCTCCAGCAACTCCACTGCTTTCATGCCGGTGTTGCAGGCCTGCTCGATCTCCCGCTGCTGCACCTGCGCGGAGGCCAGCAGCACATAGCCGATGGCCCTGCGGCGGGCCCGCGACTCGGGGTGCCCGTCCAGCGACTCCTGGGCGCACCGCGCCGCCGCCTCGGCCTGTCCCAGGTCCCGGTGGCAGTGCGCCAACTCGTCGGCGAGGTAGGCCTCGTCGAAGTGGGCGATCCACGCCGGGTCGTCCCCGGCGGCCGGGTCGGCCTGCTCCAGCGCGCTCACCGCCCGCCCGGACGCCGCCTGGGCCGCCCGCGCGTCGCCCATCAGCGCGTGCCCGCGCGCCTCCGCCGCGTAGAACATCGACTCCGCGCGCGGAGTCACGCGCCCACGCGCCCCCTCCTGCGCCGCCCGCGCCAACTGCGCGATCTCACGCGGGTTTCCGAGCTGCGCGGCGAGGTGGCTCATGGAGGCGGCGAGCACGTACCCGCCGTAGCCGCGGTCGCCGGCCGCCTGGGCGAGCCGCAGGGCCTGGATGTAGTAGCGCTGGGCGAGGCCGGGCTGGCCGGTGTCGACGGCCATGTAGCCCGCGAGTTCGGTCAGCCGGGCCACCGCGGCGAACAGGTCGCGGCCGACCGCCTCGCGGTAGGAGCCTGCCAGCAGCCCGGACACGACACTGTTGAGGTAGTGCACGACGACCGGGCGTACGTGCCCGCTGCCGTACTGGTGGTCCAGGTCGCACAGCGCCTGGGTCATCGCGCGCACGGCCGCCACGTCGGACTGCCCCACCCGCGGCCCCGCCGAACGCGCCACCTGCGAGTCGGGCGAGGAGATCAGCCAGTCGCGGCTCGGTTCGACCAGCGCGGACGCGGCGACGGAGGAGCCGGACAGGAAGTCCCGGCGGCCCACGTCACTGCGCCACAGCTCACACACCTGCTCGATGGCTCCCAGTACCGTCGGCGAGAACTGGAGGCCCACGCCCGAGGCGAGGTTCTTGCCGTTGGCCATGCCGATCTCGTCGATCGTGACCGTACGGCCGAGTTTGCGGCCCAGCGCCTCCGCGATGATCGCCGGGGCGCGGCCGCGTGGCTGCTGTCCGCGCAGCCAGCGCGCCACGGACGTCTTGTCGTACCGCAGGTCGAGACCGTGCTCGGCGCCGCACATGTTGACCCGGCGGGCGAGCCCCGCGTTGGAGCAGCCCGCTTCCTGGATGAGCGCCTGCAGCCGTTCGTTCGGCTGCCGCGCGACGAGAGGCCTTGCGGCCATGGCGTACCCCCTGTGGCTGCGGTGCCTGCCCACGCACCGAGTTGACGTGTCTTCCACCGAAAAGATCCGGCCGTGAAGATCAATGCCCCGCCGACACAGCGAAAATGCGAGGCATGCGAGGATTGCCGGGGTAAAGGCGGGTGCCGCCCCCACACCTGGCTACCCAGCTCACGCCCTGCTTCCTCCTGCGCGCCCCCACACATGCATCCATGCGCCCCAGATGCGGAACGGATGCTCCTCCCCCGCGCGCGCGACGCCCGTAACTCCAGGTGGGCACGGGAGTTGTGTTCAGCGTGGAAGAGACGATCGCGGGCACCGAAGCCGTTCAGATTCCGAAGCAGCGCGGGGAATCGCTGCTGGACACAGCCGTACGCTACGCCGAGGAGCGCCACTGGGACGTCTTCCCCGGCACCTGGCTGGAAGCCGTCGACGGGGTGCAGCGCTGCTCGTGCGGCGACGCCGCGTGCGCCGTGCCCGGAGCGCACCCGGCGCGGGCGGACTGGGAGACGCAGGCGACCGGCAGTGCGACCGTTGCGCGCCGGATGTGGCAGAAGCAGCCGACGGCTTCGATTCTGTTGCCGACGGGGCGGACGTTCGACGCGATCGACGTGCCCGAGACCGCGGGGTTTCTCGCGCTGGCGCGCATGGAGCGGATGGAACTGACGCTGGGCCCGGTGACCCTCACTCCTGACCGGCGGATGCAGTTCTTCGTGCTGCCCGGTGCCTCCGTGAAGGTGCCCGAGCTTGTACGGAAGCTCGGTTGGTCACCGTCCTCGCTCGATCTGACGGCGCTCGGTGAAGGTGCGTACGTGGCGGGGCCGCCCAGCCGGTTCGGGACGCGGGGGGCCGTGCAGTGGGCCTGCCGGCCCACCCCCGCCAACCGGTGGCTTCCCGATGCGGAGGAGTTGATCTCGCCGCTCGCCTATGCGTGTGGGCGGGATCGGTAGTTTCGCGGCCACAGGTCGTTCGTGGTTGCTCGCGCCCACGCGGCGGAGCCGCATATCAGGCACAGTCCCGCGCCCCTTGGCGGCGTTGCTCCACCGTAGGGTGCATCCATGACGTCGGGAGCAGTGACGGGTGCAGCGGCCGTACGTGTGCGAGGGCTCTGGAAGCGGTTCGGGCAGCAGGTCGCCGTGGCCGGGATCGATCTGGATCTGCCCGCCGGGAAGTTCATCGGGCTCGTCGGGCCCAACGGTGCCGGGAAGACCACCACGCTCTCCATGATCACCGGGTTGCTGCGGCCCGACCAGGGGTCCGTCGAGGTCGTCGGGCATGACGTCTGGCGGGACCCGGTGGAGGTGAAGGCGCGGATCGGGGTGCTGCCGGAGGGGCTACGCCTGTTCGAGCGGCTGTCGGGGCGCGAACTGCTCGCCTACTCGGGGCGGTTGCGCGGGCTGCCCGGTGCCGAGGTCGACAAGCGGGTCACCCAGCTCCTCGACGTCCTCGACCTGGCCGGCGCGCAGCACAAGCTCGTCGTCGACTACTCGACCGGCATGCGCAAGAAGATCGGGCTCGCGGCCGCACTGCTCCACAACCCCGAAGTGCTCTTCCTTGACGAGCCGTTCGAGGGCGTCGACCCGGTGTCCGCGCAGACCATCCGAGGCGTGCTGGAGCGCTACACCGCCTCCGGCGCGACCGTCGTCTTCTCCTCCCACGTCATGGAGCTCGTCGAGTCGCTGTGCGACTGGGTCGCGGTGCTGGCCGCGGGCCGCATCCGCGCCCAGGGCACGCTCGCCGAGGTCCGCGGCGACGCACCCACCCTGCAACAGGCGTTCCTGGAACTCGTCGGCGCAAACGCCCGCGACACCGGCTCCCACCTCGACTGGCTGGGCGGCGGGGCGACCCGATGAGCGGCACCGCGGTATCCATCACTCCTGTCGTCGTACGGCTGAAGCTGTCCCTGCTGCGCAACGGACTGCGGCAGTCCAGTGGCCGGCGGGCCGCCTACGTAGCCTCGGTCGTCGCCGTGCTCCTCGTCTCCGTGGTGCAGCTGCTCGGCCTGATCGCACTGCGCGGGCACGAACATGCCGCGTCCGTGGTGGTGCTGCTGGTCGCGGTGCTGGCGGCGGGCTGGGCGGTGATGCCGCTGTTCTTCCCCGGCGGCGACGAGACCCTCGACCCCACCCGCCTGGTGATGCTGCCGCTGCGGCCCCGCCCACTGGTCCGGGCGCTGCTCGCGGCCTCCCTGGTCGGCATCGGGCCGCTGTTCACGCTGTGCATGCTCGCCGGGGCCGTCGTGTCGGTCGCGCACGGGGGTGCGGCGTACGTCGTCGGCGTCGTCGGTGTCGTCCTCGCGCTCCTTGTCTGCGTGGCGCTCGCGCGGGCCGTCGCCGCCGCCAACCTCCGGCTGCTGACCAGCCGCAAGGGCCGGGATCTGGCGGTGCTGAGCGGGCTGGTCATCGCGATCGGGGCGCAGGTCGTCAACTTCGGCGCGCAGCGGCTGGGTTCGAGCGGCCTTGGCCAGCTGGACGGTCCGGCGGACGTGCTGAAGTGGGTGCCGCCCGCGTCGGCGATCGGGGCGGCGGACTCCGCGAGCGAGGGGTCGTACGGCATCGCCGTCCTCCAACTCGCCCTGACCGCCGCCGCCTTGGTGGCACTGATCGCCTGGTGGTCGCGGCATCTGACCCGGCTGATGACCGCGCCGGACGGCTCCACGCTCCAGGCCGCCGACTCCGGCTCCCGCGAGCGGACCTCCACCGGCCTGTCCCGGCTGCTCCCCGCCGGCCGCACCGGCACGGCCATGGAACGCAGCCTGCGCTATGTGTGGCGCGACCCCAAGACCAAGGCCGCCTGGGTGACGTCCCTGGCCATCGGCCTGATCGTGCCGGTGTTCAACGCGTTGCAGGGCAGCGGCTCGATCTACTTCGCCTGCTTCGCCGCCGGGATGCTCGGCGTGCAGATGTACAACCAGTTCGGGCAGGACACCTCCGCGTTCTGGATGGTCGCGATGACCATCTCCTCGACCCGGGACGCCTACGTCGAGCTGCGCGCCCGCGCGCTGGCCCTGCTGGTGATCACCCTGCCGTACGCCACCCTCGTGACCGTCCTGACGACGGCGCTGCTCGGCGACTGGCCGAAGCTGCCCGAGGTGCTCGGGCTGTCCTTCGCGCTGCTCGGGGCGATGCTGGCGACCGGGGCATGGACGTCCGCGCGCTTCCCGTACTCCATCCCGCAGGAGGGCTACAAGAACGTGGCCCCCGGGCAGTCCGGGCTCGCCTTCATGGCCATCCTCGGCGGCATGGTCTCGTCGGCCCTGCTGTGCGCCCCCGTCATCGCCGGCACGATCTGGCTGAACGTCAGCGAGGGCGGCGACGAGTGGAGCTGGCTGCTGCTGCCGGTGGGGGCGGTCTACGGGACGGCGATCACGGTGGCGGGGCTGCGGATGGCCGCCCCGCGCACGGCTCGGCAGCTGCCCGAGATCCTCACGGCGGTCAGCAAGGGGTGAGCTTGGCGGGGCGGAGGCGGGGCTTGGGCGGGGCCCTCGGTCGGGCCCTTGGGCGGTGCCCGAGAGACTGGCGTCGGCCGCACCCCCAGGGGCGCGGGGAACTGCGCGACCAGCCCCCGAGCACCCGCACTCGGCACACGGCACAAACCCCCACCCACGCAGCCGCCGGCCCGCCGGGCCTTGGGGCCTGGTCTGGGGCGAGGCCCTGGGGCCGGTTTCAGCCGATCTCAGCCGGTGACGTCCGCGAGGACCGTGTCCAGGAACGGCTCCACCGCGCCCCGCCAGGCGTCCGGCTGGTCGTAGTGCACGAGGTGGCCGGCGTCGGCGACCTCCGCGTACTGGCCGCGGGGCAGCACGCGGACCATCTCCTGGGCCTCGGCGCGGCCCAGCTCCCCGTCGAGACCGCGGACGACCAGGGCGGGACACTGCACCTGCGCGAGCTCCTCCCAGTGGGCGTCGTACACCCAGGTCTCGCGGGACTCGAGCATCTGCTCCGGCTCGAAGACGGGGCGCCAGCCGTCGGGGGACTCCTGCATGACCTCGGCGTAGAACTCGCCGCGGGCCGGGTTCGGGCGCTCCACCCAGGGATCGTCCTCGCCGAACCACTTACGGACGTCGGCGAGCGTGGCGAAGGGCATGGGCCAGGCCTTGAACCAGTCCTCCCACTCGCGCTGCGAGGCGGCGCCGAGCGCGGAGGCCCGCATGTCGCAGATGATCACCCCGCGGACCAGGTCGGGGCGCTTGGCGGCGAGCTGCCAGGCGGTCAGGGCTCCCATCGCGTGGCCGATCAGGACGGCCGGCCCCAGCCCGAGCTGTTCCAGAGCCGCCTCGGCGTCTTCGACGTACGCCTCACGCCTGTAGGACGCCCGTGGGGGCTTGTCGCTCTGGCCGTGGCCGCGCTGGTCGAGGGCGACGGCTCGGTGCCGCTCGGAGAGCCAGCGGGCGGTGGACGCCCAGTGCGAGGCACGGCCCATCAGGCCGTGCAATAACAGCACGCCGGGAGCCCGCTCGGCCTCCCCGGGCCCGGACTGCGGGGGCACGGCCTGCTTCGGTACGGCCTGCTTCTGTACGGCCTGCTTCTGTACGGCCTGTTCCGGTACGTCTTTCGCCGGGTCGGTCTTGGGAGGGTCGCCGAACTCCCAGGCGGCAAGCCGTACGCCGCCCGCCCCGGTCACGTCGATGCGTCGCGCCATTTGGTCCTGGCACCCCCCTAGCTCCGCTCGGACCGCTCACTCCCGCTCTAGGCGGCGGGTCCTGTGAACCGCGTCCTGCCTGACGTGTCTTTCGTACCTGCCCCACACCCCTGAAGCGCAGGTTCCACGTGATGCGTCACTGCAGACTATCGAATACCTATTCGAAAACGCCGCATTCGCCGACAACACCCCTCGTTCGAGTGACCACACTCAAGGAATGATCGGCGCCGCCGAGGGGAGATCTTCAGCGGGAGGCGGACCGCTCGGGGAAAACGGTCCGAAGGGGATGACCCTGAGAGCTCGGGGCTCCGGGTCAGCACAGGGGAGGACAGGCCCCGGCGCCGCAAGGCGCCGGGGCCATCCACACGACTGCGGCACATCTTCCCGCCCCCTCCCCGGCCGGACACGGCATCGCTGCCGGACCGCGGCCAAGAACCCTCAGGTCATATGCCTCACGCGACAGCCTCGCACGGGAAGCGTCCGAGCGCTGCGATTCGGCACAGTGAATCTTGGATTCGACGAGATCGCCGGGAGGCCTCCGAGAAACCTCCGACAGACTCGCGGAAGACCACAACTGCCCCACCGGTCTCGGCAGTTGAGACAGTGGCCGTCGGAGTCGGTCGTACCCCCGAACCGCTCGGCGACCACTCAGTGACCGCCCAGCCACTGCCCATCGACCGCCCAGCAACTACTCAGCGCTTGGCGACGAACACGTGCGACGCCACGTCCGCCTCCAGCTCCGCCGCCTCGCCGCCACTGCCCACGAGCACGCCGCCCGCCGACTCCGTCACGCTCACCACCGAGCCGGGCTGCACGCCCGCCCGGCGCAGCGTGTACATCAACTGCGCGTCCGTCTGGATCGGCTCGCCGATCCGGCGCACCACGACCGTCTTGCCCTCGATGCCCGGGTCGAGATCGGCGAGCGACACCATGCCCTCGTCCAGGAACGGGTCGGCGCCGTCCTTCTCGCCCAGCTCCTCCAGGCCCGGGATCGGGTTGCCGTACGGCGACTCGGTGGGGTGGCGCAGCAGCTCGAGCACCCGCCGCTCGACGGCCTCGCTCATCACGTGCTCCCAGCGACACGCCTCCGCGTGCACCTGCTCCCACTCCAGACCGATCACGTCGACGAGCAGGCACTCCGCGAGCCGGTGCTTGCGCATCACACGCGTGGCGAGCCGGCGACCCTCGTCCGTGAACTCCAGGTGGCGGTCGCTGGCGACGGACACCAGGCCGTCGCGCTCCATCCGCGCCACCGTCTGGCTGACCGTCGGCCCGCTCTGGTCGAGCCGCTCGGCGATCCGGGCGCGCATGGGGACCACACCTTCCTCCTCCAGCTCGAGGATGGTGCGGAGATACATCTCCGTGGTGTCGATCAGTCCGGACATACGTGCCCCTTGATGAGATCTGCCGGAAGCACGACAGCTTCCCGGCTTGTGCGCTGGCCCTGGCATCAATTCTGCCGGATACCACTGACAAGCGTGCCGCGCCGTTGAAACCAAGCGGTTACAGGGCGGTTCGCACGGTTCGCAGCGGCCGTATTGACATCCCACTGGTCCAGACCGCACCGTGATCCGCGGCACAGACGCCGACGCTACACAGACTCCGACGCTCCGAAGGGGCCCGCATGAGCGACAGCAAGCCGGCCGGTCAGTTCTTCGACGCCGCGATCGGCCTGCTCCGGCGGGTCCAGGACGAGGAGGCCGGCAACATCGAGGCGGCCGGCCTGCTCCTCGCCGACACCGTCGCCTCCGGCGGTCGGCTCTTCGCCTTCGGCGCCGGTCACTCCTCCCTCGCCGCGCAGGACGTCGTCTACCGCGCCGGCGGCCTCGCCCTGATGAACCTGCTGGCCGTCCCCGGTGTCGTCGGCGTCGACGTCATGCCCGCCACGCTCGGCTCCGCCCTGGAGCGCGTCGACGGCCTCGCGAGCGCCGTCCTCGACTGCTCCCCGGCCCGCGCCGGCGACGCCCTCGTGATCATCTCCCTCTCCGGCCGCAACGCCCTCCCCGTGGAGATGGCCCTGCACGCCCGCGACCTGGGCCTGAAGGTCATCGGCGTGACATCGGTGGCCTACGCCACCGAGACGACGTCCCGGCACCACTCCGGCACCTACCTCAAGGACCACTGCGACATCGTCCTCGACTCGAAGATCGCCACCGGCGACGCGGAACTCACCCTCGACACCATCCCCGCCCCCTTCGCCCCCGCCTCCACGGTCGTCACGTCGGCCATCCTCCAGGCCGTCATGGCCACCGCGGCGGCCGGCCTGGCCGACCGGGGCATCGAGCCGCCGCTCCTGCGGTCGGGGAACGTGGACGGCGGCCATGAATGGAACGGGCAGGTGTTCGAGAAGTACGGGGAGCGGATCTTCTACCGGCACTAGGACCGACAGTGCCTTGAAGACCTGGGGGACCCAATGGGCGGCACGCGTGGCACGCGTGAACGCGGCGGCGCTACTCCCGCCCCAACACCTCCGCCAAATCCAACGCGGACCCGATCCGAACCGCCACATCCTCCGCGTACACCGCGTCCTGCCGCTCGAACTGACTCCGCCCGGCCCCCCGCAAAAACGTCACGACCCCGAACGTCCGCCCCCGGCTCCGCAGCACCGCACACAACGCGTGCACCGCATCCGAGGGCCACTGCCGAGCCTCAGCCCACTCCTGGGCCTCCTCCGCCCGCACGGCGGCCCCCACACTCGCCCGCACCGACCCGATCCGCTCCACGCACTGCAACGCCGGATGCCCCTCCGCGTACCGCACCGGCAGCCCCGCCCGCCCGGTCAGCAGACTCGGCCCCGGCGCCCCGGAGGGCGTCGCCGCGACCCGCACCAGCCGTACCGAGTCCGTCGCCACCCCGTCCGCCACCGCACCACCCGCGACCCGGTCGATCAGCGCATGGTCCGCGAACCCGGCGAGCGCGAAGTCCAGGTGGACGGCGGCCGCCTCCCGGGGATTCTCACACTCCGCGGCGGCCCGAGCCGCCCGGTGCAACTGGTTCGTACGGAACCGCAGCAGCGACGCCTCCTGCTCACCCTGCTTGGCCTCCGTCACGTCCTGGAACAGCCAGCCCACACCCAACGGCACGGGCTCCTCCGCGAGCGGCGACGCCAGCCGCACGAACCCACAGCGCCAGCAGCGCCGCTGCTCACCGTCCGGCGTACGCACGCTCACCCAGATCTCGGCGGGCGCCGGCGGCGCACCCTCCGCCAGCACATGCGTGAGCGCACTCTCCAGCTCCTCGACACCCTGGGCGAGCAGATCCCCGAGAGGCCGCCCCAGTACCGACGTACGCCCGACACCCAGCGCCCGCGCCGCATGCGCGTTGACGACGGCCGGCCGCAGATCCGCGTCGACGAGCACGACACCCCAGCTCGCGTCCTCGAACAACGCCTCGCTCAGCGCGATGGACCGCTCCAGATCGATCTGCGCGTGCACCTCACTGAAGGCGCAGTACAACCCCGCGGGCTTCCCGTCCGGCCCGCGCACGGCCGCCGACTGCGTCCGTACGAGCACCCGCCCGCCGTCCTTCGTCAGCAACGCGAACTCGTGCACCTGCCGCCCGGGAGCGTGCATCGCGGACAGCAGCCGCCCCTCCACCTCCTCGGCATCGGCGGCGCGCACGGCCCAACCGGCGAATCCGTGCCGGCCCACTGCCTCGTCCGCAGTCCAGCCGAGAATTCGCTCGGCCTCGCGATTCCAGTGGGTCACCACTCCGTCCGCGTCGAACGCGCACAACGCCGCGTCCATCCCGTCGAGCAGCGCGGCCAGCAGATCCGAGCCGTCCGAACCCTCCGGACCGTCCCGCTCGGGCTCGTCCGGCCCGATCTCGTCGGTGGTCCCACTACGCCGGGAAGCACTCACCTGGACCCCCTGCAGGCTGCCGCGTCCGCACGTACGGCACGTCGGTTCGCTCACTAGCAATCATCTAACTGGAACGTGACGCAGCACACACCGAGTTCCCACAAGATTGAAGGAATCGTTGTGCGCCGGAAATCCGAGGAGTACGCCGGTCCTACACCTCAGCCGGCGCAAGCCTCAGATCCACCCACACCTCGGTCTCCCCCTCCAGCACATACCGCTCCACCTCGACAAACCCACGCCCCAGGGCAAACCGCAGCCCGTCCTCATTGACGGCCAGCACACACGTCTCGATCACCCGAGCCCCCAGCCCACGCGCACACTCGAGCCCCTTCTCATACAACGCGGACCCAAACCCCCGCCCCCGAAACTCGGGCAGCACGCGCGCGATGACGGTCGCCACGCCTTCCTCGCCCTCGGGCGGCCGCACGGTCGAACACCCGACGAGCACGCCCCCGAGATACGCGTTCTCCAGCCGGTAACGCCCGCTCCGCTCCCGCACCTCATCGAGCGCCATCGCAGCGGGCGGCACGATCACGTTGTGCACATGCCGCCACTGCTCGAGCATGACGTCTCCGTCGACCGGCTGTATTCGCAGGTCAGTCACGATTCCCTCCCCTTCCGTCAAAGGAAGCATGCCTCAGAACTCGTAACACGATCTTGGTGGCGAGATTGGTGAGGTATGCCGGTCGGATACGGCTGGCATGATCGCGGGCATGACACCGGACTGGTCGCGTCTGAATCACGCCTATGGATCCGCATCCGATCTCCCACGGCTCTTTGACGAGATCGGTGACCCGGAGCTGGCTGACGAGGCGTGGGAGGAGCTGTGGGCTTCCCTCTACCACCAGGGATCGGTGTACACGGCCAGCTTTGCCGCCCTGCCCGTTCTGACCGACATCGCTACCGGTCGCAAGCCGGGCGGTCGCCGAGAAGCCCTTGGCCTGGCCGGCCGCATCGTCGTCGAGGAGCAGCAGCTTCACGAGCCCGGTTACGTCCAGGCGCGCTACCCGGCCGTGATCAACGAGCTGCACCAGCTGACGGAGAACCACGTGACGGCAAGGCCCTTCGAGGGCGATGAAGACGACTTTCTGTCCTGGCTGGAGCACCTTCTGGCTTTCGAGGGAGTGCCGATATGGAGGCGCAACCTGAGCCGCGATGAGTACCCCGTGGTATGCCCCTCCTGCGCACTGAGCTTGGAGATCGATCTCTCCTGCAAGCCCCCAGGCACTCGGCGTCGGGACCCGAACGCGTGCTTTCGGCTCGTCGGCCGCGAGGGACCCATACTCACCGGGGTCCGCCCGGCGGCCCCCGCGGACCTGCCGCCGCTGGCGTCTCGGCTGCACGGTCTGGCCGTCAGGGCCGGGCAGCCAGCGGCCGCAGACCATCTGACCCATCTGTTCGGCCGCGCGACGTGTCCGGACTGTGCGTCAGGGTTCTCGGTACCGGACCAGATCGTGGCCTTCCAGGCATAGCAGTTCGCCCAGCGGACGACCAGGCGGAGCTTGCTCAGGCCCTTGATGTCGGGGCTGTCGCACCCCTTGTCGCCAAAGACACCGGCCTTGCGCCAGCGGCCCACGGCGGAAACCCCAATCAACTCACCGCAACAAGATCGTGTTGCGAGCTCTTAGCAGCAAGATCGACCGAACTTTCGAGGAATTGGATTCTTTCGCACGAATGAGCGCTATCCGGAGATTCGATCACTCGCGCGTCGCTTGATCACTAGCGTTGTGTGCACTTCGGAAAGGAGGTCACTCGCTCCGCCAGCCACACGCTGGAGCCTCTCTCCGCCAGAGAGCGAGGCCGAGTGACCAGCTCAAGTCATCACGATCCGCAAGATCAGGGAGGTGCCCCGATGACTACGTTCCCCGCAGGCGAGCAGACCCACCAGGCTGTGCTTCCTCAGCAGCCTGCTCTGGAATCCGTGGGAGCTGACACCCCTGGGAGCAGGGACGAAACGGCTCACGGACACCCCGCCACCGCGCGGGGCACCGGCAGGGAACATGGGCGAGGGAGACCAACGGGCGCAGCACCAGAACTCGTCGGCGTCACACCAAGAACGCTGCCACGGCAGCGGAGGCGGCAGAGAACGGGAGCGGTGACGCTTCCACCAACAATCCGTCGTACACGGGCGGTGTCGGCGCGAGTAGGGTCTTCGTTCTGTCCAAGGACGGAAAGCCCCTCATGCCCTGCCATCCCGCCCGCGCCCGCGAACTCCTGAGCAAGGGGCGGGCCGTAGTCGCCCGGCAGGTACCTTTCACCATCCGGCTGAAGGACCGCTCACACGCCGACTCAGAAGTCGACGGCGTGCAGTTGCGTATCGATCCAGGGTCCAAAGGCACTGGCCTCGCCCTCACCGACGAGAAGAAGGAAGTCGACGCCCAAGGCTCCGTCGTCACCATCAGACGCGGACTGATCGCAGTCGAGCTCCAGCATCGCGGCGACCAGATCCACCTGTGCATGCAGCAGCGCGCCGGTTACCGGCACAGGAGGCGATCTGCCAACTGCCGCTACCGAGCACCCCGCTCGAAAAATCGGACCCGCCCTGCAGGATGGCTGGCGCCCTCCCTGCGCCACCGCGTCGAAACCACCTTCTCCCAGGCGGCTCGCCTGTGCCGCTACGCGCCCGTCACCGAGATCCACGTGGAACGCGTCGCCTTCGACACCCACGCCATGAGCGCGGGCAGACCCCTCACCGAGGCCGAGTACCAGCAAGGCACGCTCGCCGGAACCGAAACCCGCGCCTACCTCCAGGCCAAGTGGAACAACGCCTGCGCCTACTGCGACGCCACTGGCGTCCCCCTGAACATCGACCACCTCAAACCCCGCAGCCGAGGGGGCTCGGACCGCATCTCCAACCTCGTCCTGGCCTGCGTACCCTGCAACCAGACCAAGGGCAGCACAGCCGTCGAGGTCTTCCTCGCCCGTCGACCCGAGCGCCTCGCGAAGATCCTTCGGCAGGTCAAAGCGCCGCTCCATGACGCCGCCGCCATGAACGCAACCCGGTGGCAGCTCACGGAGGCACTGGGCGACCTGGGCAGGCCTGTACACGCCTGGTCGGGCGGACGTACCAAGTGGAACCGAAGTGCCATGGGGCTGGAGAAGACGCACACCTTGGACGCGTTGTCCGTGGGACGTCTGGATCACGAGAGTGGCGACGCCATCGTGCGGCTGCCAGGACGGGTGATCGTCGTGAAGGCCACCGGACGCGGCTCGTACGCCCGGACCACTCCGGACCGGTTCGGGTTCCCCCGCCTGCGGCGGGCTCGTACCAAGCAGCACTTCGGGTACGTCACCGGGGATCTCGTACGGGCCACCGTGCCGACCGGCAAGTGGGCAGGCACCTGGACCGGACGCATCTCCGTTCGCGCCAGAGGACAGCACAGTCTCAGCACACCAGCAGGCCGGATCAACGTCTCCCACTCGAATCTGCGGCTCCTGCAGCGAGGCGACGGATACGGGTACGGCAGTCGCCCGGAACGAGCACAGTCAACATCCCGGAAAATGGGTTGATCCGTGCCCGACCGCTTCCTAATGTATGGCTCACGCCGAAAGGAGGTGATCGGGTAAATGTATGAAACCCGGACGCGCGAGGTGGCTGCGGGCTAGCGGCCCGTCACCACACCGAGTGCGGTGCCGGACCAGCGTGTGCGAGATACACGCAGCCGGCCCAATCCAAATGCAGTCACCCGACCCGCGAGCTCGCCGGTACGTCCGGCCGGCTTCTCCGCTCAGGCGGAGAGACCCGAGCTCGCGGGTCGTCTGCGTTCTCGGAGCTGCTCAGCGCACGATGTCGCCGTAGCCCTCGATTTCGCGCGGGTCGCGGGTGCCGGGGCCGATGTAGCGGGCCGAGGGGCGGACCAGGCGGCCGGTGCGCTTCTGTTCCAGGATGTGGGCCGACCAACCCGCCGTGCGGGCGCAGGTGAACATCGAGGTGAACATGTGGGCGGGGACCTCGGCGAAGTCGAGGACGATGGCGGCCCAGAACTCGACGTTCGTGGCGAGGACTCGGTCGGGGCGGCGGGCGTGGAGTTCTGCCAGGGCCGCTTTTTCCAGGGCTTCGGCGATCTCGAAGCGGGGGGCGCCGAGTTCCCGGGCGGTGCGGCGCAGGACGCGGGCGCGAGGGTCTTCGGCGCGGTAGACCCGGTGGCCGAAGCCCATCAGGCGTTCGCCCTTGTCGAGGGCCCGCTTGACATATGCCTCGGCGTCGCCGGTGCGTTCGATCTCCTCGATCATGCCGAGGACGCGGGAGGGGGCGCCGCCGTGCAGCGGGCCGGACATGGCTCCTACGGCGCCGGACAACGCGGCTGCGACGTCGGCGCCTGTCGAGGCGATGACGCGGGCCGTGAAGGTGGAGGCGTTCATGCCGTGTTCGGCCGCCGACGTCCAGTACGCGTCGACCGCGGCCACGTGCTTGGGGTCGGGCTCGCCGCGCCAGCGGATCATGAAGCGTTCGACGACGGACTGCGCCTTGTCGATCTCCCGTTGCGGGACCATGGCCCGGCCCTGGCCGCGCGCGGACTGGGCGACGTAGGAGAGGGCCATGACGGCGGCTCGGGCGAGGTCTTCGCGGGCGCGTTCCTCGTCGATGTCGAGGAGGGGTTTGAGGCCCCAGACCGGTGCGAGCATGGCGAGTGCGGACTGGACGTCGACGCGGATGTCGCCGGAGTGCACGGGGATCGGGAACGGCTCGGCGGGCGGCAGGCCGGGGTTGAAGGCGCCGTCGACGAGCAGTCCCCAGACGTTGCCGAACGAGACGTGCCCGACCAGGTCCTCGATGTCGACGCCCCGGTATCGGAGTGCGCCGCCTTCCTTGTCGGGTTCGGCGATCTCCGTCTCGAACGCGACGACTCCTTCGAGTCCGGGTACGAAGTCGGACATCAGGCGGCTCCTCGTGATGTGTGCGACGGATGAGTTGTACTGCGGCTGGTGTGGGGTGCGGCTACCACGTGTCCGGCGGTGGGTGTGCGTCCGTCCCATGGCTCCGCGGTTCGTCTCCGAGAACTCGCGGTCCTGGGCGGTATCTCTGTGATGCCCCGTGCGGTCGGCGGTCATCCAACCGGAACGGCATCAGCACGATATCCCCGAGTGCCACCCTTGGGGAGGGCTTGCGGCACTCAGTGCCACGCAGTGATGAAGACCACCGTGCCGAACGTGGCCCGCTCATACGGCAGGATGACGGCGTGACCGACCGAGACGCCGCCCTCGATCCCGCCTCCATGCGTAAGCAGTACCGCGCCGGGGGGCTCGCCGAGGCCGACCTGGCCGCGACGCCCGTCGAGCAGTTCGCGCGCTGGTTCAAGGAGGCCGCGATCGAGGGGCATCTTTTCGAGCCGAACGCCATGATCGTTTCCACGGCGGATGCCGAGGGCCGGCCCAGTTCCCGCACGGTGCTGCTGAAGCACTTCGACGAGCAGGGGTTCGTCTTCTACACCAACTACGACTCTCGCAAGGCCGTCGAGCTGGCGGAGAACCCGTACGTCTCGCTGCTGTTCCCGTGGCATGCGATGGCCCGCCAGGTCATCGTCACGGGCGTGGCGCGGCGTACCGGGCGGGACGAGACCGCCGCGTACTTCCGCAGCCGCCCGCACGGCTCCCAGCTCGGTGCGTGGGCGAGCGCGCAGTCCTCGGTGATCGCGGACCGCACGGACCTGGACGCGACGTACGCGGAGCTGGCCGCGCGGTATCCGGAGGGCGAGCAGGTGCCGGTGCCGCCGAACTGGGGCGGTTTCCGGGTGGCTCCGCGGGCGGTGGAGTTCTGGCAGGGCCGCGAGAACCGGTTGCACGACCGGCTGCGGTACGTGGCGGAGGCGGACGGGAGCTGGCGGGTGGAGCGGCTGAGTCCCTGATGCCGGAGGCCGGGAGCCAGGGGCCGGGAGTCGGGAGTCGGGAGTCGGGAGATCCAAACGTAACCGGCACCACTGACAACGCCTCAGTCCAGCGCCGCGTCCAGCAGGCCCGCCCACTGCGTCACGACCCGCTCTCGGCGCCCGGTGTCGTCCGTCAGCAGGTTCGCCAGTCCCAGTCCCCGGGCCATGTCGAGCAGGCCCTGGACCGTCTCGCGTACGCCCGGCCGGGATTCGTCGGCGCCCAGCAGGTCAACCGCGATCCGGTGGGTCTCGCGGCCGACGTGGGCTTCCAGTTCCGTCACCCGTGGCCGTAGTTGGTCCTCGTTCGAGGCGGCGACCCACAGGTGGAGTGCGGCGCGGAACAGGGGGCCGGTGTAGAGGTCGACGAGGGCTGATACGACGGCCCGGCGGTCGTCCGCGGCCGTGCCCTCGGGGAACAGTGCGCGCAGGGCCGTGGAGCGTTCCTCGGCGACGTACTCGACGGCGGCGGTGAAGAGGTCCTCGCGGGTCGGGAAGTGGTGTTGGGCGGCGCCGCGGGAGACGCCGGCGCGTTCGGCGACGACGGCGACCGTGGAGCCTGCCCAGCCGTGTTCGGCGAGGCAGGCCACGGCGGCTGCCAGGAGGCGCTGTCGGGTGGCCCGGCTGCGGTCCTGCTTGGGGACACGGTTGCCGGGGGCACGGTCGACCGTGTTCACAGCACCCATCCGGGATCCCGTCGTTCGAGGAAGGCTGTCATGCCCTCGCGGGCGTCGGCCGCGGCGAACAGCCGGGCGGAGAGCCTGGCGAGTTCGCCCGCGTCCAGGTCGAAGGCCTCCAGCACCTTAGCCGTGAGCAGCCGTTTCGTCTCGGCGAGGGCGCGTGGGGCGGCTCTGCGCAGTCCGTCGAGGACGGGGGCGAGGACCTCGTCGACGTCGGTGTGGTCGCCGACGGCCGAGAGGAGGCCGATGCGGGCGGCCTCGGCCTCGTCGAAGGTCTCGCCGGTGAGGTAGTAGCGGGCGAGGGCGCGGGGGTCGACGCGGTGCAGGAGGGGGAGGGAGATCAGTGCCGGGGCGACTCCGATGCGGACTTCGGTGAAGGCGAAGGTGGCGGTGTCGGAGGCGGCGGCGATGTCGCAGGCGCCGAGCAGGCCGAGGCCGCCGGCCCGTACGTGGCCGGTGACGCGGGCCACGACGGGTTTGCGGAGTTTGACGATCTGCCTCAGCAGGGCGACGAGGGCCTTGGGCTGCGGTGGTTCGCGCAGGTCGGCGCCCGCGCTGAAGGTGGTGCCGGTGTGGGTGAGGACGACGGCGCGTACGTCGTCGTCCTTGCCGGCTCGTTTCAGGGCGTCCGCGAGTTCGTGCACGAGAGAGGCGGACAGGGCGTTGCGGTTGTGGGGCGAGTCGAGGGTGAGGGTGGTGATGCCGCGTTCGTGCGTGGGGTGGACCAGGGTGGTCACGTCCGCTCCCTGAGTTGTCGGCGCAGGATCTTGCCGGAGGCGGCGCGCGGGACGCCGTCGATGAAGGTGACGTGGCGGACGCGCTTGTAGGGGGCGACGTGTTCGGCGACGTACATCATGACCTCTCCTTCGGAGAGGTCGGTCGCGGTCGGCTGGCGGACCACGTAGGCGTGCGGGACCTCGTTGCCGTCGTCGTTGTAGACGCCGATGACGGCGGCGTCGGCGATGCCGGGGTGGGTGAGGAGGAGGGCCTCGAGTTCGGCGGGGGCGACCTGGAAGCCCTTGTATTTGATGAGTTCCTTGACGCGGTCGACGACGAACAGCCAGCCGCCGGCGTCGACGTGGCCGACGTCCCCGGTGTGCAGCCAGCCGTCGGGGTCGATCATCTGGGCGGTGGCGTCGGGGCGGCCGAGGTAGCCCTTCATGACCTGGGGGCCGCGGATGAGGATCTCGCCGGACTCGTCGATGCCGAGGTCCTTGTCGGGGTCGTCGAGGGAGACGATCCGCATCTCGGTGCCGGCGATGAGCTTGCCGACGGTCCCTGGGGGCGCCTCGCTCATGGCGTCCAGGGGGACGACGTGGGTGCCCGGGGAGAGTTCGGTCATGCCGTAGGCCTGCCCGACGGGCGGCAGGCCGAGCCGCTGCGAGCAGGCGGCGGCGAGCTTGGCGTCCAGGGGGGCGGCGGCGCTGATGATGTACCGCAGGGACGACAGGTCGTACTGGGCGACCGCGGGGTGCTTGGCGAGGGCGAGGACGATCGGCGGGGCGACGTACAGGCCGGTGATGCGGTGGTTCTGGATGGCCGCGAGGAAGGTCTCGAGGTCGAAGCGGGGCAGGACGACGACGGTGGCGCCTGTGCGCAGGGGCCTGTTCATGAGGGCGGTGAGGCCGTAGATGTGGAAGAAGGGCAGGACGGCGAGGATGCGGTCGCCGGGGCCGGTGCCCATGGCGGGTTCGAGCTGGGCGAGGTTGGTGGCGATCTGGCGGTGCGTGAGCATCACGCCCTTGGGCATGCCGGTCGTGCCCGACGAGTACGGGAGGGCCGCCACGTCCTCGGCGGGGTCGATGTCGATCTGCGGTTCGGGGGCCGTCGACGCCAGCATGTCGAGGAGCGAGCGGTGTCCTGGGGCGCTGTCGCAGACGAAGATCTCGCGGACGCCGCCGGCGAGTTCGGCGGCCCTGCGGGCGGTTTCCAGGAGGGGTGACACGGTGACGATCCAGCGGGCCGCGGAGTCGGTGAGCTGCTTGGCGAACTCCTCCGGTGTGGCGAGCGGGTGCACGGTCGTGACGGACGCCCCTGCGCGCGTGGCGGCGTAGAACGCGGTCGGGAAGGCGATCGTGTTGGGGCTGTGCAGGGCGAGGACGTCGCCCTTGCGGACGCCCGTCTCGGCGAGGGCGGCGGCGATCCGCCGGTGGAAGTGGTCGAGCTGGTGGTAGGTGAGTGTGGTGCCGTCGGTGCCGTCCATCAGGGCGGGCGCGTCACCGAACTTGGCGGCCCGGCCGAGCACCGCTTCGTGGATGGGGAGTTCTACGGGCGGGACGTCTGCGTACTCGCTGCGGAACATGGTTCCTCCTCGCGCGACACGTGCCGGTCGCTGCCGGTCAGTACGACTTGGGCAGGCCCAGGGTCTGGTGGGAGACGTAGTTGAGAATCATCTCCCGGCTCACCGGAGCAATACGAGCCACGCGGGCGGCCGTTATCAACGAACCGAGCCCGAATTCGCGGGTGAGGCCGTTTCCGCCGAGCGTGTGGACCGCCTGGTCGACAGCCTTCACGCAGGCCTCTCCTGCCGCGTACTTGGCCATGTTGGCGGCTTCGCCTGCGCCTGCGTCGTCTCCCGCGTCGTACAGGTGGGCTGCCTTCTGCATCATCAGGCGGGCCAGTTCGAGGTCGATGTGGGCCTGGGCGAGGGGGTGGGCGACGGCCTGGTGGGCGCCGATGGGGGTGTTCCAGACGGTGCGGTCGCGGGCGTAGGTGATCGCTTGCGCGAGCGCGTAGCGGCCCATGCCGATCGCGAAGGCGGCGGTCATGATGCGTTCGGGGTTGAGGCCGGCGAAGAGTTGCAGGAGGCCGGCGTCCTCGTCGCCCACGAGGGCGTCCGCGGGGAGGCGTACGTCGTCGAGGGTGAGCTCGAACTGCTTCTCCGCGGCGGTGATTTCCATGTCGATGCGGTGGCGGGTGAAGCCGGGTGTGTCGCGGGGGACGATGAAGAGGCAGGGCTTGAGGCGGCCGGTGCGGCCCTCTTTGTCGGACACGGTTTCCGTGCGGCCGACTATGAGGGTGGCGTCGGCGATGTCGACGCCTGAGATGAAGACTTTGCGGCCGGTGAGGAGCCAGTCTCCGGTGTCCGGGTCGCGGCGGGCGGTGGTGGTGATGCGGTGGCTGTTGGAGCCGGCGTCGGGTTCTGTGATGCCGAAGGCCATGGTGCGGGTGCCGTCGGCGAGGGCGGGGAGCCAGTGGTGTTTCTGGGCGTCCGTTCCGAAGCGGGCGATCACGGTGCCGCAGATCGCCGGGGAGACGACCATCATGAGCAGGGGGCAGCCGGCTGCGCCGAGTTCTTCGAGGACGATGGAGAGTTCGGCGATGCCGCCGCCTCCACCGCCGTATGCCTCCGGCAGGTTGACGCCGAGGTAGCCCAGCTTGGCTGCCTCCAGCCAGAGTTCCTGGGGGTGGCGGTTTTCGGCGATGACGGTGGTGATGTAGTCGCGGCCGTAGCGTTTGCCGAGGGCGGCCACCGCGGATCGTAGGGCCTGATGCTCTTCGGGTTCCATCGGAGTCCTTTCGGGTGCGGGTCGTCTGTGGCTGGTCGCGCCCACGCGGCGGAGCCGCATATCGATGCAGCCCCGCGCCCCTAGGTATCTCGGACTACCGCCAGCAATAGGCCCACCGTTACCTGCTGACCGGGAACGGCCTGCAAGGCAGCCAGCGTCCCTGTCCGTGGCGCCACGACCTTGTGTTCCATCTTCATCGCCTCCAGCCACAACAGCGGCTCTCCGGCCTGCACGGTCGCTCCTACGACCGCCCCCTCGGCGACCCTGACGACCGTGCCCGGCATGGGGGCCAGGAGGGAGCCCGGCGCGTGCTGGGTCGTCGGGTCGGGGAAGCGGGGCAGGGCGGTGAGTCGGGTGGCGTTGACGTGCAGCTCGTCGCCGTACCGCGCCACCTCGAACCTGCGCTGTACGCCGTCCACTTCGAGTACGACGAGACGCGCGTCGGCGTGGACGACCCGTACCCCGTCCGCCTCCAGGCCCGCCCGGGTGTGCCGGTAATGGACCTCGTGCTCTTCTCCCGCCATCGCGTAGCGCTGGGTCTGGGGCTGGGAGGGGACGTTGCGCCAGCCTCCGAAGCGGGAGCGGCCGTGGGCGTCGGCGAGGGCGGCGGCCAGGGGGGCGTGGGGGTCGGGGGTGGGTTTCGTGAGGTCCGCGAGGTGGCGGTCGTAGAAGCCGGTGTCCATGCGGGCGGTGGTGAACTCCGGGTGCCGTAGCGACCGTACGAGGAGGTCCCGGTTGGTGGTCGGGCCGTGGAGCGTCGCTCGTTCCAGGGCGGACGCCAGCTTGCGCAGGGCCTCCGGGCGCGTGGGGGCGTGGGCGACGATCTTGGCGAGCATGGGGTCGTAGTGGACGCCGATGGGGTCGCCGTCCTCGTAGCCGGTGTCCAGGCGGACGCCTTCCGGGACAGTGAGGCGGTGCAGGGTGCCGGTCTGGGGGGTCCAGTCGGTGGCCGGGTCCTCGGCGTAGAGGCGGGCTTCTACGGCGTGGCCACGCGCGCGTGGAGGGTCCTCCTCAAGCGGCTCGCCCTCTGCGACGCGGATCTGCTGGGCGACCAGGTCGATGCCGAAGACGGCTTCTGTGACGGGGTGTTCGACCTGGAGGCGGGTGTTCATCTCCAGGAAGTGGGCCTTGCCGTCGGCGACCAGGAACTCGACGGTGCCGGCGCCCACGTAGTCGACGGCGCGGGCGGCGCGTACCGCCAGCGCGTGCAGTTCCCGGGTGAGCTCCTCGGAGAGTCCCGGTGCCGGGGCCTCCTCGATCACCTTCTGGTGGCGGCGCTGGAGGGAGCAGTCGCGGGTGCCCAGCGGCCACACCGTGCCGTGGGTGTCGGCGAGGATCTGTACCTCGACGTGCCGGCCACCCTCCAGGTACGGCTCGACGAACACCTCTCCGTCACCGAAGGCGCTCGCGGCCTCGGCGCGCGCGCTCCGAAGTGCGGAGTCCAGGTCCTCCGGACGGCGCACGATCCGCATCCCGCGCCCCCCGCCGCCCGCCGCCGCCTTCACCAGCACGGGCAGGTCGGCCTCGGTGACCTCGCGCAGGGGCGCGAGGCCCATCAGTTCCTTGGCGCGTGTCTTGGACGCCATGGCCTCGATCGCCTCCGGCGGCGGGCCGATCCAGACCAGGCCCGCGTCGAGGACGGCACGGGCGAAGTCGGCGTTCTCGGAGAGGAAGCCGTAGCCGGGGTGCACGGCGTCCGCGCCGGCGGCGACGGCGGCCTGCACGACGAGGTCGCCGCGCAGATACGTGTCGGCGGGCGAGGCGCCCGGCAGTCGTACCGTCGCGTCGGCCACGCGCGCGTGGAGCGCGTGCTGGTCGGCGTCCGAGTGCACGGCGACCGTGCGGATGCCCAGCTCGCGGCAGGTGCGGAAGACACGGCAGGCGATCTCGCCTCGGTTGGCGACCAGCAGAGAAGCAATCACGGAGGGGTTCCTCACATCCGGAAGACGCCGAAGCCGCCCCGCGCGCCCTGGTAGGGGGCCGTGTGGAGGGCGGACAGGCACAGGCCGAGGACGGTGCGGGTGTCGCGCGGGTCGATGACGCCGTCGTCGTACAGCCGCCCGGACAGGAACATCGGGAGCGACTCGGACTCGATCTGCTGCTCCACCATGGCGCGCAGGGCGGCGTCCGCGTCCGCAGCCTTTTCGTCGTATGGCTGTCCCTTCGCCGCCGCCGACTGCCGGGCGACGATGGAGAGGACGCCCGCGAGCTGCTGGGGGCCCATGACGGCGGACTTGGCGCTGGGCCAGGCGAAGAGGAAGCGGGGGTCGTAGGCGCGGCCGCACATGCCGTAGTGGCCGGCGCCGTAGGACGCGCCCATGAGGACGGACAGGTGGGGGACCTTCGAGTTGCTGACCGCGTTGATCATCATCGCGCCGTGCTTGATGATGCCGCCCTGCTCGTACTCCTTGCCGACCATGTAGCCGGTGGTGTTGTGCAGGAAGAGCAGCGGGATGTCGCGCTGGTTGGCGAGCTGGATGAACTGGGCGGCCTTCTGGGACTCCTCGCTGAAGAGCACCCCTTGAGCGTTCGCCAGCACCCCTATGGGATAGCCGTGCAGGGTCGCCCAGCCGGTCGTCAGGCTCGTCCCGTACAGCGGCTTGAACTCGTCGAAGTCGGAGGCGTCGACGATGCGGGCGACGACCTCGCGGGGGTCGAAGGGCGTCTTCAGGTCGCCGGGGACGATCCCCAGGAGCTCGTCCTCGTCATACTTGGGAGGTATGGCCGGGCCCGGATCGCCGTACGCCTTGCGGTGGTTGAGGCGGGCCACCACGCGCCGCGCCTGCCGGAGCGCGTCCCGCTCGTCGACGGCGAAGTGGTCGGCGAGGCCCGACACGCGCGCGTGCATCTCCGCGCCGCCCAGTGACTCGTCGTCGCTCTCCTCGCCGGTGGCCATCTTCACGAGCGGCGGCCCGCCGAGGAACACCTTCGCGCGTTCCTTGACCATGATCACGTGGTCGGACATGCCGGGGATGTACGCCCCTCCGGCCGTGGAGTTGCCGAAGACGACGGCGATGGTCGGGATGCCCGCCGCCGACAGCCTCGTCAGATCCCGGAAGATCGCGCCCCCGGGGATGAAGATCTCCTTCTGGGACGGCAGGTCGGCGCCGCCGGACTCGACCAGGCTGATGCAGGGCAGCCGGTTGGCGAGGGCGATGTCGTTCGCGCGCAGCGCCTTCTTCAGGCTCCACGGGTTGCTGGCGCCGCCGCGCACGGTCGGGTCGTTGGCGGTGATCAGGCACTCCACGCCCTCGACGACGCCGATACCGGTGACGAGCGAGGCGCCGACCGCGTAGTCGCTGCCCCAGGCGGCCAGCGGGGACAGTTCCAGGAAGGGCGTGTCGGGGTCGAGGAGCAGCTCGATGCGCTCCCGGGCGAGGAGCTTGCCGCGCCCCCGATGCCGTTCCACGTACTTCGGGCCGCCGCCCTCGATGGCCTTCGCGTGCTCGGAGTCCAGGTCGGCGAGCTTGGCGAGCATGGCGTCGCGGTTGGCGCGGTAGTCGGGGCCGTTGGTGTCCAATGTCGACGAAAGGACGGTCACAGCAGGGCCTCCGGGATGTCCAGGTGGCGGGAGCGCAGCCATTCGCCGAGGGCCTTGGCCTGCGGGTCGAAACGGTGCTGGGCGGCGACGCCCTGGCCGAGGATGCCCTCGACGACGAAGTTGAGGGCGCGGAGGTCGGGGAGGGTGTGGCGGGTGACGGTCAGCTCACGGCTTTCCGGTAGCAGCTGCTGAAATCTGCCGGTCGTCAGCTCGTGCGCCAGCCACCGCCAGGCCTCCTCCGTCCGCGCCCAGACTCCGACGTTGGCGTTCCCGCCCTTGTCGCCGCTGCGGGCGCCGGCGACCAGGCCGAGAGGGGCGCGGCGGGTCGGTCCCGGAGGGAGGGGCTCGGGCAGGACCGGCTCCGGCACGTCGTCGAGTACGGCGGTCTCGTGGGCCGCCGCCACAGGGACCCGCCGCCCGTCGTGGAGAACGGCCACATGGTCCACGGCGCCATGGGGGACGTACACACCCTCGAAGACCCCATAGGGCGAACCCTTTCCAGGTGGGGCCAGCACATGGAAGCCGGGGTAGCTCGCGAGCGCCAGCTCGACGGCGGCCCCGCTGAGCGCCCGTCCGACGACCTCCTGGTCCGGGTCCCGGACGACGAGCCGCAGCAGGGCGCTCGCGGTCTCTTCGGTGGGGGCGTCGGGGCGGTCGGTACGGACCAGGTCCCAGCGCACTTCGGTGACCTTGCCGAGGGCCGCCGCCATCTGCTCCCGCACCAGCGCGGCCTTGGCCTCGATGTCGAGGCCGGTCAGCACGAAGGTGACCTCGTTGCGGAAGCCGCCGAGCCGGTTGAGGCCGACCTTGAGGGTGGGGGGCGGGGGTTCGCCGCGCACTCCGTCGATGCGGACGCGGTCGGGGCCGTCCTGGGTGAGCCTGACCGTGTCGAGGCGGGCGGTGGCGTCGGGGCCGGCGTACCGGGCGCCGGACGTCTCGTAGAGGAGCTGCGCGGTGACCGTGCCGATGTCGACGAGGCCGCCGGTGCCGGGATGCTTGGTGATGACGGCCGTGCCGTCCTCGTGGAGCTCGGCGAGCGGGAAGCCGGGGTGGCGGACATCGCCGTCCTGGAAGTACGCGTAGTTGCCGCCGGTCGCCTGTGTCCCGCACTCCAGGACGTGCCCGGCGACGACGGCCCCCGCGAGCCGGTCGTAGTCGTCCGGCCGCCAGCCGAAGTGGGCGGCGGCGGGGCCGGTGACGAGGGCCGCGTCGGTGACGCGGCCGGTGATCACGACATCGGCGCCCTCCCTGAGACAGGCCGCGATGCCGAAGCCGCCGAGGTAGGCGTGGGCGGCGAGGCTGCCGGGATGCCGGGCGGTCAGGTCGTCGCCCTCGACGTGGGCGACGCGCACGGGGAGGGTGAGACGTTCCGCCAACTCCCGTACGGCGTCGGCGAGTGCGGCGGGATTGAGCCCGCCGGCGTTGGCCACGATCCGCACACCCCGTTCATGCGCGAGCCCCAGGCACTCCTCAAGCTGCCGCAGGAAGGTGCGGGCGTACCCGGCGCCCGGGTCCTTGAGCCGGTCGCGGCCCAGGATGAGCATGGTCAGCTCGGCGAGGTAGTCGCCGGTGAGGACGTCGAGTTCGCCGCCGGTGAGCATCTCGCGCATGGCGTCGAAGCGGTCGCCGTAGAAGCCGGAGGCGTTGCCGATACGCAGAGCCCTCACCCGGCGTCCCCTTTGGGTGGGCGCCCTGTTCCCGGGGGCCCCGCGAAGGCCTGGGCGATGTCGAGCCAGCGGTCGGCCTCGGGGCCGTCGGCCCGCACCGCGAGGTCGGCGCGGTGGGCGCGCTGGGTGACCAGGAGGCAGAAGTCGAGTGCGGGGCCGGTCACGCGCTGGGGAGCGTCTTCGGGGCCGTACGTCCACAAGTCGCCGGAAGGTGCGGCGAGTTCGATGCGGAAGTCCTCGGCGGGCGGGGTCAGTCCCCGTACCCCGAAGGCGAAGTCACGGGCGCGCACACCGATGCGTGCCACATGCTTCAGCCGGTCGGTGGGTGGCCGCACCACACCGAGCGTGTCCGCCACGTCCTGGCCGTGCGCCCAGGTCTCCATGAGCCGGCCGGTTGCCATGGACGCGGCCGACATGGGCGGGCCGTACCAGGGGAAGTGGGCGCCGGGCGGGGATGCGCGCAATGCCGTGTCGAGAGCGGTACGTCCTTCCCGCCACCGCGCCAGCAGTTCGTCGGGCGGGAGTGTGGCCCCCTCCTCGGCGCCCTGGTCGACGAACGAGTCGGGGGCGGTGAGCGCCTTCTCCACCAGGGCGCGGAAGCCGTCCTCGTCCGTGACGGCGAGCAGGGCCGAGCGGTCGGTCCAGGCGAGGTGCGCGATCTGGTGGGCGACGGTCCAGCGGGGGGCGGGGGTGGCGAGGGCCCATTGCTCCGGGCTCAACTCGGCGACGAGCCGGTCGAGTTCCTCGCTCTCCGCACGCAGGTCTTCGAACACGGGCGTCGGGTCGGCCATGGGGGGAGCATGGCAGCGGGCCGAGAAACAATCAAGCGTGCTTGCATTTGTTTTTCAGGACGAGGGGCTTCGAAGCGTGCGCTCAAGGTCTGTGCTCCGTGAGCCGGCGGCGGGCACCGACCTCGCTCGGGTACTCGCGGACGGTGAACGCGGCGACGGCCCAGCCCAGGGCGCGGCGCAGCCATTGACTCGCTCCTCGGGCTGAAGCCCGAGGATTCTGGCCTTCTCGATCGTTGCTGTGCCGCTACGCAGCACGGGCTTGGGTCGGGAATCCGTGGCTTCCTGTTTCTTCGCGCTGTGCCGGGCGGAGCATGGGGAACCCATACGACCGTTTGGCCACGGGCTGATGCGCGCTTGACCGCCCGATGACCGGACCGCTGCTCTCAGGCCTGCGGCAGCGACGCCTTGCCCCGCCGTCCCACCTGCGTCCGCACCGCCCCCATGCTCGCCACGATGACCAGGGCGATGGCGGCGGACTCGGTGGTGGTCAGGGTCTGGTCGAGGATGAGGAAGCCGGCCGTGGCGGCGAGGGCCGGTTCGAGGCTCATCATGATGGCGAAGGTGGAGGCGGGGAGGCGGCGCAGGGCGAGGAGTTCGAGGGTGTAGGGCAGGACGGAGGAGAGGACGGCCACCGCCGAGCCGAGGGCGATCGTCGTCGGGTCGAGGAGCTTCGTGCCCGATTCGGCGATACCGAGGGGGAGGAACGTCAGGGCCGCCACGGCCATGGCCAGCGCGAGCCCGTCCGCCTGCGGGAAGCGGCGGCCCGTACGCGCGCTGAAGACGATGTACGACGCCCACATGGCGCCCGCGCCCAGGGCGAAGGCGACGCCTATGGGGTCGAGGTCGCTGAAGCCTCCGCCGCCGAGGAGGAAGACGCCGGCGAGGGCCAGGCCCGCCCAGACGAAGTTGAGCGCGCGGCGGGAGGCGAGGACCGAGAGGGCGAGGGGGCCGAGGACCTCGAGGGTGACCGCCGGGCCCAGGGGGATGCGGTCGACGGCCTGGTAGAAGAGGCCGTTCATCGCGGCCATGGTGAGGCCGAAGACGACGACCGTGCCCCAGTCCGCGCGCGAGTGACCGCGCAGCCGGGGTCGGCAGATCAGCAGCAGCACGACTGCCGCCGCCAGCAGACGCAGCGTGACCACGCCGAGCGCGCCGGCCCTCGGCATCAGCGTCACGGCGAGGGCACCGCCGAACTGCACCGAGACACCCCCGGCGAGCACCAGCCCCACCGGCCCGAGCGAACCCCAGCGGCCGGGAGCGCCGGCCGGCTCGGGTGCATGACCGGTGGAGGAGGCGGTGGACGTCGTTGCGCTGCGGGTGCTCACTGGGCCTTCCGGGGCGGTTCGAGGGTTCGTACATCTCATTGTACGGCGCAGTCCAGAGTAATGGACTACGTCAGGTGTGTGAACCCTTTATACGACTGTCTGTCCCGGGCGCTCACCCACCGGGCCTAGCGGCGGCGGGCCATGTACAGATCCAGCGCCTTGTGCAGCAGCCGGTTGAGCGGGAAGTCCCACTCCCCCAGGTACTCGACGGCCTCACCGCCCGCGCCGGCCTTGAAGCGCAGCAGCCCCAGGAGGTGGTTGGACTCCTCCAGCGTGTCCGTGATGCCCCGGAAGTCGTAGACGGCGGCGCCGAGTTCGTGGGCGTCGGTCATCATGCGCCACTGCATGGCGTTGTTGGGCTGGACCTCACGCTTGCGGCTGGTGGAGGCGCCGTAGGAGTACCAGACGTGGTCGCCGACGGTGAGCATGGTGGCCGCGGCGAGGACGTCGCCGTCGTGGTGGGCGAGATAGAGCCGCATGCGGTCGGGGTGCTCGGTGGTGAGCGCGGTCCACATGCGCTGGAAGTAGGACAGCGGGCGCGGAAGGAAGCGGTCGCGCTCGGCGGTCTCGGCGTACAGCTCGTAGAAGGCGGGCAGGTCGTCGTAGCCGCCGCGTTCGATCTTCACGCCGGCCTTCTCGGCTTTCTTGATGTTGCGCCGCCACTGCTGGTTGAGGCCGCGCTGGATGTCCTCCAGCGAGCGTCCGGCGAACGGCACCTGGAAGACGTACCGCGGCTGTCCGGCCGCGAAGCCGTCCTCGCCGCCGGGTTCGGTCTGCCGCCAGCCCGCGCGGCGCAGCCGGTCGGCCACCTCGGCGGCGCCCGGTTCGTGCGAGGTCGCCTCGGCGTCCCGCAGACGCCGGGCCGCCGGGTCGGCGATCGCCGCCTTCACCGCGTCGGCGCTCCACCGGCGGACGACGACGGGCGGGCCCATCTTCACCGAGAAGGCGCCCTGTCGCTTGAGGTGGGCGAGCATCGGGTCCAGCCACCGGTCGAGGTCGTCCGCGTGCCAGTCGATCAGCGGCCCCTCGGGCAGATACGCGAGGTACCGCTTCAGCCTCGGCAACGCCCGGAACAGCACGAGCCCCGCCCCGACCAGCCGCCCCTCCTCGTCGAACCACCCCAGGCTCTCCGCCCGCCAGTCCGGCTTCACCTCACCCCAGGAGGGGACCTGCATGTGGCTGGCGGAGGGGCGGGCCGCGACGAACGCGAGATGTTCGTCGCGGGAGAGGGTCTGGATGCGGAGGGTCATGCGCGCGCTCCTTGACGGTGGCTGAGCGTGACAGCGTCTCTGATCAGCTAAGCGATCCTATGCAAGACATGGTGTCTGGCATGGGATCTGCCCACCGTGGAGGGGTGGCGTGGGCGTGCAGGTGGAAGCCTGCGCCCAGTGCTGCTCCTCGTGGCCGGTGTCGGCGGGTGGTGGGTGTGCTGATCGTCGTCACGCCCTGGTGCCGGCGGGCTGCGCGAGGCAGCCGTCTGCGGCCCGTTTGAGCGTGTCCCTCCGGACGCTTTCCCGCCGGACCCGTGGGTCTGGTGGGGGAGGGTGCCCTGCGTCGCCTGGGCGCGGGGCGTGTGGATCGAGGCCGGGTGGGGCCGGTCTTGGACCGGTCCTTCCGGCGGGTCAGGGTGGTGGCCGGTTCGACCATGGCTTGGGCTTCGAGCTTGTCCACCACGCTGCGGATGACCATGGCGCCGCTGGCGCGGTCGGTCACGGTCTTGCTCTGGTGGGTGAGGCCGCGGGCGGCGATGCGCTGCCAGGCACCGGTGTCGCGGTCGCCCTGCCAGCCGCAGTCCGGGTTGGGGCACAGGGCCCATTTCCAGCCCGGTGTGGTGGGCCGGTCGGGGACTTTGCGGTGGCGCAGCGGGACGAGGCAGCGGGGGCAGTGGCGGGAGGTGCCCCGGGCCGGGACGATGACCACGGCGATGCCCGCCTCGGCGGCCAGGTGCCGCATCCGCTCAACGATCTGCCCGCGTACCTGCTGGGAGATGCGGGTGTTCAGGGTGCGGCCCATGCCGCGGGCCTCCATGGAGCGGAGGTCTTCGACGTAGATCACCGTCGCCGAGGCGGTGATGGCCTGGTCGACCGTCCAGCGGGCGGCGGACCAGGCGAGCGCGTCGTTGAGGTTCGAGGGCCGGGCCGAGATGTGCTGGATCTCGGCGGCCAGGACGGCGTGTTTGCCGGTCAGCACATGGCTGTTGGTGTCCCCGATGAGGCGTTGGTAGTGGTCGGTCCTGGCGTGCAGGTGCTCGCTCTCGCGGCGCAGGCGGTGCCCTTTGGCCAGGACACCGGCCGCCCGGAACATGCCCCCGGCCCCCACAGCCGTGATACGCCCGTCGTCGTGCAGGCGGACCGTGCCCGCGCTGAGCAGCGTGTTCAGCCCCCAGTCCACGCCGAGCGCGACCGTGTGCCCCGTGCGGGCGGACTTCGGCACCGCGTGGGTGTAGGCGAGATCGGCCCGCACCCCGCCGTGGTGGACGCGGAGTGTGGGCAGGTGCAGCACCGCACCGGGCGGGACGGTCGGCGGCAGTGCGAGGGGGCACGCCACCCACGTCCAGTCCTTGTACGACTGCGGGTCCGATCGGGTGGGCAGCTGCAGCCGCAGCAGCGCCCGGCCCGGATCATCCCCGCGTGTGATCGTGGCCTGCTGCCCGTCGCACGCGGACAGCAGCAGTATCCGCGCACTGCGGGGTGCGGCCTCCAGCTCGAACACATCGGCCGGCAACCGGCCGTGCTTGTGCCGGTAGGCGGTGATCTGACGGGTGCGGGAGGTGATGACGCCGGAGGGCAGATCCCGGCCGCGGGGGACGGCCTCGCGGACAGCGTCCCACTCGTTGGGCGTGCGCTTCGTGGGGTCGGCGGGCCACGTCCCGATGACCCCGGCGGTCAGATCGGCCCGCCACTTCACCGACCGCAGCGTGCGCCCGGCCTGTTCCTGGGCCATGCGCACGATCCGGTCGTTGACACGGACGCCCTCGGCCGGGGTGACACTCCAGCCCAGACGCCGCAGCGCCATCCACGCGTTCGACGGCAACGCCCGGCCCCCGGCATCCACGCCCGAGGCCAGCAGATCCACGTCGGCGGCATTCCAGTGCCCGGCCAGCAGATCGGCGGCCATCCCGGACACCAGAGCGGCAGCCCAGCCCACCCGCCGCGCCAGCACCGCCGCGGTAAGGACTTGCCCAGTCTTCTCCTCCACCCCGCAACGCAACAGGCCAGGGGCACAGGCGGTACGGGACGCCTCGCCCTCGCCGAGCGGCAGCTTCCGGCTCACCGGCCCCCCTTCCCCGCTCGTGGTGCTGTCATCCGATCAACGACACCCCCACGAAAAGGTCACGCATTCGATCCCCGCACCCCCATACGACACCGCCATCCGCACCGGACACACGGCACGACGCCAACGAACGACACATCACTACGGATTCTGAAAGAAACACGTGAGCCTATGAGTCAGCCGCGGCCGTCCCGGGGACCGAAGAGCCTCAGTGCCTCCGTGTCCGTGGCGCGGGCGTTGAGGAAGTAGTCGGCCCACTCGGCGATGTCCGGGTAGGCGCAGTCCGCCACGAGGCGACTGACCGCTGCGGGGACGTCGTACGGCGTGACCCGCAGGTCGGCTCCCGGCCCGAGCAGGCCCCAGTGGGCGCCCGTGCGGCCGTACGGCATGCCGACGCTTCCGGGGTTCACCACCAGGCGGCCCTGGGCGAGGCGGACGTACGGCATGTGGGTGTGGCCGCAGACCACCGTACGGACGTCCTCGTCGAGGTCCGCGAAGACCTCTGTCCAGCGCTCGGGGCGGGAGTCGACGAGGACGACCTCTTCGTCGTCGCGGGGTGTGGCGTGGCAGAACAGGACCTTGCCGAGACCGTCGATCGGGAGGGTGAGCGTGGCGGGGAGGCCGGCCAGGAACTCGACCTGCTCGTCGGTGAGTTGTTCCGCCGCGAAGGGGGCGATCGGGTCGGGGATCGTGTCCCGCTCGCCCCGGCGGTACTCGACCAGTTCCCGGTCCGCGTTGCCCGAGATCCACAGCACCCGGTCGCCCTGTGCGCGCAACAGCTCGACGACCTCACCCGGCTGCGGGCCCGCCGTGATGTCCCCGGTGAGCACGATGCGCTCGGCGTCCGCCACGTCGGGCTCGGCGAGCACGGCTTCCAGGGCGGGGAGCACCCCGTGGATGTCGGAGAGGACAGCGACGCGGCTCAGGGCGTTTCCGGGGCTTCCAGGGCTTCCGGGAGCGGAGGGGATCGACATGCGCCCGACTCTGACCGCCCTCGGATCCGCACGCGACCCCTTTCGCCGGGCGCGTAGCCGCGCTGCCGCACGCCCCCGGTCACCCCATCGCATCCGTCACCCCACCGCATCCGTCACCTCACCGCATCCGTCACCTCACCGCATCCGTCACCTCACCGCAGCCGCCCCCTCCGCACCGGCGAACGCGAGGATGTCGGGGACCGCTTCGCGAAGGCTCCCGAAGTGGCGGTGCACGCCGGTCACGGCGGCCGGGGCGTTGACGCCCCACCCCGTCATGCCGGCCCGCAGACCCGCCTCGACTCCGGACGGGGCGTCCTCGACGACCAGGCAGTCCTCGGGGCGGGCACCGAGCCGCTCGGCGGCCAGCAGGTAAGGCACGGGTGACGGTTTGCCCTCCGTCACCGCGGCGGCGTCCACCACGACGGGCGGCACCGGCAGACCCGTCCGGGTGAACCGCCCGCGCACCCGGTGCTCGTAGTTCGAGGTCACCAGCGCCCAGGCACCCGGCGGCAGGGCGCCCAGCAGCTGCGCCGCGCCGTCGAAGGCCGCGTAGACGCCCGACCGGACGTCCTCGTCCTCCAGCTCGTGCAGCGCGGTCAGGCACTCCCCCGGATCCCGGTCCGGGACCACCGCCGCGAAGGTCTCCATCGGCCGCGTCCGCAGGGCCACCCGGTAGACCTCGTCAGGGTCCAGGGCGTACCGCGCCGCCCAGGTTCCCCACATCCGGCGCTGATTGGCCACGGCGTCGATCAACGTGCCGTCGACATCGAAGAGGACGTACTTCCTGGGGCCGGGCCGCACAGATTCAGACTCACTGGTCACGGCGTGATCATGCCAGGAAGCCGCGGACTACTCGTTCCCGTTCCCATCGAGCCCCTCCAGACCCTCCAGACCCTCCAGACCCTCCGCCAACACCTCCGCCACATGCCGCCCCCGCACCCCCGCCACCTGCTCCAACTGCGTCCGGCACGAGAACCCGTCGGCCAGGACCACCGTGCCGTCCGCGGCCCCTCGCACCGCCGGCAGCAGCTGCTCCTCCGCGCACGCGGCCGACACCTCGTAGTGGCCCTTCTCGAAGCCGAAGTTGCCCGCGAGGCCGCAGCAGCCGCCCGCGAGTTCACCGGTCAGGCCCGCCGCCAGGCGCAGGCGGCGGTCGGCGGCGTCGCCCAGGACCGCGTGCTGGTGGCAGTGCGTCTGACCGGCCGCGGGACGGTCCAGGCGGGGTGGGGTCCAGTCGGGGGCGAGGCGTTCCAGGGCCTCCGCGAAGGTCAGGATCCGGGAGGCCAGGCGGGCGGCGCGGGGGTCGTCGTGCAGGAGTTCCGGCAGGTCGGTGCGGAGGGCCGCCGCGCAACTGGGTTCCAGGACGACGACCGGGGCGCCCGACTCCAGCACCGGCGCCATCAGGTCCAGCGTGCGGCGCATGACCGTACGGGCTCGGTCGAGCTGGCCCGTCGAGACGTAGCTCAGGCCGCAGCAGACGCGGCTCCGCCGCACGCTCAGCAGGGAGATCGCGGCCTTCGACGTGCCGTCCCCCACGGGTCGCACGCGCATCCGCAGCGTCGGCGGCTGCGCCACCCGCAGGCCCGCCGCCTCCAGCACGCGCACGGCCGCGCGTCCCACGGACGGCGAGAGATGCTCGGTGAAGGTGTCCGGCCAGAGGATCACCAGAGCCCCGGAGCCGCCCACCGGCTCTCGCCTCCCCCACCACCGGCTGAACGTCTCCGTGGCCACCCGCGGGATCGCCCGCTCCGCCGCGATCCCGCCCACCCGTTTCGCCGCCCACGCGAACGGCCGTACGGCGGCGAGCGCGTTGACCACCGCCCCCGCCCGCATACGGGACACCCAGCGCAGCCACACCGGCAGCCACCCCATGCTGTAGTGGGCGGCGGGGCGTCGCCGCCCCTCGTAGTGGTGGTGGAGGAACTCCGCCTTGTACGTGGCCATGTCGACCCCGACCGGGCAGTCGGAGCGGCAGCCCTTGCAGGACAGGCACAGGTCGAGGGCGTCCCGGACCTCCTTGGACCGCCAGCCGTCCGTCACCAGCTCGCCCGCGAGCCTCTCGTGCAGCAGCCGGGCACGCCCGCGCGTGGAGTGCTCCTCCTCGCCGGTCGCCCGGAAGGACGGGCACATGACGGACGCCCCGGACACGGACGTCGTACGGCATTTCGCGACCCCGACACACCTGCGCACCGCCGCCGAGAAGTCGCCGCCGTCCGTCGGATAGCCGAAGGCCACGTCCACCGGCTGCCGCGGGAGCACCGAGAAGCGGAGGTTCGTGTCGAGGGGCGCCGGGCGTACCAGCATCCCCGGGTTGAGCAGGTCGTCCGGATCCCAGACCGCCTTCGCCCGCTCGAACAGCCCCACCAGCTCCGCGCCGTACATACGAGGCAGCAGCTCCGCCCTCGCCTGTCCGTCCCCGTGCTCTCCGGACAGCGAACCGCCGTGGGACACGACCAGCTCGGCCAGTTCCTCCGAGAAGCTCCGGAAGCGGGCGACACCCGCCTGAGTCAGCAGGTCGAAGTCGATGCGGACGTGGATGCAGCCGTCCCCGAAGTGGCCGTACGGCGTGCCGCGCAGCCCGTGCGCTCTCAGCAGCCCCCGGAAGTCCCGCAGATACGCGCCCAGCCGGGCCGGCGGCACCGCGCAGTCCTCCCACCCCGGCCACGCCTCGCTCCCGTCCGTCATCCGGGTCGCCGTACCGCTCGCGTCCTCCCGGATGCGCCACAACGCCCGCTGTCCGGCCGGGTCCGTCACCACGAGCGCGTCGACGACGTCCGCCGCCCGCACGATCGCGTCCGCACGCGCGCGTGCCTCGGTCTCCGTCGCGCCGCCGGTCTCCACGAACAGCCAGGCACCGCCCCGGGGGAGTTCGGCCGCGGAGGCGACGAGATCCACAGCCATGCCCTCGACCGTCAGGGGCCTGTGCGGGAGCAGGCCCGCCGCCGCCTCGGCCGCCGCGCTCTCGTCGGCGTACGCCAGTACGGCCAGCGCACGCGCGCGTGGCGCCCGAACCAGCCCACGACCGCCTCCGTCAGCACGCTCAGCGTGCCCTCCGAACCGCAGAGGGAACGGGCGACGTCGGTGCCGTGCTCGGGCAGCAGGGCGTCCAGGGCGTAGCCGGAGATACGGCGGGGCAGCTCGGGGAAGCCGGTGCGCAGACGCGACAGCTCGCCTTCCACCAGCTCGCGCAGGCCCTCGGGCGCGCCCGCCCACCCCTGCCCGGCCCGCAGCCGCTCCCCGCGCGCGGTGACCACCGACAGCTCCCGCACGCTGTCCGCGGTCGTCCCCCACGCCACCGAGTGCGAGCCGCACGAGTTGTTGCCGATCATGCCGCCGATCGTGCAGCGGCTGTGGGTGGAGGGATCCGGGCCGAAGCGCAGGCCGTGCGGGGCGGCGGCGTCCTGGAGGCGGTCGAGGACCAGCCCCGGCTGTACGACGGCGGTCCGGGCCTCGGGGTCGATCTCCAGGACACGGTTCATGTGCCGGGTGAAGTCCAGTACGACGCCCGTGCCCGTCGCCTGCCCGGCGATCGACGTCCCTCCGCCCCGCGCCACCACCGGCACGCCGTGCTCCCGGCACACCCCGAGCACCGCCGCCACGTCGTCGGCGTCCCGGGGAGCCACGACACCCAGCGGGACCCGCCGGTAGTTGGACGCGTCCATGGTGGTCAGCGCCCGGGAGGTGACGTCGAAACCGACCTCGCCCCGGACGGCCTTGCGCAGGTCGGCCTCAAGATCCGTCATGCCTCCAGCAAACCAGTCCGTCCGACCAGTCCGTCAACACCGACGCGTCTCAGCCGACGGACTACGTTTCGACCAGGTTTCCCCCAACGGCTACCCTCCCTTCCGTGGCTGAGATCCAGATTCCCGCTGACATCAAGCCCGCCGACGGACGTTTCGGCGCGGGCCCCTCCAAGGTGCGGACGGAGGCGCTGGACGCACTCGCCTCCACCGGTACGTCCCTCATGGGCACCTCTCACCGTCAGGCCCCGGTCAAGAACCTGGTCGGCAAGGTCCGCGAGGGCATCTCCGAGCTGTTCCGGCTCCCCGAGGGATACGAGGTGGTCCTCGGCAACGGCGGCTCCACCGCCTTCTGGGACGTCGCGACCCACGGCCTGATCGACAACAAGTCCCAGCACCTCAGCTTCGGCGAGTTCTCCTCCAAGTTCGCCAAGGCGTCCAAGCTCGCCCCCTGGCTGGCCGAGCCCACCGTCATCTCCTCCGACCCCGGCACCCACCCGGAGCCGCAGGCCGAGGCGGGCGTCGACGTGTACGCCTTCACCCACAACGAGACGTCCACCGGTGTCGCCGCGCCCATCAAGCGCGTGGCCGGTGCCGACGATGGCGCGCTGGTCCTCGTGGACGCGACGAGCGGCGCCGGCGGCCTCCCGGTCGACATCGCCGAGACCGACGTCTACTACTTCGCCCCGCAGAAGTCCTTCGCCTCCGACGGCGGCCTGTGGATCGGCGTCTTCTCCCCGGCCGCGCTCGAGCGCGCCGAGCGGATCCACGCCTCCGGCCGCCACGTCCCGGAGTTCTTCTCGCTCCCGACGGCGATCGACAACTCCCGCAAGAACCAGACGTACAACACCCCGGCGCTGGCGACCCTCTTCCTCCTCAACGACCAGCTGGAGTGGATCAACGGCCAGGGCGGCCTCGCCTGGTCCACGGGCCGTACGAAGGACTCCTCGACCCGCCTCTACGGCTGGGCGGACGAGTCCAAGTACGCGACCCCGTTCGTCGCCGACCCGGCCAAGCGTTCCCAGGTCATCGGCACGATCGACTTCGCCGACGAGATCGACGCCGCGGCCGTCGCCAAGGTGCTGCGCGCCAACGGCATCGTCGACACCGAGCCCTACCGCAAGCTCGGCCGCAACCAGCTCCGCGTCGCCATGTTCCCGGCGATCGACCCGGCGGACGTCGAGGCGCTCACGAAGTGCGTCGACTACGTGATCGAGAAGCTCTGATCACTTCGGTACGACGATGAGGGGCGCCCGGTGCTTACCGGGCGCCCCTCATCGTCGTAGTGCTCTTTGCCTACTCCCACCCATCCACCGACACTTGGGCCCCACCGGTCAGGTAGCCGTTCAGGGCACTGGCGGTGGCGTCCACGAACTCCTCGGGAACAGCACCGGCGTCGACCCAGCGGACTTGGGCGTGCTTGCGCGGTTCGCGGTTCTCCGGTTCGCCGGTCCATTCGTGCGCGGCGAAGACGACGGTGAGGAAACCGTTGGGTGCTTCGACGCCCCAGGCGCCGTGGATGATGTCGACCTTCAGAGCCTCCGGCTTCACGGTCAGGCCGGTCTCCTCGTACAGCTCGCGTACGGCGGTTTCGGTGATGGGCTCGCCTGGTTCGCTCTTGCCGACGGGGAGGTCCCACATACCCTGGCCGAACTTGGCGTTCTCGCTGCGCTGGAGGAGGACGACGCGGTTGGTGGCCTTGTCGTGGACGATGACGGCGGCGACCAACAGGGTCATGGATTCAAGGGCGGGCTTGAGGGCTTTGGGCTGATCGCCGGTTGTCCGCTGAGCCACGGTTGCGTCCCTTCGTCGGCCGGTTGGTGGGCCCCAGGTGTAGGAGGCCATGACGTTGGTGGCGCCGTCCGGGTAGTCGTGCTGCCCGTGGTTGGCTTCCGATGGCGGTGTGAGGTCGGTGGTGGTTGTAGTGGACATTCCAGCGGCCTTGGAGGTGGGTGCGTTGGGCTTCCGATAGCTCTCGGCCCGGTAGCAGGCGCCATTGTCTGTCACGATCCGTTCGATGCGTGTGATCCCGTGAGTGGTTCATCGACGGCTTTGAGTGCGGCGGGTTCGCTGCGAGCAGGGTCTGGTCGAGTGGTTGCCGTCGGGCACGCGCCGCCCACGCGCATAAAGATCAGTGGTCGCTCGAAAAGAACACGGATGGCACCGCACCGACGCAGAGCCAACCTCGACCCCCAACCCTCACCTCAAGGCCCCGAGCATGTGCCTGGCTTGTCATCAAGTCGTGTTGTAGAAGCGGCCATTGGGTGGCGTGATGTCGCTGCGACCCTTGGCCCGTGAATATGCCCACGGAGATGATCTGACGCCTCCGAGCGACACGCCTCGGAGACGCTTGAGCCCATTCAGTCAAGGAGACATTTTGAGAGCCAAGAAGGTCATAGCTTCGACAGCGCTCCTGTTCGCTGCTTTGGCGATGACGCCCAGCACGGCTAACGCCGCCCTGAGCGAGTGCAACTCGAACAACATGTGTTTGTGGGGAAACAACGACTTCGCGTGGCTGATCGGCGAACGCGCGCACGGCAGCGCCACATTCACGAACCTGACCGGCGACAAGAACGACGAGATGGACTCGTGGGCCAACCGCTCCGCGACCTACGATGGCTGCATGGCCGGCAACGCCAACGGCGGCGGGGACAAGCAGGGCATGGCCAGGGCGAGCAACGACAACAACGTCTCTCCCCTGAACAGCGACGAGGTCACGTCCTTCCGGACTTCGGGCGGTTGTTGAGTTGTCTGAGGCCGTGGATGCCGCGCTGATCCGGACCAAGGGGGTTCGCAAGGCCTACCGTTCCGAGGTGGAGACTGTGTGGGCCGCGCGAGATGTGGACTTCGTAGCAAGACCGGGCGAGTTCGTGTGCATCTACGGCGCCAGTGGTTCGGGCAAGTCGACCCTGCTCAATCTGCTGGCAGGTCTGGATCTCGCCGACACCGGCGAGATCCAGGTCGGCGGCGTCGAGGTGGGCACCGCCGGTGAGAAACAGCGGGCTGAGCTCAGGCTCCGCACTGTGGGCGTCGTGTTCCAGGACCACAACCTGATCCAGGAGTTCACAGCGGCCGAGAACGTCTCCCTGCCCCTGGAAGCACTCGGCCTGCCAGCCGCACAAGCCCGCTCGGAGGCCCTGCGGCAGCTGGCGCGGGTCGGTCTTCCCGGCCTTGAGGACCGGTTTCCCTCGCAGCTCTCGGGCGGACAGCGTCAGCGCGTCGGGGTGGCGCGCGCTCTGACGGGCCAGCGCGCGGTGCTCCTGGCGGACGAGCCGACCGGCGCCCTGGACTCCGCGGCCACCCAGGAACTGTTCGCCCTGATCCGCGCGCTGTGCGACGAGGGCGTACTGGCCGTGATCTGCTCGCACGATCCCCGCTGCCGGGACTACGCCGACACCGTCTACGAGGTCGTGGACGGCCGACTGGAGAGTCGTTCGTGAAGCCTCGATCCGGGGCGGTCCCCGCCGGGCAGCAACTGCGGCTAGTCTTCCGGCTGGCACGGCGGCTGGCACGCTCGCGCGCGTTGATCCGTTCCACCCTGACGGTGTTCGTCGCCGCGGTCTTCGTCGTGGCGATGTTCATCGTGCTCAAGACGCTGTCCTTGTCCGGTGCACAGGTCGCCGACCGGGACATGGGCCGGTTTGATGCGTCGGTCGGCTACGGCAGCGTCCAGCTCCCTCCCGGGGACGACGCGTTCGTCCCCGAGCTGCGAGAGCGCCTGCAGCAGGCGGGTATCACGGACGCGCTGGTCATGCTCAGCGCCTTCGATGTCCAGCTCGACACCACGCCGGCACGCAATGTGACGATGTTCGAGGCCGACTGGGGCTCCGGCCCCTACCCGCGTCGCTACGACCTTCAGTCCGGGCGTTGGCCGAGCGGTCCGGGCGAGGTGGTCGTGACCGAGGCACAAGACGTGCGGAGCGCACCGGGCAAAGAGCTGACCGTGCTGGGAGACGTTCGCCTCAAGGTGGTCGGCACGGCCGACGACCGTAATGCCAGCACCTCGAACCTGCTGGCGGCCCCGGGCACGTGGGCCGCGTTGGACGAGAACCTCGTCCAGGGGTTCCCCATCCTGGCTACTCAGCCCGTCCTCCTGTGGTCGGGGACCGAACCCAAGAGCGGAATCACGGCGTTCAGCGCCGCAATCCGCAGCTGGGAGAAAGAGCAGAACAAGAAGCCTGAAAGTGACATCGCCGTCGCCGACACGCTCTCTCTGCGGGAAGAAGGCAGCGGGGAGGGGTTCTGGATCGAGAAGACCCCGGCCGGCTACACGGTCCCGGCGCTCCTGGTGCCGCTGGGCGCCGTACTGCTGGTGTTCGGGCTGAACGACCGGCGCTTTCGGCGCACTACGGGCTCCCTGGCCTCCCTGGGGATATCCCGCCGTACCGCAGCGGCCGGCCTCACCCTCGCCACGCTGGCCTGGTCCCTTATCGCGGCGACGGCAGGAGCCGCGGCCGGTCTGGGCGTAGGCGCGGGTGCCCGCCTCCTCGTCTCCCACCTGAGGGAGCGCCCGGCCGGTCCCATCGACGGACTCGCCGATCCCGCCCTCCGCCTGCTCACCGTGATCGTGCTTACCTCCCTGGTCGCCGGGCTGGCACTGGCGCGCGACGACCGCCGCAACGCCGCGGCGCCGGCCAACCGGGGCAAGACCGGCCGCTCCAGCGGCGAAACAGCCACCACCAAAACGTCGCGTCGCATTCGGGACACCCGCCAGGTACTGGCAGTCCTCGCCTGGTGCGCCACAGCCGTCTACGCAGTCCGTGTCGACTCCCCGGCCATGGCCATGACCCTGACCGGCATAGTGACCGTCGCTGTGCTGCTGGTCATCCCCGAGGCGTTCGCACTGACGCTGACGTTCATCCCCGAGAAGGGTCCCCGCTCCCGGCTCGCCCGCCGACAGCTGGCCGCCGACTCACGCCGTGCTTCCGCCTCCCTCGCCGTACTCACGGTCCTCTTCGGAGCTTCCCTGGGATTCCTCGCCCTGCTGGACACACTGCTGCGCACGGCTGATACGCAGAGGCACCCCGACGTGCTGTCCGGCCAGATCCTGCTGGCCGACAGCATCAGTGACCGCTTCGCCCCCACGAAGTCCGTACTGCGGGCCGCAGAGGCAACCAAGCTCCTGGATGGCCACCCCCGCTTCGAGGTCACTCCCGCCTTCACCATGGACAGCAACGACGTCACCCGTTCAGCCACCCGGCCGGGCAGCGACACCATTTTCCTCACCGTGAAATCCCCTGCCGACGCCGAGCATCTGCTCGGACATCCCCTCGGCCGCGATCAGCTGGCCACCCTGACCGATGGAGGCTTGCTCATCTGGTCCGATGCCCCAGGCGCTCCGGAAGGCACCTCCGCACGTACCAGCCTCGTCGTGCACCAGGACGACAAGATCCTTGGCCGCACCCCCGAACTCCCGATGGCCGCGGTGGACGCGGCACCGACCCAGTGGCGAGCCGGCAGCGACGGCATCATGCTCCGCTCCACCGCGAGCGATCTTCGGCTGCCGATGCCCCCGCAGGGGCCGATCATGGTCACCGGCCTTGCGGATACCCAGGCCGAAGCCGTTCAGCAGGCCCTCATCACCGCCGGGCACGACGGACGTGCAGCACGGATCCATGTGCCCCCCGCGCCAGCCGTTGCACCGGCGGCGCTGCTCGCCACCGCGGTCGCACTGGTACTCCTCGTCCTCGCCACAGTCCTGACGGCCATCCGCGGCCAGATCCGCACACTGCGCGGCTACACGGCCGGCCTCACCGCTCTCGGGCTACCCCCTGCCTGGACGCGGCGCATCCTTCTCTACCAGCAGGCAGCCCTCATCGCAGTCAGCACCCTGCTCGGTCTGATCATCGCTCTCCTGCCTACGGTGATCATCGCCACCCGGATCTCCGGTTTCGTCCTGAGCATTCCCTGGGCGCAGCTGGGCACTTTGCTCGCAGCGATCTACCTCGCTGCCCTGCTGGCCGCTACTCGTTCCCTCCTGCGCCTCCGCACCCAGGGAGAAGGGTGATCGTTTGGCGTGTTGGCGGCCCTCGCCCGGGGTCGTCTGCTGTCAGTGAGGGATGGGGCCGGCGCGGTGAGGGTGGGCGGCGTGGAGGTACTTCATGGCTGTGGTGGTGGAGATCCCGAAGACGCGGATGAGGTGGACGGGGTCTTCGGTATCGCGGGCCTCGTCCGAAGTCCGGTCCGCGCGTACAGCGCGCGAGGTGACCCCGCCGGGGGGCGAAGCAGGCGCTGAGGTAGAAGGCGCTGACGGGTTCGGTCACGGCGCCGAAATGTTCCTGGCGATCGCCCCGGCGGACGCCGAGGCGCTCACCAAGTGTGTCGATTAAGTGATCGAGAAGCTCTGATCACTTCAGGGGGCAGCAGCTTCCCGCGCGCGGTGTGCCGTGCCCGCGCCTTCTCGCCGCCGCCCAGGCGGGCCGCGGCGAGCTTGCCGCGCAGTTCTTACGACGATGAGGGGCGCCCGACAAGCACCGGGCGCCCCTTGATCATGCAGCTGAAGGCACTTCCGCACGGACGATGAGTGTGCCGATGTGACCGGATTCCGGAGCATCGAGTACGCATGCTCCGGCCGAGGCGAAGCCGGCGCGGGTGAGCAGACGCTCCCAGACGGCGGGACGATAGCTGTACCGGTAGGTGAACACGGCCCTGCCCGCGAAGCCTCCCTTGTACATGCCCTGCGGACCGTACGCGCCGGGGATGGCAGGCGGCTGGGAGAACACGAACACGCCGCCCGGGTTGAGCCGCGCCCGCACGAGCGGGAAGAGACGGCCCGGGTCGGCGAACCAGGCGGCGCCGAAGATCGAGTACACGGCGTCGTATGTGTCGTCGCCGTCGGCCAGCCACTCCAGAACCTCGCCGCAGGAGAAGACCGCGCCGGTGCCGGCCCACCGCTCGCTGCTCTTCTTCACCATGACCGGGGAGAGGTCGACGCCGTGCGCGGTGATGCCACGCTGGGCAAGGTGGACGAGGGCACGGCCCGTGCCGCAGCCGATCTCCAGCACGGAACGCGGGGTGCCGAGCAGTTCCGGGCCGGGGCCGTGACCGGCGTACTGCGTCCAGCAGAACCGCGGCTCGGCGTCGTCCTTGAAGGCGGACTCGGCGTAGGTGTCCCACAGTTCGGTCTCGGCTGGGATGTCGTGCGGTACGGGCACAGGGTGTTCCTCTTCACGGTTCAGTGACTGTCGGGGACCTTGTTGTCGCACGGGGAGCAGTCCGTGCCGTCGATGGCCCACAGCTCCTCGTCGACAGCGAAGCCGATGGACTTCAGGAAGTCGGCGGTGCGCAGGCAGAGTCCGTCGCGGCGGCGCTCGATGAAGGGGGCGTGGTGTTTGTATCGGCCCCCGTTGTACGTGTCGCACAGCGCCCACCACACGGGAGTATCGAGGATGAGCTGGTGGACACCGATGTCGACGAGCTTGCCGACACCGAGGTGCACTTCGGGGTGCTCCATGCAGCCGATGGTGTACATGACGGCGTTACCGAGGATGCGCTCTGCCATGTCGCGGATCATGGTGTGGTCGCGCAGCAGCAGAGCGACCTCGCGGTCCCACAGGCCCATGCCGCTGTCGAGGACGTTGACGGTCAGGTGCCTGACGTGCGGCTGGACGGCGTTGAGCAGCTCTTTCGGATCCCTTGTGCTGGTGCTGGAAGGGCTGTCGAGCAGGACGGTCATGGACGTTCCCCTTTCTGGGAAGAGTGGGGCGCCTGAGGCGGGGGCTGGAAACTCGGCTGTACTGGCGGGAGCAGACGGCTGGCGGTTGTAGACGTGATGCGGGCAGCCGCAGCGGCGGACGAGCCAGATGCCGCTGGCGTGGGGCAGTGGGATGTCCTCGGTCTGACGGCACTCGCGGTGCAGGTCCGTGTAGCCGGACTGGGCGGCAAGCGCGCACTCGGCCGACAGAGGCAGGGTCTCGGTAGCGGGCGCAGTCATCCGAGTCGCCGTGCCCTGTTCAGCTCGGTCACCCGTGCGCGCAGCACTTCGGTGTCCGTGGCTTGTCGGATTCCGCTGGGGTCCGCATCCCACTCGCGTCCACCGCCCGGTGGCCGGAGCTGAACGTAGGGGCCCTCGTTCCCCATCACGTAGCCGATCCTGTTCGTCTTCGTGTCGACAACCAGGGCGCCATGAAACTCCACTGCCGCACGTGGGGCGACATCCCGCGGTTCCGTCGTGGCCATGAACGGGACGCTAGAGAGAGGGAGTTGTTTCCTGCTCAGGAATTTCTCATAGTTTCTTGACTCTGCTGCCAAGTTGCGCGAAGTTTCTGACGAAGGTCAACGGAAGGGTGCGTCCAGGCCGTTGACCTCGGGGAGGCTGGTCACACCAGACCCCCAAGCGGAGGGAAGATCATGCGACGACTGCGGTTCAACGGCACTGGCTCAGGTGGCGGCGGATGCCCCGGCGTACACGAGGACCTCGAGTCGGGCGAAGTCATCGTGCACGGCCCGCCGCTCACGGACTCCGGGGACCTTGCCCAGTTGCAGCACTTCGACGAGGGCGAGGTGGCCGTGGTCGTACCACGTAACACGTTGGTCGACTTCGGGCCACGCGACGAGACACCACGGTTGATCAACGCCAAGGACGAGTTCGCCCACCTCTTCGGGACCTTTGAGCACACCGCCTGGCGCCTGGAGACCCGGCGCCGGTACGCGAGTGACGAAGTCGGAGACGACTGGGCTCAGTTCGTGGCGAATCAGCCGGTCCAGTGGGACTACGAGGACGCCTGGTGCCGTAACGTGCGCGCCCAGACGGCACTGGGCAAACGGTTCGAGCGAGTGCGCCTGGTCGACTCCCCGGCCACGACCGGACAGCTGTTCCTGCTCGACAACGCCGTACGGAACTGCGCTGTCGGCGAGGACATTCGCAACCTCACGCGCGCCGAGGCCGAACGGCTGCACCTGCCCGCCGAGGACTTCTGGCTCTTCGACTCCCGGTTGGTCGCCCGGCTCAACTTCGACGATGCCGACAACCTGGTCAGCATCGAACTCATCACTGAGCCGGCGAGGGTCAACCGCTATTGCCAAGTGCGGGACGCAGCCTGGCACTATGCGACTCCGTACGATCAGTTCAAAGCCACGTAAGTGACGTGATGTCCGGTGAGTACCGACTATCAGCAGGCTCGTGAAGCCTTGGGTATCCAGCTCCGTGAGCTCAGGTTCACATGCCCTGACGGTCGGCTCACCGGCGCGCAGCTTGCGGAGCGCCTTGGCCCGGGATGGACCAAGTCCAAGGTCAGCAAGCTGGAGAACGGCAGGCAGACTGCCGAGGCCGAAGAACTCAGGGCGTGGGCCGAGGCTACGGGCCACCCCCAGGCGTACGACGGCCTGCTGGCCCAGCTCCGAGGGTTCGAGTCCCACATCCGGTCGTGGCGACGGCAATTGGCCTCCGGGCACAAGCCGGTTCAGGACGCCATCACCGCTGAACACGAGCGCACGCGCGTACTGACCATCTGGGAGAGCAACCTCATCCCCGGCATGCTCCAGACGGCCGACTACGCCCGGCACGTCTTCACTCGGCACGCCAACCTCATACAGTCGCCACGGGATACTGAGGACGCGGTACGCGCCCGAATCCGTCGCCAGGAGGGCCTGTACGAACCCGGCAGGAAGTACAGGATCATGATGTGGGAAGCCGCCCTCTACGTTCGGGTGTGCCCTCCCCCGGTGCTGGCCGCTCAGCTCGACAGGGTCACGAGCGTGATGGGCCTGGACACCGTGGAGCTCTGTGTCGTGCCGTTCACTGCCTCTCTCAAGATCTATCCGGGCAACGGCTTCTGGATCTATGACGAACGACGTGTGGTCGTCGAGGACTGGCATGCGGAGCTGTGGCTGGACGATTCCGACAGCGTCGCGACGTACCTACGGGCGTGGGACACGTTGAGAGAATCCGCGGTATACGGGGCCGACGCCCACGACGTGATCAGCGCGGCGCGGAATGCGCTGAACCCGCACTAGGCGCCGGCCGACCCGTCTACACCCCGCCCTGGTCACCCTCGACGGCGGGGAGTTGCTCAACCACGAACGACCCGCGCGCCCTCACGGTGATGATCAGTCCGCGTTCCCTCAGGATGTCCAGCGCGCGGCGCACGGTGTTGGAGCCGACGCCGTACTCCTGAGACAGGATCAGCTCACCGGGCAAGCGTGATCCGGCAGCGAACTCTGCGGTACGAATCTTGTTCTCAATGATCTTCGCGAGCTGGTCGTAGTGGTAGGACGCGGCGGCGGGATTGATCTTCTCTTCCACACAGCCGAACGTAAACGTCCGACAACTGACGTGCATCACCGAAAGTGGTCAACTACTGCCGTCTACTGCCGACCACTTTCGAAAGCGGTTATGGTGCCGATGTACGAACAAAGACCCCCGCGACGGGCGCAACCGTCCGGGGGCGTGGCCCTCAACCCTCAGGAGGTTGAAGACATGGGTAGTCGTATCACGGCTGCATTCATTTGGGCTTTGGTGCCCCTGCTATGCCGGGTTCTTCCAAGCACGGGGAGACATCGGAAGCCGTCGGCGGCAAACCGAAGCGCTGTGAGCTGCGGAAACGTAAAGCAACATGTCCGCCTGGTCGCCACCCCCAACCCGGAGTTCACCGCCTCACGGGTGCGGCCCTACTGGACAGCGAGGGAACGTGCGCTGAGGTGGAAGCGGCGGCGGATCCTGGTCATGGCCGCTCACTTCCGCCTCGACCTCGACACCCGAGACATTCACGCCGTGGCCGGGAGTGGGGTCCGGTGATCCACACGACCAAAACCGCCGGGGGACACCTTGATACGGAGCCCCTGTCGGCTGAGTGCGCGTTGGCACAGCGTCCCGAGTACCGGGGACTGCACGCCGACTGCCGCCAGACCGAAGACGTCCCCCTGCCCCACTCCAGGGGCCTACTGCTTGTGTGCCGCTGCCAATGCCCCTGCCACGCTGCGGGAGGTACCCGATGACCAACGTCCCCGATCCGGTCTGGACGCCGGAACCCCCGTACGTGTCCGGTCGCTGCACGATCGGCACCCATGACCGCTGCCGGGACGCCGAACCCCGCGAGTCGGGTGTTCCCGGGGTGCGCCTTCTGGTGTGCACCTGCCCTTGCCACCGCCCGTCCTGGCAGGCCCAGGTACCGACAGTCGAGAAGCCCTGATCGCTCCCATACGTCCCTGAGGGCGCCCGGCGGAAACCGGGCGCCCCTCGATTCATGCAGCCGTACAGCTCACCCCCGGCACACCCCCACCCCCAGGCGCACCCCCGAACCCGAAGCTCGCCGAACCCCCCGCCGCGACCGCCCCGTTGTGATCGGCGTTCGCGGCGGTCACGGTCGCGCCGCTCTGGGTGTACGAGGCGTTCCACATGCTGGTGACCTTCTGTGAACCGGGCCAGGTCCAGGTCACCTTCCAGGACTTGAGCGCGGTCGTGCCCGGGTTGGTCACCTTCACCTCGGCGTTGAAGCCGCCGCCCCAGTCGCTGCTGACGGAATAGGTCGCGGTGCAGGCGGCCGTGCCTCCTCCGGGGCCGGGGTCACCGGGATTGCCCGAGCCGCCGCCGCTCGGGAACCCCGGCGCCTTGATGCTCGCCAGATACCCGTCCTTCACCGTGTCCACGGTCGACCAGTCGTCCTTCAGGATTCCGCCGGTGTCGCCGGAGTTGGGGTTCCAGGACCAGAAGGTCCAGTGGAAGGAGTCGGAGCCGTACGTCGACGTGGGCCCCAGGTAGTTCACCAGCGCCGCGAGCCACTTCTGGTCCACCGTCGACTGGAGCGTCGTACCGAACTCGCCGACCCACACGGGTGCGATGTTCTGCTTGAAGATGTAGCCCCAGTACTTGTCCCAGATCCCCGGCATGTTGTCGGGGAACGACGGGTCGCTGAACCAGCTCTGCTGGGCCACGCTGGTGGCGTAGTCGTGCGCCGAGTACACGACCCGGTTCGGCACGTCCAACTGCACCGGGTGGTCCGCGACGCCCATCAGGTTGCCGCCCCACCAGCCGGAGACGCCGTTGTACGTCTGGACGCCCTCGACGAAGATCAGGAGCTCGGGGTTGACGGACAGTACGGCGTTTCCGGCCCGCTGGGCGGCGAGGCGCCAGTCACGGGCCGTGTCGCCGCAGCCCCAGCAGGCGGGGTCGTGCGGTTCGTTGTGCAGGTCGATGCCCACCACCGTGGGGTTACCGACGTAACGGGTCGCCAGCGCCTTCAGGTTCGCGATCCACGTCGACTCCGGTACCGCCGACGTGTACCAGAGCGCCGACTGGCCGGCGGCGTCCGGGCGATGCCGGTCGAGGACGATCTTCAGGCCGCCCTGACCGGCGTACGCGACGATCTTGTCCAGGATCTGAAGGGAGTTGAGCCCCTGCAGGTCGGCGTTCTTGCCGGCGGAGAAGTCGATGCTGTTGGGGACGGTGGAGCTCTTGAGGATGTCGTCGCTGAACGGGACGCGGAGGGTGTTGTAGCCCAGCGACTTCATCTGGTCGATCATGCTCTTGTAGTCGCGGGCCCAGAGGCCGTGGGGGACGTGGTTGGCGGTCTCGAAGCCGAACCAGTTGATCCCGGCGATACGGACCGGCTGCCCGGCCGCGTCCAGGATCTGGCGGCCACTGGTGTGCCAGTAGCCCGCCCCCGGTTCGGCCGCCTCGGCCGCGTCGGCGGTCTGGACGCCGGCCAGGGGTAACAGGAGCGCCGCGGCAACAGCGCACAGCGCTCTTCGCAAGCTGCGGAACATGTCGCAACTTCCTCTCGGGAGGCGCGGGCCCGGAACCAGTGGGAGCGCTCCCACGTCCCCGCACCTCCCATGGAAGTCAGGTCACACCGACACGTCAAGGCATCCGACGTCACCGGCTCAGCTTCTGGAACCTCCGTACCGCCAGCGGCAGGAAGATCGCCGTCAGCACCACCGGCCACACCCCGGCCATCAGCAGCGCGTGCTGCTCGACCCAGGAGTCCCCGGACCCGACCGGCGTTCCGAACAGCTCGCGGGTGGCCGCGGCCGTGGAGGAGATCGGGTTCCAGGCGGCCACATGGCCCAGCCAGTCGGGCATCAGCTGGGGGGCGACGAAGATGCTGGAGATCATCGTGAGCGGGAAGGCGACCGCGAACAGTCCGCCCGCCGCCTCCGGGTTGGGGACCAGGAGACCCAGCCACACCCCGATCCAGATCAACGCGAACCTGAGCCACAGCAGCAGTCCGAACGCGGCGAGGAAGCCCCAGCCGCCGTCCGGCCGCCAGCCCATGGCGAACGCGGTGAGCATCATGATCCCCAACTCCGCGCAGGCGACGAGGAGATCGGTCACGCCACGCCCGGCCACCACTGCCGAGGAGGCCATCGGCATGGAGCGGAAGCGGTCGATGACGCCCTTGGTGGAGTCGTAGACGACGACGGTGGCGGTGTTGATGAAGCCGAACGCCATCGTCATCACGAACATCCCGGGCATCAGGAAGTCCTGGTAGTCCCCGCCGCCGGGCACCTGCATGGCGCTGCCGAAGACATAGCCGTAGAGGAGGACGGACAGGATCGGGAAGCCCAACTGCCAGGCGATGTTGACGGGTTGGCGCTGGTAGTGGGTCAGTCCGCGGCGGACGATGTTCCAGCAGTCGGCGAGGGCCCAGTACACACGGCCGCGGGTGTCCTGGCCGGTCAGGTCGAGGGCACTCATGCGGCGACCTCCTTCGCGGTGGTCTCGGTGGTCTCGGTGGTCTCGGTCGTCTCGGTCCGGTGTCCGGTCAGGCGCAGGAACACGTCGTCGAGGCTCGGCCTGCGCAGCCCGATGTCCTCGACCCGCACGCCCTCGTCCTGCAGGGTCCGTGCCACCTCCGTCAGCGCGGACACCCGGTCGGTCACCGGGGCGTGCACCCGCAACCCGTCCTCGTCCGCCTCGGGTTCGCCGTCGCAGACCCGCGCGACGACCTTGACCACCCTCGGGATCTCGGACCGCTCGGCGACCACGACCTCGATACGGTCGCCGCCGATGCGGTTCTTCAGCCCGTCCGGGGTGTCGTCGGCGATGGCCCGCCCGTGGTCGATGACGGTGATGCGGGAGGCCAGCTTGTCGGCCTCCTCCAGATACTGCGTGGTCAGCAGCACGGTGGTACCGCTCGCCACCAACGCCCGCACGGAGTCCCAGACCTCACCGCGGCTACGGGGGTCCAGTCCCGTCGTCGGCTCGTCGAGGAACAGGACGGCCGGGGCGAGGATCATCGAGGCGGCGAGGTCGAGGCGGCGCCGCATGCCGCCGCTGTAGCCGTCGACGCCCTTGTCGCCGGCGTCGGTGAGATCGAACTGCTCCAGCAGCTCCACGGCCCGCGCCTTGGCCCGCCTGCCGCCGAGGTGGAACAGGCGGCCGAACATCTCCAGGTTCTGGCGTCCGGTGAGCACCTCGTCCACGGCCGCGTACTGCCCGGTGAGGCCGATGCGGGCGCGCACCTCGCGCGGCTGCCGGACCACGTCGAGGCCGGCCACCGTCGCGTGTCCGCCGTCCAGCCGGACGAGCGTGGACAGGATGCGTACGGCCGTGGTCTTGCCGGCGCCGTTCGGTCCGAGCAGGCCGTGCACGGTGCCCTCGCGGACCGCCAGGTCGAAGCCGTCGAGGGCGCGCTTCTCGCCGTAGCGCTTCTCCAGGGCCTCGGCCTGCACCGCGTATGTGTCGCTCATGGGTCCCCCTTCTCGGCAACTGAGTACACCGTACCCGATTGCGAGTACACCGTACCCAGTTTTTCTCCGAGGACTTAAGCTGAACTCCATGACGAGCGGCAAGGGCGGTACGGAGACCAGCGGCAGCGGCGACATCGTCCGCACCATGGAACTGCTGTGGGACACCGGCCGACGCCCCAGTCGGGGCCCCAAACCGGCCCTGACCCTGGACCGGATCGTGGAAGCCGCCGTCCAGGTCGCGGACGCCGACGGCCTGGACGCGGTGTCCATGCGCCGGATCGCCACCGAGCTCGGCACCGGCGCCATGTCCCTGTACCGGTACGTCCCCGGCAAGGGCGAACTGCTCGACCTGATGCTGGACCGCGTCCAGCGCCCCTCCGAGAACCCCGCCGACCTCGGCGACGGCAGCTGGCGCTCCGCCCTGGAGGCGATGGGCCGCGCCACCCTCGCCCTCTACCGCCGCCACCCCTGGCTGCTCCAGGTCAACCAGTCACGCCCGATCCTCGGCCCGAGCGCTCTGGACGGCATGGAGAAGATCCTGGCCCGGATCAAGCCGATGGGGCTGACCGACCCCGAGCTGGTCTCGGCGGTCATCATGATCGACGGGTATGTCGTCGGCGCCGCGCGCACCCAGCTCTACCAGCGGGAGGCGGAACGCCGGACGGGCCTGACGGACACGGAGTTCTGGCAGGCCCAGGCGCCGACGCTGGAGAAGATCATGACGTCCGGCCGCTATCCCCTGCTCGCCACCCTCGACGAGGACACCTGGGGCCCCGACTTCGACCACTTCGAGTTCGGGCTGCAGCGGATCCTGGACGGGCTGGAGGTGTTCGTCAACGAGCGGCGAGCGAACGAGCAGGAAGGGAACGAGCAGGAAGGGAACGAGCAGGCCGCGAACCGGCGGGCAGCGGGTTCACGACCGGCGCCGGAATAGCCGCCGGAAGCCGATCACGGCCGCGAACGCGACGGCCACGGCGATCGCGCCGACCTTGACATTGCCGCTGCCGGCGTCGCTTCCGCTGCCGTCGCCGTCCGCCGAACTTCCCCCGGCGGAGGGTGACTTGGACCCGGTGCTCCCAGGTGCGTCCTCCGGCTCCACGGGACTGTCGGTCCCTTCGGCGCCGAACATGAGCGTCGTTCCGTCGTCGGTGTAGGTGACGGACTCGCCCTGCCCCAGGAACGGGACGCCGACCCGCTCCAGCCGCTTGATCTTCCCGCCGTTCCAGTCGTAGGCGATCGCCCCGAAGTAACTGCGTACGACGAGCTGTTCACCGTCGGGCGACAGGGCGGCGTCCGTGGCCTCCAGGTCGGCGACGGGGGCGACGGGCTTGAAGACGTTGGTTCCGGAGGCGGAGAGCTCGGCCGGGCCCTCGTACAGGTGCCCGCCCTTCTCGTTCTTGTCGACGATGTAGGCCCGCCCGGTCTTCGGGTGCACGACCAGGGACTCGGCGTCCCGCGCCCCGTCCGAGTACTTCACGACGTACTGCGTGGCCCGGATCGTCTGGTCCCGCAACTCCTTGGGCTCGGGCAGCCGGTAGATCCACACATAGGGCCAGGTGCCGCCGAGGTTGTCGCCGATGTCGCCGACGTAGATCTCGTTGCCGGGGCCGATGGAGATGGCCTCGACGTCCCGCGGGGTGCCCACACCGGTCAGGGTGACGGTCGCGACGGTCTTCCCCGTCCCGCTGTCGACGGCGTACAGGTAGGCCCCGTCGTCGCTGTCGTTGTGCGTCCAGTAGATACCGGGGTGTTGGCGGGAGGCCGCGAGTCCGCTGGACTCGGTGATACGGGGGTCCGTGATGGTGAACCCCTTGTCGCCGTCGGCGGCGGAGGCGGGCACGGCAAAGGCACCCACGAGGAGGACCCCGGCGAGGAGGGCGAACGGTCGGCGCATGCCCCAAGCCTGCCATCCCGCGCCGCGGTCCACGGGCGGGTGGCGGTCCTCACACTCCGGCCGGCCCGCTGATCGTCCATCATGAGCGGATGCTCAGGTTCATGCCCGTCGGCGATTCCCAGACCATCGGCAGTGCCGGCGAACACACCTGGCGCTACCGGCTGTGGCAGCACCTGCGCGCGACGTACGGCGGCCCGTTCGCCCTCGTCGGCCCGCGCGAGACGCTGTACGACAAGTCGACCGACGCCCCGACGTCCCACGACTACGCCGACCCCCACTTCCCGCGCTCGCACCTCGCGGGCTGGGGCGAGGGCTGGCTGCACATGGCCCCGCTGATCGGCGGGGCGGTACGGGAGCACCGGGCGGACGTCCTCCTGGTCGCGCTCGGCCTGATCGACCTGGGCTTCTACACCGACCCGGGACAGACGGCCGAGAACGCCCGCCGCTTCGTCGCCGAGGCCCGCACCGCCAACCCGCGCGTCCGCATGGTCGTCCTCCCGGTCGTCCCGAACGCACTCGCCGAGTCGGACACCGCCTTCGCCGAGCGGGTCGCCCTCTTCAACGACCTGCTGGCGAAGGCGGTCGCCGACCTGGACGAACCCCGCTCACCCCTGCTGCTGGCGTCGCCGCCCAAGTCGTACGACATCCACACGGACACCTACGACGGCACGCATCCCAACGCGAGCGGCGAGCACAGGATCGCGGCGGCCTTCGCGGACGCGATGCACCAGGCGTGGGGCCTCGCGGAGCCGTACGACGGCTGAGGCACGGCACAGGGGCGGCCGGCTCTAGAACATCGTGTTGTCGTTCGCCGACGTGGCCGGCACGTCCTGGAGCACGTCCCAGTGCTCGACGATCTTCCCGTTCCGCACCCGGAAGAGGTCCACGACCGCCTGGCCGCGCTCGCCCGGCGCGTTCACGTAGTGGCTGTGGACCGCGACCAGGTCGCCCTCGGCGACGATCCGCTTCGGCGAGACGGACAGCTGCGGGAACGCCTGGAAGTACCCGCCGAGCCCGGCCTTCGCACCCGCCACGCCGTCCGCGATGTTCGGGTTGTGCTGGTGGTACTCAAGGCCCCAGTACGTGTCGAGCGCCGACACGTCCTTCTTCACGATGAGCTGGTCGAAGGCTTTGGTCACCAGCTTCTTGTTGTACGCGGTCAGCCACCGCGGCGCCGGCGCCTCCGTCCGCGGCCGACTGACCGTCGAGAACATGTCGTTGCCGTTGGCCGTGGTCTCCGGCACGTTCTGCGCGGTGTCCCAGTGCTCGGCGATCTTCCCGTCCTGGAAGCGGAAGATGTCGAAGACGGCCGAGCCCCGACTCCCCGGCGTCAGCACGACGTTGGAGTGCACGAGGACCAGGTCGCCCTCGGAGATGACCCGCTTGATGTCGTACGCGGCGTCCGGGAACTGCTGGTGCAGCCCCACTCCCAGGTTCTTCAACGTCTCGGCGCCGTCGGGCGCGAGCGGGTTGTGCTGGATGTAGTCCGGCCGTACGAACCGGTCGACGACCCCGGTGTCGCCCTGCTCGAACACGCCCTTGAGGACACGTACGGCGACGGCCTTCTGGTAGTCGAGCCGCGCTCCCTCGCCGTAGCGCACCGAGTGGTGGGCGGACGGGGCGGCGACGGCGGGTACGACGGCGGTTCCCAGCAGGGCACCGGCGGCGAGCGCGGCGACGAGGATGCGGCGCGCGGGCGTGGTGGGGGTCACGAGGCTCCATCGGCAGATCTTGAATGTTCAAGTTGATGCTTCCCAAAGGAAAGCACTAACTTCCAGTTAGCGTCAAGGCTGCTTGCATAGAGCGCACTCCAGGCCGTTGGCTAGGCAGTCATGAAGTACACGCAGCTCGGACGCACGGGACTCAAGGTCAGCCGACTGGTGCTCGGCACCATGAACTTCGGTCCGCAGACCGATGAGGCGGACAGTCACGCGATCATGGACGCGGCGCTGGACGCGGGCATCAACTTCTTCGACACGGCGAACGTGTACGGCTGGGGTGACAACAAGGGCCGTACCGAGGAGATCATCGGGAACTGGTTCGCCAAGGGCGACGACCGGCGCGAGAAGGTCGTCCTCGCCACCAAGATGTACGGGAACATGGCGGGCGACGGCGTCGCCGCCTGGCCCAACCACGACAAGCTCTCCGCCCTCAACATCCGGCGGTCGGTGGACGCCAGCCTCAAGCGGCTGCAGACCGACTACATCGACGTCTACCAGTTCCACCACATCGACCGCGCCACTCCCTTCGAGGAGATCTGGCAGGCCATCGACGTGCTCGTACAGCAGGGGAAGATCCTTTACGTCGGCTCCTCCAACTTCCCCGGATACAAGATCGCCCAGGCCAACGAGATCGCCGCCCGGCGCTCCGGCACCATCGGCCTCGTCAGCGAGCAGTGCCTGTACAACCTCGCCGAGCGCCGCGCGGAGATGGAGGTCATCCCGGCCGCGCAGGACTACGGCGTCGGCGTCATCCCCTGGTCTCCGCTCCACGGCGGCCTGCTCGGCGGCGTGATCAAGAAAGAGGTCAAGGGCGGCCGGCGGGCCTCCGGGCGCGCGGCGGACACCCTCGCGAACCCGGCCGTACGCGCGCAGATCCAGTCGTACGAGGATCTGCTCGACAAGCACGGGATCGAGCCCGGCGAGGCCGCACTGGCCTGGCTGCTCACCCGGCCCGGCGTGACCGGCCCGATCGTCGGCCCGCGCACCGCGGAGCAGCTCAAGTCCGCCCTGCGCGCGGTCGAGCTGGAGCTCGGCGAGGACCTGCTGACCGGGCTGGACGAGATCTTCCCGGGGCCGGGGCCGTCGCCGGAGGCCTTCGCCTGGTAGTAGTCGGCAGCAGTGCCCGGCGAGGGGCGGCGGTCGGTCCTACCTTCCGACCGCCGCCGCCACCGCCACGACGAAGAACATCAGCACGAGCGCACCGGCCATGATCCGGTTCCGGGTTTTCGGGTCCACGCCTTCGAGCCTAACCGGCCGCGCCGAGCGGCCAGCGGGCGACCGTCTCGTAACGCGGCTGCTCGCCCGGGACGCCCGACTTCGGCAGGTTGCTGCGGACCAGCGTCAGCTCGTCCACCGTCCAGGTGCGGCCGGCGAACCCCTTCAAAGCCTCCAGATACGGCCGTACGTCGACGTCCTCCCGACTGCGGGCCACCGTCAGGTGGGCCTTGTAGCGGCGGTGCTCCCCCATCGGCACGCCCGCCTTGCGCGCCGCCGACTCCGCGCGGTCGGCCAGCAGGCGGAGGGTCGTGAGGTCGCCCTCCGCGCCCGCCCACAGCGCGCGGCCGTGGCCGAACTGGCCGCCGCCGCGCACCGCCAGCGGGAAGCGGGCCGTGCGGTGGGCGGCCCGCTTCAGGCGGGCCGACAGTTCCGGTACGAGGTCGTCGTCGACCTCACCGTAGAACGCGAGGGTGTAGTGCCAGCCGGGGCGGCCGGTCCAGCGCAGGCCGTCCGCGCCGGGGAGTTTCTTCAACTCCATGACCCGTGCGGCGAGTTCACTGACCACGTCCTCGGGCGGCAGCACGGCGGCGAAGAGTCTCATGGGGTCAGTGTGCCTGCCGGCCCAGGAGTCCGGGCGTGTCCTGGTCACCGTGCGTATCGTTGTACTGCGCGGCTGCACTCGTCCACAGGGCAGCCGGGGAGGAGCGCCACGATGACCGTCGTAGACGACAGGATCGCCATGGCCGACGCCAATACCAAGCGCTTGGACGAGTGGTTCGAGCGGCTTGAGCGGATGCCCGTCCCCGAAGGATTCAGGGTCGAGATCGTCGGGGGCAATGTTCACATGACGCCGCAGCGCGACACCCACTGGGAGATCATTCGCCGGATCGTACGGGCTGTCGAGGACAGGTTCGGGATGGACGTCAAGGTCTTTTCGGACGTACGCATCGACTTCCCCGGCCACGAGAACGGCTTCTGCCCGGACGTGGCCATGCTCAGCGCCTCGGCTGTGAAGGACGACCAGGGTCGCTGGCACCATGAGGACGTCGAGTTCGTCGCCGAGGTCATCTCCCGGGGCACGGCCGCCAACGACTACGGTCCCAAGAAGACCGCGTACGCGCTGGCTGAAGTCCCCGTGTACCTCATCGTCGATCCCTATCAGGGCAAGTGCCGTCTCTACGTCCACCCCAAGGACGCGGACTACGCGATCGAGACGAAGGTCTCCTTCGGAGACGACGTGGACCTCACCGACACCGTCGTCGGCCTCACCCTCAAAACCCACGAGTTCCCCCGAGACTGACGCCCCGAACGGCTACGCCGCCGCAGCCAGCTCCTCCCGCTCCCGCGGTACGAACCGCACCTGCGGATGCCCGCCGTTCCAGCCCACCGACAGCCGCAGGCCGCCGACGCGGGCCAGGACCAGGCCGATCGTCAGGGCCGCGGCGGCCGAGACCACGCCGCCCGCGGCCAGGCCCGCCCGGACGCCGTACGCGTCGGTGATCCAGCCGGCGATCGGCGCGCCGATCGGGGCACCGCCCATGAACACCATCATGTAGAGGGCCATCACCCGGCCCCGCATGGCCGGATCGGTGCTCATCTGGACGCTGCTGTTGGCGGTGACGTTGACCGTCATGCCGAACATGCCGATCGGGGCCATGAGCAGGGCGAACAGCCACAGGGAGGGAGCGATCGAGGCCACGATCTCCATCACGCCGAAGGCCACCGCCCCCGCGACCAGCACGCGCATCCGGGCCGTGCCGCGCCGGGCCGCGAGCAGGGCGCCCGCGAGGGAGCCGACCGCCATCAGCGTGTTGAAGAGGCTGTAGGAACCCGCGCCCGCGTGGAAGACGTCGTCGGCGAAGGCCGAGAGGTAGACGGGGAAGTTGAAGCCGAAGGTGCTGACGAACCCGACCAGGACGATGGTCCAGATCAGGTCCGGGCGCCCGGCGACGTACTGCAGGCCCTCCCGCAGCTGGCCCTTGGCGCGCGGGGCGCGCTCGACGACGTGCAGCTCACGCGCTCGCATCATCAGCAGGCCCGCGAGGGGCGCGATGAAGGACAGGCCGTTGAAGAGGAACGCCCAGCCGGTGCCGACACCGGTGATCATCAGGCCGGCGACGGCGGGCCCGACGAGGCGGGCCGACTGGAAGTTCGCGGAGTTGAGGCTGACCGCGTTCTGCAGCTGGTCCGGGCCGACCATCTCGGAGACGAAGGACTGGCGGGCCGGGTTGTCGACGACGGTCGCGAGACCGACGGCGAAGGCGGCGAGGTAGACGTGCCAGACCTGGACGTGGCCGGAAAGGGTGAGGACCGCGAGCGCGATGCCGGTGAGGGCCATCGAGGACTGCGTGAAGAGCAGCGTGGGCCGCCTGGGCAGGCGGTCGACGAGGACGCCGCCGTAGAGGCCGAAGAGCAGCATCGGCAGGAACTGCAGGGCCGTCGTTATGCCGACGGCGGTGGCGGAGCCGGTGATGCTCAGGACCAGCCAGTCCTGGGCGATGCGCTGCATCCAGGTGCCGATGTTGGACACGACCTGGCCGGCGAAGAACAGCCGGTAGTTCCTGACCTTCAGCGAGCTGAACATGGACGAGCGCTTGGGGGTGGGCGGGGAGTCGTGGGTGGTCGGTGCGGGGGCGGAGTCTGCTCCGGGTCCCGAACTCAAAAGGTCGCCTCCTTGTGAACGCTGCTTACAGGTGTGCCAGCTTCTCCAGTACGGGGGCGGCGGCGCGGATCTTCGCCCACTCGTCCTCGCTCAGGCCGTCGACCAGGGTGGCCAGGAAGGCGTTGCGCTTGCGGCGGCTCTCCTCGAGCATCGCCTCGGCCTGCTCGGTCTTCGTGACGACCTTCTGGCGCCGGTCCTCGGGGTGCGGCTCGAGACGGACCAGGCCCTTGGCCTCCAGCAGCGCCACGATGCGGGTCATCGACGGCGGCTGGACGTGCTCCTTGCGGGCGAGTTCACCCGGGGTGGCCTTGCCGCACAGGGACAGGGTGCCGAGCACCGACATCTCGGTCGGGCTCAGCGACTCGTCGACCCGTTGGTGCTTGAGCCGACGGGACAGCCGCATGACGGCGGAGCGCAGGGAGTTCACGGCGGCAGCGTCGTCGCCATGGGTAAGGTCCGACATGTCTTTAGGGTAACTCATTACTCTCGCTAAACAAGCTGGCGCGCGCACAGATTCCCGTGAGACCCACCACTGAAACCCGATCCGCACCCGTACGAGTGAATCGGCAGCGGAAAGTGAACGCGCGCCGCCCGGCCCGGCGACCCTCGTGTTCATGGGGACCAGCGTGCTCAGCCTGCGGATAGACGGGGAGCTGCTCGAGCGGCTCCGGGACCATGCGGCCAAGAGGGGAATGAGCGTCCAGGACTACGTGGTCAGGACGCTCGTTCGCGACGACTTCGACGAGCGGTTCCAGTCCGCCGTCGAGGAGACGGAAAAGTTCTACGGGGTGCCGTGAGCGGGCTTACGGGAGCGGGCTTACGGGAGCGGGCTTGCGGGAGCGGCTTACGGGAGCGGGCTTACGTCAGGCCCAGCGCCGGCATCAGGTAGTAGAAGCCGAACACCGCCGCCACGACGTACATCGCGGCCGGGATCTCCTTGGCGCGGCCCGCTGCCAGACGCAGCACCACGAAGGTGATGAAGCCCATGCCGATGCCGTTGGTGATCGAGTAGGTGAACGGCATCATCACCATGGTGATGAAGGCCGGGACGGCGATGGTGTGGTCGGCCCAGTCGATCTCCTTGACTGAGCCGGCCAGGATCAGGAATCCGACCGCGAGCAGGGCCGGGGTGGCCGCCTGGGAGGGCACCATCGTGGCAATCGGCGTGAGGAAGAGCGCCACGGTGAAGAGACCGCCGGTGACGACGTTCGCGAAGCCGGTCCGTGCCCCCTCGCCGACGCCGGCCGTGGACTCCACGAAGGCGGTGGTGGCGGAGGAGGAGCTGGCGCCGCCGGCGGCGACGGCGAGACCGTCGACGAACAGGACCTTGTTGATGCCGGGCATCTGACCCTGGGCGTCGGTCAGCTTGGCCTCGTCGCTGACGCCCATGATCGTGCCCATCGCGTCGAAGAAGCACGACAGCAGCACGGTGAAGACGAAGAGGACGCCGGTCAGTACGCCGACCTTCGCGAAGCCGCCGAAGAGGCTGACCTCGCCGATCAGGCCGAAGTCGGGGGTGGCGACGGGGTTGCCGGGCCACGTGGGCGTGGTCAGACCCCAGGAGGGAATGTCCGCGACGGCGTTGATGATCACCGCGAGGACGGTCATCGTGACGATCGAGATGAGGATCGCGCCGGAGACCTTGCGGACGATGAGGGCCAGGGTCAGCAGCGTGCCGAGGACGAAGACGAGCACCGGCCAGCCGTTGAGGTGACCGTCGCCGCCGAGCTGGAGGGGGACGGTGGTCTGGGCGACGTCCGGGATGCGGGAGACGAAGCCGGAGTCGACGAGGCCGATCAGCATGATGAACAGGCCGATGCCGATGGAGATGGCCTTGCGGAGGCCGTAGGGCACGGCGTTCATCACGCGCTCGCGCAGGCCGGTGGCCACGAGGAGCATCACGATGAAGCCGGCGAGGACGACCATGCCCATCGCGTCCGGCCAGGACATCCGGGGGGCGAGCTGGAGGGCGACGACCGAGTTCACACCGAGGCCGGCGGCGAGAGCGATCGGGACGTTGCCGATGACGCCCATGAGGAGGGTGGTGAACGCCGCCGTCAGCGCCGTCGCCGTGACCAGCTGTCCGTTGTCGAGCTGGTGCCCGTACAGGTCCTTCGCGCTGCCGAGGATGATCGGGTTCAGCACGATGATGTAGGCCATCGCGAAGAAGGTGGCGAAACCGCCCCGGATCTCCCGGGACAGCGTGCTGCCCCGCTCGGAGATCCGGAAGTGGCGGTCGAGGGCGCCGTGGGCGGGCGTACCGCCCGGCGGCTGGGGCGCGGGGGCCTGGGCGGGGGCCGAGGTGGGCATGCGTGGGCCTTTGGTGTTTCGTACGAAGAAAAGTGGCCGGACAAAAACAGTTTCAGTATGAACATATGGCCCGATCGACGCCATCTCCGCGCGTAGACCTGATCGCCTCGTAAGCTGTCCCCCATGGAGAAGTGGACCCCGAAGCACGAGGCGCCGGAGCCCCTGGAGGGCCCCATCGTCCCCACCATCATCGGCGGCACGATCCTCTGGTTCGCCCTCTTCCTGGTACAGCTCCCCTTCTACGGCTGGTTCGACGACCACGGCCACACCTGGTGGGTCTGGACATGCCTGGCCGGGGCGGGCCTGGGCCTGATCGGCATCTGGTACGTCCGTAAGCGGGACGCGGCGATCAACAGGGCGACGGGGGCTGAGGCACCGTCCGCAGAGTAGACACCCGGCGCGAGCGCGGACGCGCGCTGGGGGCTCCGCCCCCAGACCCCCGGCCTATGCCCACCCACCACCCGTCTCGGTTGGTCGAGAGGCGAAGGTCGAGGGCGATTTCGCGCCGGCTGATACGGCTGACGGCAGGTCGAGGGTCACTTCTCGTCCGGCTGAGACGGCAGGCAGAGGCCCCCCGCGCCCGACCGTCCCGGGTGGTCGAGTGTCACCACCCGCCCACCCGGGACGGCAGGCAGAGCATTGCTGCCCGCCCATCCGAGTCAGGTGGTCCAGAGTCACCACCCGCCCGACCGAGTCGGCAGGTCGAGGAGCACCTCCCGCCCATCCGGGTCAGCAGGCAAAGGGGCACTTCCCGCCCACCCGAGTCAGCTGGTCGAGAGTCACCACCCACCCGACCGAGTCGGCAAGCAGACAATCACCTCCCACCCACCCGAGCCAGCTGGCCGAAAGTCACCACCCACCCGACCGAGTCGGCAAGCAGACAATCACCTCCCACCCACCCGAGCCAGGTGGTCGAGGGTCACTTCTCGTCCGACCGAGTCGGGTGGTGGGTGGGCAAAGGTCCCGGGGGTTCAGGGGGCGGAGCCCCCTGGTGCGGGGGCGAAGGGGGGCGCCCCTGGAGGATGGGACGGGTAGGGGCGGCGGGGGCGAGACACATCTGGCAGCAGCCCCCGAGGACGCCCCGCACCATGCCGTTGAGCGGCCGGCACCCCTAGTACCACGGCATCACTCAACCCCTCCCCCCTCCTCCCCAGGTCGGATCTTTCACCCACTCCGCGGGTGAAGCCGTAAATCCGCACGTACCGTCGAATGCATGACGCACATCGACGCGGGCGCCGCCGAACTCGATCCTGCGCGGGCGACGACGGTCCCGGACATCGCGGTGACCGGTCTCACCGCCGCCGAGGTCGCGGAGCGGGTCGCGCGGGGCCAGGTCAACGACGTGCCGGTGCGCAGCAGCCGGTCCACCGTCGAGATCGTCCGTGCGAACGTCTTCACCCGGTTCAACGCGATCATCGGCGTGCTCTGGGTGATCATGCTGTTCGTCGCGCCGATCCAGGACAGCCTGTTCGGGTTCGTGATCCTCGCCAACACGGGCATCGGCATCATCCAGGAGTGGCGGGCGAAGAAGACCCTGGACTCGCTGGCCGTGATCGGGGAGGCCCGGCCGACCGTACGCCGGGACGGGACCGCCTCCGAGGTGGCCACCAGCGACATCGTGCTGGACGACCTGATAGAGATCGGCCCCGGCGACAAGGCCGTGGTCGACGGGGTGTGCGTCGAGGCCGACGGGCTGGAGATCGACGAGTCGCTGCTCACGGGGGAAGCCGACCCGGTCGTGAAACGGCCGGGGGACCAGGTCATGTCCGGGAGCTTCGTGGTGGCCGGCGGCGGCGCCTTCAAGGCGACCAAGGTCGGTCGCGAGGCCTACGCCGCCCAGCTCGCCGAAGAGGCCTCCCGGTTCACCCTCGTCCACTCCGAGCTGCGTTCCGGCATCTCCACGATCCTCAAGTACGTGACGTGGATGATGGTCCCGACCGCGATCGGCCTGATCATCAGCCAGCTGTTCGTCAAGGACAACGACCTCAAGGACTCCATCGCGCGGACCGTCGGCGGCATCGTCCCGATGGTCCCGGAGGGGCTCGTCCTGCTCACCTCCGTCGCCTTCGCCATCGGCGTCATCCGGCTCGGCCGGAAACAGTGCCTGGTGCAGGAACTCCCCGCCATCGAGGGCCTCGCCCGCGTCGACACGGTCTGCCTCGACAAGACGGGCACCCTCACCGAGGGCGGCATGGACGTCACCGAGCTGCGTGCACTCGACGGCAGCGACTCGTCGTACGTGGAGAAGGTCCTCGGCGCCCTCGGCGAGTCCGACCCGCGCCCCAACGCCTCCCTCCAGGCGATCATCGACGCCTACCCGGACGTCGAGGACTGGCGCTGCACCGAGTCCCTGCCGTTCTCCTCCGCCCGCAAGTACAGCGGCGCCTCCTTCAGCGAGGGGAACGGGGAGTCCAGTACGTGGCTGCTAGGCGCCCCGGACGTGCTCCTCGCGGACGACGACCCCGCCCTCGCCGAGACCGAGCGGCTCAACGAGCGGGGGCTGCGGGTGCTGCTCCTGGCCCGGGCCGCCCGTGACCTGGACGATCCCGAACCCGCGCGAGGAGCCGAGCCCGCCGCCCTCGTCGTACTGGAGCAGCGGCTGCGGCCCGACGCGGCCGACACCCTGCGCTACTTCGCCGAACAGGACGTCCGCGCCAAGGTCATCTCCGGGGACAACGCGGTGTCGGTGGGGGCGGTGGCGAGCAAGCTCGGGCTGAGCGGAACCACGATCGACGCCCGCCGGCTCCCCACCGACCGGGACGGGATGGCCACGGCCCTCGACGACGGCACGGTGTTCGGGCGGGTCACCCCGCAGCAGAAGCGGGACATGGTGGGCGCCCTGCAGTCGCACGGGCACACGGTCGCGATGACCGGCGACGGCGTGAACGACGTCCTGGCCCTGAAGGACGCCGACATCGGCGTGGCGATGGGCTCGGGGTCGGAGGCGACCCGGGCGGTCGCGCAGATCGTGCTGCTCAACAACAGCTTCGCGACGCTGCCCTCGGTGGTCGCGGAGGGCCGACGGGTCATCGGCAACATCACGAGGGTCGCGACGCTCTTCCTCGTCAAGACGGTCTACTCCGTCCTGCTGGCGATCCTGGTGGTGTGCTGGCAGGTCGAGTACCCCTTCCTGCCCCGCCACCTGACCCTGCTGTCCACCCTCACCATCGGCGTGCCGGCCTTCTTCCTCGCCCTCGCGCCCAACAAGGAACGGGCGAGGCCGAACTTCGTACGGCGAGTGATGCGGTACTCGATCCCGGGCGGGGTGGTGGCCGCGACGTCGACCTTCGCGACGTATCTGATCGCCCGGCACCACTACACGGGCAGTGGCGCGCTGGACGCGGAGACCAGTGCCGCGACGCTGACGCTGTTCCTGGTCTCGATGTGGGTGCTGGCGATCATCGCCCGCCCCTACACCTGGTGGCGCCTCGCGCTGGTGGCGACGATGGGTGCCGGGTTCGTACTGGTGCTGGTGGTGCCGTGGCTGCAGGAGTTCTTCGCGCTGAAGCTGGTCGGGGTGACGATGCCGTGGATCGCGGTCGGCATCGCGGCGGTGGCGGCGGTCGCCCTGGAACTGCTGTGGAGGGTGGTCGACCGCCGCGTCCCGGCGTAGAGCCGAGGGAGTTAGCGCACGTCGACGTAGTCACCGACGGCGCTGACCGCCGGAGTCGTCGTGGTGCCCGCGAAGCTGAAGCGCCAGTAACCGTCGTAGGCGGCGGTGGCGGTGGCCTTCAGGTTGCCGTACGAGTCCGAGTACACCGTCTTGACCGTGGTGTACGTGCTCGTGCCGGCCTTGCGGAACTGGAGCTTGACGGGCTGGTTGGTGTAGCCGTGGTAGTGGCCGTCCTCCCAGTTGGCGCGGGACAGCTTGCCCGTGGAGGTGATGGTCTTCCCCTTGTAGACGGGCTCGGGACCGGCGTTCACCGTCAGTTTGGAGTAGCGCTGGACCTTGGTGGTGCCGAGGCTGCCCTGGTCGGTCTCGCCCTGGACGCTTCCGTCCTGGTCGCTGTAGGTGAGGGCCAGTGCGCCGGCCGTCCAGGTGCCGGCGTCGGCGTTGATCAGGTAGTCCTCGGCCGGGTAGATGTTGATGTCGCCCTTGCAGCTGGCGGTGGTCGACGAGGTCGCGGTGCAGGTCGCCGGGTAGTCGCCCCCCAGCACGTTGCTCGGGGAGTCGTACGAGCCCTTGTAGATGACGGGGCCGGTGGCGAAGTCGTCGGAGGTGATGTCGACGTCCGTGCCGTGGGTCATCGTGTAGGTGACCGTGGTGGTGACCTCGTTGGTGGTGCCGACCTTGATCGCACTGGCGATCTTGAGGTTCGAGAAGGTGACGTCCGGGTCCGCCGCGTCGGCGGCGGCGCTGAACGCGGTCCTTCCGGAGCCGGCGGCGTGCGCCGCGGCGAAGGCCTTCGTGGCGTCCGTACGGTAGGACGACGAGGCGTCGGCGGCCTGCGCGGCCGGCACGACGAGAGCGGAGAGAGCCAGGGCGCCGGTGACGGCGGCCACGGTGGCACGAATGCGCATGTGCGTTCCCCAGGGGGAGAAGTGATCTAGGAGCCTGTTGACTCACGTGATCAGATTCGCGACCGGTGGGGTGGGTTGTACGGACGGATCACGATTTTGTCGGTACATAGGCAATGTTTGGGGCCCGTATGGGGAAACGGAACGCCGACCCCCGGAAACCCGGGAGTCGGCGGCAGTGCCTGTGCTGTCGGCGCGCTTACTGCACGTCGACGTAGTCACCGGCGGCGGTGGCCGTACCGGTGGTCCCGGTGCCCGCGAAGGTGAAGCGGTAGTAACCGTCGACGTTGGCCGTCGTCGTGGTCTTCAGGGCGCCCGTCGTGCTCGTCGTGATGCCCTTCACGTTCGTGTAGGTGGTCGCGCTCTTCTTACGGAACTGCAGCACCACCTTCTGGGTGGAGTAGCCCGCGTACACGCCGGTCTCCCAGTTGGCGCGGCTCAGCTTGCCGGTGACCGTGATGGTCTTGCCCTTCTTCACCGGCTCCGGCGCGGCGTTGACGGTCACCTTCGCGGCGCGCTTGACCTTGTGGGTCTTCTGGAAGTCGTTCCAGTAGATGCTGCCGTCGCCCGCGAGGACACCGGCGGTCACGTGCCAGGTGCCGGCCAGCGCGTTCTTGTACAGGTCGCCGTAGATGCCCGGCGTGGCCGTGATGGTCAGCTTGCAGGTGGACGTGGTGGCACTGGCCGCGGTGCAGGTGGCGACGTCCTCGTTCGGCAGCAGCAGGCCGTCGATGTCGCTCTCGACGTCGGTGCCGTGCCAGAGGTCGATGTACGCGTCCTCGACACCGGTGGCGTGACTCGCGGTCAGCGACACCGTGAAGGTCTTGACGGCCGTGGTGCCCAGGACGAGGTCCTTGCCGGAGTTGACCGTCACGTTGGACACGACGGGCAGGGCCTCGGCGGTGGCCGACGCGCCGAACGTGGACTTGGTCGAGGACGCGCCGAAACGCTCGGCGACGCTCGGCTTGTCGACGCTCGCGGTGCCTTGAGCGTCGGCCTGGGCGGCCGGCGCGACGAAGGCGGACAGGGCCAGGGCGCCGGTGACGGCGGCCACGGTGGCTCGAATGCGCATGTGTTCCCCACGTGGAGAAAGGGGCCCCGGCAGTGGTCGTTCCCTACGGCTCGTCGTCGCACGGGGCCCAAGTGATGGTGGAGCCTGTTGGCTCATGTGGTGGGATCCGCGACGCATGTGAATGGTTGTACGAGGTAATGGAGATTTCCTGACGGGTTGTCGAGAGAAGGCCTCTCGGGGGGGCGCGACCCGCTGAAACAGGAGGACGCCGAGCGCTTCGCGCAGCTGACCGGAACAGGGGCCGTCCGGCAGGACGACCCCTGCTGTCATGTCACCGCATCAGTCGAACCAGCGATCCCGCGCCAACTCCCCCGTCCGCGACGGGTCCTCCATCAACGCCGCCACCTCGAACCGCCGGGGCCACTGCCCCGCCGCCCAGGCGAGGCCCGCGGCGACGCCCTCCAGGGTCGCGGCGTGCAGGGTGCCGTCGTTCGTCAGGCGCCAGTCGATCTCCACGCCGTCGACGAAGAGTTCCTCGTGTTCGACGTACGTCGAAGGGGTCCGTGCCCCCAGCAGCAGCCGCACCGACTCCGGTACGTCGTGTTCGGTGCCCTCGGAGTCGACTCCTCCGGTGACGGACTCGCTCAGCCGCCGCACCTGGAACAGCTCGGCCAGCTCGGCGGCCCGGGCGGGCCGTACGGGCAGCAGCGGGACGCCCTCGGTGAAGGGCAGCAGGTCGGGCGAGTCGACGACCACCGCCTCGGCCGCGTCCACCACCTCGACCCGCCCGTCGACGACGGCCCGCAGCTCGTCCGGCAGGGTCACCTGCTCGGGGTCCAGATCGGCCAACGCGCTGTACAGGGCGTGCAGTTGGGCGCCGGTGACGTCCCGGTCGGGGTCGGCGAGCCGGTCCAGCAGCTCCGCGGCGCCGCCCGGCTCGTCGAGCAGCGCGGCCACGGACGTCCGTACGCCCAGCGCCCGCAGCACCTGCTCGTCGTCGAACCCGGTCGCGTCGGCCTCGTCGTACAGCCCCCGCAGGAGCGGGTCGCCGCCGGCGGCCAGCAGGCCGGCGGGGCGGCGGCCGTCGAGCACCGGGTGCCCGCGCAACCACCATGCGGTGTAAGGCCGTACGGCCTCATGCGTGCCGTCGGGCAGCAGCATGCGCACCTGCTGGGTGATCGCGTCACGCAGCGGAGGTTTCGCCAACAGGGCAAGAGCCTGCGGCCACTTGTCGTCGTCCACCAGGTCCAGGTCGCGAACGGCGACCAGCTCGGTGGCGACGGGCGGTACGGGGGTGTCCGGGAAGCGGTCGAGGATGTCCTCGCACCACACGTCGACCGCGTCGAGCAGGCCGACGTCGTCCGGCTCGGCGAAGTCGCCGTCGCGGGGCTCCAGTTCGTCCGGGTCGAGGACGACGTCGGTGGCGCGGACCAGCGCGAAGTTGGCGAGGACACCACACGCGGCCAGCGGCTGCTCGCCCCACCTGTCGGCCAGCTCGGGGTCGACGGAGGCCAGCTCGTCCTCGCGCATGACCTGGTGGAAGGGGCTGCCGGGGAGGACGAGTTCGCCCGCCGGGGTCAGTTCCCCGTCCTCGTCGGGGAGGGCGAGAGCGCCGAGCCAGGGCTCGTCGCCGGGTTCCAGGCCCGCGTCACGCACCAGCGCGAGAACGGTGTCGGCCAGCTCCTCGGCGTCGGGCGCGTCCTGCTCCCAGTCCAGCGCGCCCTCGTCGTCGAGGGAGGCGGCCACTGCGGCCCGTACCTGCGGGGTCGTCAGAACGGCCCGGGCGGTGGCCGGGAGGGCGCCGAGCTTCTCCAGCAGGGGGTGGGCGGCGTCCGGGTGGGCGACCTTGAGGCCGAGCCGGGCGAGGACCTCGGGGTCGATCCGGGCGGCGTCGGCGGTGGGCAGCAGCACCTGCCGGGGCCCGATGGTGGTCCGCCCGTCGGCGAGCGGCACGGGCAGCCCGGACAACCGGTCCGGATCGACCCCGGCGAGGCTGTCGTACAGCCGCCGCCACCACTCCGGCTCCTTCTCCAGCCCGGCCAGCCGGTCGACGGCGTCGGTCAGCGGAACCCGCGCGACCCCCAACGTCCGCAGCTCGACGCGCCGTTCGAGCCCGGCGGGCAGGAGGGTGGGCAGCACCTCGGCGAGCACCTGGACGGTCTCCGAACCGGCGCCTTCGACGATCTCGGCGTCGCGGGGACGGAGGGACTCGGGCAGGTCTTCGTCCTCGTTCTTGGACGGTTCCACGGCCGGCGGCAGGAAGGAGGTCCGCGGCAGCCGCTCCAGGATCGCCTGCCGCAGCGCCCCGTCCAGCTCGCCCTTGCCCAGCGGGCCGGGCACGAGGTCGATGATGCCGGCGGTCACCGGACGCCAGTCGGCGAGGAGTCCGGCGTACGCGTCGGCCGCGCGCTGCACGAGGAAGTCGGTCAGCGGGCCGGGGGCCGCGTGCCGGCGGGTGGTGTCCAGCGGGAGGGAGGCGATGAGCAGGGCGGGGACGCCGAGGGGCTCGTCGCTGGGGGTGGGTGCGTGCACGAAGGGAGTGGTGCGGGGCCGGGCAGGCGTGCCGTCTTCGTCGACCGGCACGGCCCAGGTGACGGACCAGTGCGGCCGCAGCCGTTCCTCGACGGGCCGGTCCGCGAGCAGGTCGGGCGTGAGCGGCCCGTGCGCGACGGCCGTACGCCACCGGGTCGTACCGTCCCGTGAGTCCTCTACGACGGTGAAGTCGCCGTCGGTCCGGCGCCGCAGCGTCCGCGGCTCGTCCCCGTCGACCTCGATGACGACCTCCTCCAGCCCCGGCAGGGCGAGGAGCAGGGCGTCGTCCACGGCGGCCAGCAGCCGTCCGGCGAGGTCGGCGGCGGCCGGGTCGCGCAGCGGCAGGATGACGGCCGTGTCGTACGGGTCGGGCGCGGTGCCCTCGGCGGCGAACGGAAGCCGCAGCAGCGGCACATGCCCGTCACGCCGACGGATCTCGTCCCCCAGCCCCGGACTGTGCCGGGCGATGTCACCGGCCAGCTCCCGGGCCTCGACGAGGGACCACCGGACACCGCCGTGCCGCCCGACGACCGCGGGCTCGTCGGTGACGGACAGAACGGCGGCGAACCCGACACCGAAACGGCCGATGGAGGGCGTGTCCCGTTTCGCGGAGGCCCGAAGCGTGGCGAGCGACTCGACACCGGCCGCGTCGAGGGGCGCGCCGGTGTTGGCGGCGACAAGGACCCCACCACGAAGAGTGAGCCGCAACCGCCCGGGCACTCCCGCCCTCGCCGCCGCATCGGCGGCATTCTGAGCGAGCTCCACGACGAGCCGGTCCCGATACCCGCCGAGAACCAGATCCTCCTCGGCGTTTGCGTCCTCGCGGAAGCGAGCGGGACTGGTGGCCCAGGCGTCGAGCACACCTCGCCTGAGACGGGCGGTCCCGAAGGGGTCGGCGCCCTCGGCCGCGGGCCGCACGAACTTACTCACGTTGACTCTCCTCATCGGCGTGACGATGAAGGTACCGCTCGGAGGACGGTGCCGCGCATCCTGCCCGGCCGCACCGGCGCCGCCGACGGACCGGGCAGGTCCAAGGACCACGGACTGGCCGCCGCCCGCCGGGCAGATCCAGGGTCGGCCCGAGAGCATCCGGCTGATCGTCCGGCGGGTCAAGCCGTCGGGCCGGCAGACCAAGAAGCTGACCGACTTCGAGCGCAAGACCGGCTGGCGCTACAGCATCACCGCGCTACAGCATCACCGCGACGAACATCGGCCGGACGTGGGGCATCGCCGGCTCCCACCAGCCTCAATTCCTCGACGTCCTCCACCGTGATCACGCTGAAGTGGAGGACGGGTGCGGTTGCCCCACGAACAAGGCGATGGGCCTGCACAACCTCCCGTCCAAGTCCTGGGACGTGAACTGCGGCTGGGTGACCTGCGGCTGGATGCTCACCGCGAACTGGCCGCCGACCTCGACGCCTGGGTAAGGCTCCTGGCGCTGCGCGACCACGCCGATCTGGTCGATGCGCGACCACACCGACCTGGTCGATCCCGAGCCCGGCACCATGCGCTTTCGCCTCTACCATCTGCGAGCCCGCCTCACGAAACACGCCCGCCGCCGCTGGCTCCGTATCGAGGCCACCTGGCCCTGGGCCAACGCGTCCACCACCTGCTGGCAGCGACTCTCTGAACTTCCCGCCGTCACCTGACGGTCCGGCCCGTCCCGACGAAGACCAGAACGGAGGAGACTCGCACCACCCCGGGCCCGTGGAACCCGGCCGCGCAGCCACAGCGTCACGCGACGGCCCACCCCCGACGGCAGGGGACATTACGGGCGAACCACCGAGCCACTCAGCGGCCGAACCCCGCTGACGGATCGAGGTCAAAGGTGGGTCACGTCGTGCCGCGGACTTTCAAGCTCGGTGTCAGGACGATAGGGGGTGGCAGTTCGCCTGCGAGGAGTTGGTCGACTTGCTGGATGGCCAGTTCGCCCAGCCGTCGCTTGTCGAGGTGGAGGGTGGTCAGTGGCGGGTCGACGAGATCGACGACGCTCAGCCCGTCGTAACCGACCAGTGCGCAGTCGTCCGGTACTTGGACGCCGAGCCGGCGGGCGGCCCGGAGCGCGCCGATCGCAACCAGGTCGTTGAAGGCGACCACGGCGGTGAGGTCTGGGCGCGCGGCGTACAGCGCCTCGAACGCGGCGGCGCCCCCGGCCGGGGACTGCTCACCCATGACAACCCAGCCCTCGTCGACGGGCAGCGCATGTTCGCCGACGACTTCGAGGAAGGTGCGGCGCCGGACCATCGGGGCGCTCACGCACTCGCAGTCGATCATGCCGATCCGGCGGTGACCCCGGTCGATGAGGTGCTGCATCCCGGCCCGGATTCCGGCCGCGGTGTCGATGTGGACCAACGCGTGGTTCGACGAGTCCAGCCCGCGATCGACTACAACCAGCGGCACGGTGCCCACGTACGGCTCGAGCTGCGCATCGGGATGGCTGATGTAGCCGACAAGAGCGTCAACCTGCTGGCCGAGTGAGCGGACCATGGCCAGCTCCCGGGACCGATCGTTCTCGGTGCTGGCCACGAGCACCTGCCAGTTGCGTTTGTCCGCGGCCGCGATCACTCCTGCCACGAACTCCGGGAAGAAGGGGTTGACCACGTCGGGAACGATGAGCCCGACGGATACGACGTCCGGGCGGACCAGCCCTCGGCCGAACCGGCTGGGCCGGTACCGCAACTGCCTTGCGACATCGAGCACGCGTTGCTGAGTCCCCGGGTCGATCTCCCCCTTGCCGTTGATCGCCCGGGAGACGGTCTGATGGGACACGCCTGCCGCCTGAGCAACGTCGCGGAGCGTGACGCGCTTGACGGTTCTCGCACCCCGCGCCCGCTGGTCTTCCGTTTCCCGCTGTCCGGCCACGCCGCCCACTCACTTCTGTTCCTGTGCCGCCCTGTGTCCAAGTCAATCAGGTTCACCGGCCTGCCGCGCCATCACCAGCATCCCGGCACTGCCACGCGAGCAAGGCAGCGCCAGAACGCCACCGGCGGATCGTGAGCCGTCCGCCGGCGGGCGTTGACGGAATCTGCTCCCTTGAGCAAAACTCCCGTTACCGGTAACGTTAGCGCTCACGTTAACGGTAACGGACATACGAAGGAGAGCACAGTGGCTTCATTGAGGGGCCCTTTACCGCACGAGCCTCACCCGATGTTCCGTGGCGTGTTCCGCGGCTGGCACGCAAAGGCCGGCGTCTTTTCGGCGCTGCCAGACGCACCTGTGGAGCCGGATGATCCGCAGCCTTGGTGGCGCCGACTGAGAGTTCGGCGGCAGAAGCCGAGCAGCGGTGGATCTTCGCTCAGTCGGTCCACGGCGCGTCCCCGGGGCTGCCCTGCTCCCAGTGGGGATGGTCCGGAGCTGACAAGAAGTGTTCCGTGGTTCGAGGTTGAGATCCTCCGGCGAGGGGCGGATCGAGGGTGAGTCCGCGGCAGCGAGGCGACGACCGTGCCGATCGCCAGAACACGGTTGAGACACCTGGGCGGCCGAAAATCTCAGTTGATCTGGACCCTGGCGTATGAATACTGGCTGTCGTCTCAGTTGATCTGGTCTGCTTCCGGCCTTTCGAATTGGACCAGTGGAAGGGCCTGCCAGAGATGACCATGCACGATGACCAAGTGGACGTGACCACCGAAATCGTGGCGACCTTGATCCAGGAACAGTTCCCTCAGTGGAGCGGCAAGGCGATCCAACTCCTGTCGTCGACCGGGACGGTCAACGCCATCTTCCGCATCGGGAACGACCTCTCTGCGCGTTTCCCACTGCGTCTGGCCGATGCCGCCGAGGCGCTGGCGGTTCTGGAACAGGAAGCCCAGGCGAGCGCGGAGCTGGCACAGGTGTCTCGGTTCCCCGCCCCGGAACCCGTCGCCTTGGGAAAGCCTGGAGCGGGTTACCCCATGCCGTGGTCGGTCCAGACATGGCTGCCGGGAACGGTCGCCTCGGATGCCGACCCGAGTAGGTCGGACGCTTTTGCCGAGGACCTTGCGGCCTTCATCTCCGCCCTGCGGAACGCCGAGACGCGGGGGCGGCTTTTCAACGGCGACAATCGTGGCGGCGATCTCGCTCACCACGACGATTGGATGGCGAAGTGCTTCGAGGAGAGCAAGGGGATGCTCGACGTGCCCCGGCTGCGCCAGGTGTGGAGCCACCTTCGGGAGTTGCCACGCACGGGTGCCGACGTGATGAGCCATGGTGACTTGATCCCCGGCAATGTACTGGTCGCGGGAGACCGGCTCAGCGGCGTACTCGACACCGGCGGCTTCGGCCCGGCCGACCCCGCGCTGGATCTGGTCAGTGCCTGGCACCTGTTGCAGCCAGGCCCGCGGGAAGTCCTCCGGCGGACACTGGTCTGTGACGATCTGGAGTGGGAGCGCGGCAAGGCATGGGCGTTCGAACAGGCGATGGGTGTTGTCTGGTACTACGTCGAGAGCAATCCGACGATGAGCAGAATGGGGCGCCGGACACTCGACCGCATTCTGGATTCGATGGAGTGATGTCGCCCGGATCGTAGGCCGTGATAGAGACGATCGCTTGCCGCCCCCACCGACAATTGCTGGGGTACGACGGTGTTACGCCAACTACCGCACGAGCCAGTTCAATCGCACCTCGCCCACGACGGCGGCACCCCTGTCGGGGCAAGGCGCGCAGGTGTCAGCCCTCGGCCGCGTACGTCACGAAGTCGGCCCACGCGGCCGGAGTGACGGTGAGCCGGGGGCCCTCGACGTTCTTGGAGTCGCGGACGTGGATGGTGCCGGGGGTGGGGGCGATCTCGACGCAGGAGTCGCCCTCGCTGCCACTGCTGTAGCTGCTCTTGAACCACGCCAGCTCGGAGGCGTCCCCGACCGAGGTCTTGCGGATCATGTTTCCCCCAGCAGTTGCTCGATGAAGGCGGTGGACTCACGCGGCGTGAGAGCCTGCGCCCGGATGATGCCGTACCGCAGTTCAAGGATACGGAGCTGCCTGGGATCGGAGACCGGCCGGCCGTGGGCCACCACGGGTGAACGCCCCATCGCTGATCCGTCCTGGAACTTCAGTACCTCAATCCCACCGTCTACCCCGGCGTGCTCCTCGCGATCCATCGGCATCACCTGAAGCTCGACGTTCCGCAACTGTCCTGCCACCAGCAGATGTTCGAGCTGGCATCGCAACACCGTCCGCCCGCCGAGCGGGCGGCGGAGCGTCCACTCCTCCAGGACGAAGCTGAGCTCAGGCACGGGGTCCTGCTCGAAGACGGCCTTACGGGCCACCCGAGCGGCGATGAACCGCTCCACCTCGTCCTCGGTGTACGCGGGGCGCCGCATGAGCAGTAGCCCCCGCGCGTACTCCGGCGTCTGCAACAGCCCATGGATGTTCAGCGGGTCGTAGAGCTGAAGCTCGACCGCCTTCGCCTCCATCTGCGCCAGATCCCGCACCTTCTTCGGGTACCGGACCTTCTTCACGTCCTCCTTCATGGCGGCGAGGAGTCCGCCGGCCCGCAGTACCTCGTCCGCCATGTCCAGATACTCGGGTCGGGGGATCCGCTTCCCGGCCTCGATCTTGTACACCATGTCCTCGCCGTATCCGACCGCGTCCCCGAAGTCGGCGGCCCGCATCCCCACCGCCTCCCGGCGCAGCCGCAGCTGCCGTCCCACCGTGGCTACGACCGCCAGGCCCCAGTCGTCGTCCGGATCAACCTCCCAACCCGGCTCGTCCGCCTCGCTCTTGAGCCGCGCCGCGTTGCCGTCCACCTGCGTCATCCCGCACCCCTCCGTCGTACGACCGTGCCGCGACGCCTCTACCCGTACGGCCCGTCCCGACAGCCCGGACACCACCGGACAACGCCCGGACAGTCACCGTACGCAACGGAGTCGTCACTGTTCACGGTAGCCACGGGCGGCCACTCTGAGTGACGTGATCCAAGAAACCGCCGCCCCCGTCCGCAACTTCAGCGTCCAGCTGTCCCCCACGCCCCGAGGAGCCCGCCTCGCCCGCCTGCTCGCCACCGAGCAACTCCGCGCCTGGGAAATCCCCTTGGACCCGGCACGCCACCTCGTCGCCGAACTCGCCGCCAACGCCGCCACCCACAGCCGCGTCCCCGGCCGGGACTTCCGGCTCACCCTCTACGTCGTCGCCGACACCCTGCGCATCGAGGTCACCGACACCTGCGGCGACCGACTCCCGCAGCCCCAAATCCCCACCCCGGACGCCGAGTCCGGCCGGGGTCTCCTCCTCGTCGAGGCGCTCGCCGACCGGTGGGGCACCGCCCAGGGCCCGCACCCGCGCAAGACGGTCTGGGCGGAACTGCGCCTCCCACCGGAGCACAGAAACGCGTGCGAGATGGGAGCGATTGGAGGATTTGGGCCACGATCGGGATGGAAAAGCCCAGGTGGCTAGGGCTGGGCGTGGCCCAAATCCTCCAATTGCGGGAGGGAAGTCGCGGGAGGGAAGTCGCGGGGGTCAGCCATCGCACCCGCCGCAGTCCCCCGGCCTACCCCGCCCTCCCCGAGAACCTGTCACCGGAGCACAGAAACGCGTGCTCCGGCGGCAGGGGCGCCTTCCCCAAAGAACCACGACGGTGAAAGCACCCCACCAAGCCCCACCCCACCCTCCCGAAGCCGCGTCGCACGCCGCCTCACCCGGGCGAGTGAACATCACCAACTCAGCTGGATTCCCGGCCCGTTGCCTGCCTTACGCTCGGCGCAACACAACCCCAGACATGCGACGGCCCCCGCCGGGACGGCAATCCCAGTGCGAGGGCCTGACCACCAAGGAAGACAGGACCTCTTCCCGATGGATACGCACGACATTAGCGTGCCCCCGCACGCCCAGTCCCGCCCCGCGGGCAAAAACCACCCCCGCCGGCACGCCCACCCCGGCGGCGGCCTGGACCACGACCACACCCGCCACACCACCCGCTTCACGGTGATCGGCAACCACCTCGTCCAGCACCCGGAACTGTCGCTCCTCGCGATCGGGCTGGCCTGCTACATCCAGTCGCTGCCCAAGGGCGCCCGCGTCGACATCAAGACCCTCGCCGCCCGCTTCCCCGAGGGCGCGACCCGTATCGCCGCAGCCCTGCGCGAACTCGAAGCCCACGGCTACCTGCGCCGCACCCGCGAACGCATCCCCGGCGGCCGCATCATCACCCGCACGATCTCCTGCAACCAGCCCGGACGCCACCGCGAGGCCGCCGACCACGAGCCCGTCGTACGCCCCTCACACCCAACCCCGAAGAAACCGGCACCCCGCAAGCCCCTCCCCGCCGTCCCTCGCCCCGCGCACCCCGCCCCCGCCCTCCTCCAGACCGCCACCGACCTCCTCACCGACCTCCGCCTCCACGACCCCCGCCTCCTCCTCTCCACCTGCGACACCGCCCACCTCGCCCCCGGCGTCGCCGCCTGGCTGGAGCGCGACGTCAGCCCCACCGCCGTACGCCACGCACTCACCGCAGACCTGCCACCCGAAGGCCCACGCCGACCCGCCGCCCTCCTCGCCCACCGCCTCACCGCCCAACTGCCACCCCCGCCCCCGTTCCGCGCCCCCACCCCACCACCGGCGAGCGCCCGGCACCCGCTCCAGAACTGCGACGGCTGCGACCACGCCTTCCGCGCCCCCGAACCCGGCCGCTGCCGCGCCTGCCGATCCGACCTGATGGAGGCCGCCTAGCATGGCGATCCTCTCCCTCCCCGCTGCCGACGAGTCCCCTTCGCTGCCGATTCCGCCGGATACCCTGGGCGGGGCACTCCTGGAGGACACCATGAGCACACTGGCCGACCACGGACACGAGCTGATTCCCCGCCCCGAGCAGACGCCCGACGCACTGCGCGCCGCCCTGGCCGTCGTTGCCCCGGGCCGGTTGGTGGAGATGCAGGCCACCAAGGACGAGGCTTTCGCGCAGGCCGTCGAGTGGCAGTCCCTGAGCCCTGTGCAGAGCTGGGTCCTGATCTGGGCCAGGGACATCGAGATCGCTCGCCGCCCCGACCTTTCCTCTCGCTTTGCCCGCGCGCAGAGCGAGCTGGAACACGAGGATTCCGCCTCCGCGGAGGAAGCCTTGCGAGAGCTGAGCGCCGTCCTGGACGAAGCCACGAAGGCAGTTCGCGGTTGAGCTGGAAATGGGAGTACGCCTTCGGCGCGGAGGCAGCCGCCCGCACTGCTCCCGCTGACTTCCTGGCCAGGGTGGAGACCAAGGCGGACGAGCTGGTCAGAGCTGCCGAAGCCGTCCACCTCCACGGCCGGGCCCACCAGGGCATCGACCCGACGGGCGGCAACATCATCGTTCCTGGCGGCATGTTCACGTATCAAGTCGTCGTACGCAGCGAACGTGTCTACATCGTTCAGATCGTCTACCTAGGATTCTGAACCGCTGGCCAAGCGCTCCGCACAAAGCCTCGGCGTAAATCGCCGGGCCGGAGAACTCTGGAGGAACCTGGTGGCCGTGGACCTCTCCTTCTACAAGTCGTACATCTCCGAGGAAATCCGTGACGAAGGCCGCGCCCAGGCGAAGGTCGAAGACATCCTGCATCTGCTGGATCGCCGTGGCGTCGAGATCTCGAACGCAGACCGTGAGCGCGTCACGTCGTGCGACGACCTCGATGTCCTCGACCTCTGGTTCGACCGCGCGATCACCGCCACCTCGGCGGAAGAGGTCCTCGCAGAGGGGGAGCACCGACCCACTGGTGAGTAGCGAGTCTGGTCACGGACGCGACTTGGTGCCCCGTCCCGAGCAGAACCCCAGCACGGACCTTACGAGTGCCCCAACTCCGCCGCATCCTCGTCGGAGACATCCGGTACGGACCCCGAATCCCGAGCCGGCCGCAGCGGGAAGGGATCGACCGTCGTCTCGTCGATCACCGGTGGAGCCGGCCGGGGCGGAGCGGGCATGACCGCTGCCTCGGAGTGGCCTCCGCAGCCGTAGGACAGGGATACGAGGCGTCCGTCGGCCGGGGCGAACTCGTTGGCGCAGATGCCGAAGGCCTGGCCCAGGGAGCCGCCGATCGGTACCAGGAAGCCGCAGCTGACGCAGGACGCGGGTGCGGCCTGGGCCATCGGGGTCTTGGCGCCGTACGACTCCTCCCAGCGGTCGGCGGCGATGTGCAGCCCGTAGCGGGACAGGACGCGGGCCCGGCGCATGCCGAGTTCCTCGGCGACGGCGGCGATGGAACCGCGGGCGGGGACGACGGGGAGGGTCGCGGGGCCGCCGGAGGTGACCTCCGCGTCCTCGGCCTCGACCAGCTCGGCCATCTCCTCGGAGACGGGCGAGCTCGGCAGCGGCTCGTCCTCGCCGGTGTAGCCGGGCTCCAGGCGGAGGTCCTCGGCGTCGGTGGGGAGGAGATCACCCGGGCCCATGTCGCCGGGCCGCAGCCGCTCGCTCCACGGCACCCACTCGGGGGCGAGGAGGGCGTCCGGGCCCGGCAGGAGGACCACCTCGTCCAGGGTGACGAACTTGGCGCGGGAGGCGCGGGCGACCGTGACGGCCCAGCGCCAGCCCCGGTAGCCGAGTTCCTTGCACTCGAAGAAGTGGGTGACGACACGGTCGCCCTCGGACACCAGCCCCGAGTGCTCGCCGACCACGCCGGGCGCGGCGGCCTCCTCGGCGGCGGTGCGGGCGAGGTCGACGGCCTCGGCGCACAGGCGGTCGGGGGTGCGGCTTCGCGTGGTCGCTGCGCTCACAGGTATCGCTTCTCTCCTACGCCGTCTCTCTGGTGCGTCTGCCTGTCGGTGGCGGGGCGGACGGAGCGGACCCGGGGACCGCGTCGACGTCCGCGCCCACTCACACTCGGGCGCACCTGTACCACCCATTCTGCGGGATGGCTGAGATATGCACGCTACCTGTTCGCGTGCGCCTGGCCTACACCGACGGGTCTGTTCCCCAGCAGATCCGCTGCAGATCCGCTGCGGAAGTGCACGGCCATACGCGCGGTAACCGCACTACACACAGCTTTCTCGGGGCACTATGACGGGGTGGCAGCCGCGAAGACTCCCGAAGGTGCCACCGGGATCGGTGGGTCCGAAGAGATGTCCAAAGGGATCAACAAAGGCTTCAAGGGGAGCAAGGGGAGCGGGCGAAACAGCGGGTCGGGCCGGGCGGGCGGGCCTCTCCGCGCGATCGGCCGTGCCCTGCATCTGCCGGTGACGGGTGCCGCACGCGGCATCCGCAAGGCGACCCACGCGCACGGGGCCGGCGAGTCCGGGCTCGGCAAGCTGATCGAGCTGCACGGTGTGAACGGCGCCGGGGATGTGATGATCACGGTCGCGCTGGCCTCGACCGTGTTCTTCTCCGTCCCCACGGACGAGGCCCGAGGGCGCGTCGCCCTCTATCTCGCGATCACCATGGCGCCGTTCACCGTCCTCGCCCCGGTGATCGGCCCGCTCCTGGACCGCCTCCCGCACGGCCGCCGCGCGGCGATGGCGGGCGCGATGCTGGCCCGGGCGCTGCTCGCGCTGATCCTGTCCGGGGCGGTCGCCAGCGGCAGCCTGGAGCTGTATCCGGCGGCGCTGGGCGTCCTGGTCGCGTCGAAGGCGTACGGGGTCGTCAGAAGCGCTGTGGTGCCCCGGCTGCTGCCACCCCGCTTCTCCCTGGTGAAGGCCAACTCGCGGGTCACTCTCGGCGGGCTGCTCGCGACGGGGGTCGCCGCGCCCATCGGGGCGGGGTTGCAGGCGATCGGGTCGAGCTGGCCGCTCTACGGCGCCTTCGTGATCTTCATGGCGGGTGCGTTCCTGTCCTTCACCCTGCCGCCGAAGGTCGACTCGGCCAAGGGCGAGGACGTCGCGCTGCTGGCCGCGGACGAGGCCCATCTGCACGGGCCGCACCTCAAGCCGGTCAAGCGGCCCGGGCTGCGCACGGTCGGCATCGCCGTCACGCACGCCCTCGGTGCCAACGCCGCGCTGCGCTGCCTGTCCGGCTTCCTGATCTTCTTCCTCGCCTTCCTGCTGCGGGAGCATCCGCTGACCGGGGAGAGCGCGGCCGTGTCGCTGGGCATAGTGATCGGCGCGGCGGGCACCGGCAACGCGCTCGGTACGGCGGTCGGGGCGTGGCTGCGGTCGAAGGCGCCGGAACTCATCATCGTGACGGTGGTGGCGTGCGTGGTCACCGCGGCGATCACGGCCGCGATCTTCTTCGGCGCGTTCCTGGTGGCGTGTCTGGCGGCGGTCGCCGGGTTCTCGCAGGCCCTCGCCAAGCTGTCCCTGGACGCGCTGATCCAGCGGGACGTGCCCGAGCAGGTGCGGACGTCGGCCTTCGCGCGCTCCGAGACGATCCTTCAGGTGTCCTGGGTGTTCGGCGGCGCGGTCGGCATCGTGATGCCCCTCAACGGCACGCTGGGCCTGTTCGTGGGCGCCTCCATCGTCGCCGTCGGCTGGCTGACCACCGTCAAGGGCCTGCTGAGCTCGGCCCGGCACGGAGGCCCCGCGCGGTCGCGGGTGACCTAGCGAGTGGCCCAGCCGGTGACCTGGACGCCTACGCGGCCCACGGCTCGCCGCACCCCGCGTGGGTAGACCGGAGGACCTGCCCGATAGCCTTCGGCCATGACCATGCTGCAATCCGTAGTGCGACGCCGCCGCGCCGTCGCCGCCGCCGGTGCCGTTTCCGCCGGACTGCTCGTCCTGTCGGCCTGCGACAAGCCGACGCCGCGCGCCACCGTGACGGTCGGCCAGAGCTCGGTGAGCACCGAGGCCGAGTGCTACGACGACGGCAAGGACCTCGGCCGCGAAGAGGCCGCCAAGTGCGCCCGGGAGAAGGCCTCGGAAACCATCGACGTGCCGCAGAGCGAGACGCTGCGCATCGGTGTCGACCCCGAGGTCGCCGAGACGGGCTGGGCCCTGTGGATCAACGGCGAGCAGGTCACCAACGTCTACAAGAAGACGTACTACTCCTTCCAGGGCGTCGATCTCTTCGCCGACCAGCAGGGTCAGGCCGCGCCGAAGGAGCTGAACATCAGCATCGTCGAGCAGGACAAGACCGACACCACGGCCAGCAAGGTGTACAAGGGCGTCTGGAACTTCAAGCTGAAGAACGCGGACGACTGATCCGCCCGAGCCCATGCGCATCCTCGTAGCCACCGCGGTCCCGGTCGAACGGGACGCGGTGGCGCGCGCGTTCACAGGCACGCCCACGGAAGTCGCCACGGAAGTACCGCTCCCGGGCGTGACCCTGCACAGGCTCACCGGCACGGCCCTGCACAGCCCCCCCGGCGGGTACGACCTCCTCGCCGCCGGCGTCGGCCCCGCCCTCGCCGCCGCCTCCACCGCCGCCGCCCTCACCGCGGCCGCGCTCGAAGGCGCCCCCTACGACCTCGTCGTCTCCGCCGGGATCGCCGGCGGTTTCCAGCCGGAGGCGCCCCTCGGCTCGCTCGTCGTCGCCGACGAGATCACCGCGGCCGACCTGGGCGCCGAGACGGCCGACGGCTTCCTGCCGGTGACCGAGCTGGGCTTCGGGACCGTCACCCACCGTCCGCCACAATCACTCGTACGAGCTGCCGTGTCGGCGACCGGAGCACGCCCCGGCACGGTCCTCACCGTGTCCACGGTGACCGGAACGGCCGCCCGGGCCGCCGCCCTGCGCGCCCGCCACCCCCGGGCCCTCGCCGAGGCCATGGAGGGCTTCGGCGTCGCCGAGGCGGCCGCCGCGCACGGCGTGCCGGTGCTCGAGCTGCGGGCCGTCTCCAACCCGGTCGGCCCGCGCGACCGCGCCGCCTGGCGCATCGGCGACGCGCTGAGCGCCCTGACGACGGCCTTCGGGAAGCTCACACCCGCCCTGGAGAGTTGGACCCCACATGACCGCACCGAATGAGCCCGTGCAGCCTCTGCAGATCGCCTACTCCCCCTGCCCCAACGACACCTTCACCTTCGACGCCCTCGCCCACGGCCGCGTCCCCGGCGCGCCCGCGCTCGACGTGACGTTCGCGGACATCGACATCACCAACGGCATGGCCGAGCGCGGCGAGTTCGACGTGCTGAAGGTGTCGTACGCCGTGCTGCCGTACGTCCTCGACGAGTACGCGCTGCTGCCCTGCGGCGGCGCGCTGGGCCGGGGGTGCGGGCCGCTCGTCCTCACTCGTGGGCCGGGAGACCTCACCGGCCGTACGGTCGCCGTACCCAGCGAGAGGTCGACGGCGTATCTGCTCTTCCGCCTGTGGGCCGCGGACACGCTGCCCGGCGGGGTCGGCGAGATCGTGGTCATGCCGTTCCACGAGATCATGCCCGCCGTGCGGGACGGGAAGGTCGACGCCGGACTCGTCATCCACGAGGCGCGTTTCACGTACCAGAACTACGGGCTGCACAAGCTCGCGGACATGGGCGAGCACTGGGAGAACACGACCGGGCTGCCGATCCCGCTGGGCGCGATCATCGCCAAGCGGTCGCTGGGCGCACCGACGTTGACGCGGCTCGCCGACTCGATCCGTACGTCCGTCCGCGCGGCCTGGGACGATCCCGAGGCGTCCCGCCCGTACGTCATGGAGCACGCCCAGGAAATGGATCCGGCCGTCGCCGACCAGCACATCGGGCTGTATGTCAACGAATTCACCGCCGACCTCGGCGAGGACGGCCACGCCGCGATCCGTGGGCTGCTCACGCGTGCGGCGGCCGAGGGGCTGGTACCGCCCCTCGGCCCGAACGCGCTGGATTTTCCGTAAAGCGCGGTTCTCGCGGTTATACGTCGAGCTGGTCGGCGACCGCGCGGAGCAGGCCGGCGATCTTCTTGCCGGAGGTCTTCTCGGGGTAACGGCCCCTTTCGAGCATCGGCGTGATGTTTTCCAGGAGGGTCGTCAGATCCTGGACGATGGAGGCCAGTTCGTCCGGCTTCTTGCGGGTCGCGGCCGCCACCGAGGGGGTCGGGTCGAGGATGATGACCGAAAGTGCCTGGTCGCCGCGCTGGCCGGCGACGACACCGAACTCAACTCGCTGCCCCGGCTTGAGCGTCTCGACTCCGGCGGGGAGGACCGAGGAATGGACGAAGACGTCACCGCCGTCGTCGCGGGAGAGAAAGCCGAAGCCCTTCTCGCTGTTGAACCACTTGACCTTGCCGGTAGGCACGTCTGTCCTCGTCCTCGTACTCGTCGGAAAACTGCTTCTGAAAACGGCTCTTGATAGCACTGGGGCGGGTCGTCGGGACCCGCCGGTACCAAGGCTAATGGTCTTCACGCCGGTGACAAGACGTCGCCCGGTTGTTCCTCGCCGCAGGGAACTACCCTGGTCCGGTGCGTGACAAAACCCAAACGAATTCCCGCGAGCCCGGTGACCGACTGATCCGCGCCGGTGCGCTCGTCTTCTTCATCGGTGCCGTGGCCACTTTGGTCACGGTGGCCCCGATGCTGCTCGGTACGACGCCCTTTCCGACGTACATGTTCGGATTGAGCATGCTCATGGGCGTCGGCTTCCTGCTGGCCGGTGCAGGGGTGTTCCAGTCGATCGCGGCGGGGCGCCGTCAGGCGCGGGCCGGGCGGTAGGCCGAGAGCCACTCCGGGAACTCGGTGAGGTCGCCCAGGACCACGTCCGCGCCGGCCGCGCTCAGCTCGTCCGCGTCGCACGGGCCGGTGGCCACCGCGACCGAGAGCGCGCCGGCCTTCCGCGCGCCGCGGACGTCCCCGACGTGGTCGCCGACGTAGACGCCCGCGCCGTGCTCGCGCAGCGCGTCCGCCTTCTGCTCCGCCCACAGGTCGCCGATGACGGCGTCCGGTTCGATGCCCAGGTGCTCCAGGTGCAGCTTGGCGTTGGGCTCGTGCTTGGCGGTGACGACGATCGCCCGCCCGCCGGCCGCCCGCACCGCCGCGATCGCCTCCCGGGCGCCGGGCATCGCGGGCGTCGGCACGATGGCGATGGCCGGGTACATCGAGCGGTAGAGGTCGGCCATGGGCTCGATCTGCTCCGCCGGGAACCAGTGGATCAGCTCCTGCGCGAGCGGCGGCCCGAGCCGCGTGACCGCCAGATCGGCGTCGATGTACGTCCCCGTCTGCTCCGAGAGCGCCAGGTAGCAGGCGCGGATGCCGGGCCGGGAGTCGATGAGGGTCATGTCGAGGTCGAAGCCGACGGTCGGGGCGGGGAAGCGTGTAGAGGCCATATGGGCCATTGTGCCCAGGCCCTGTGGCGGGCAGGCGTACAGGCACCTGTGAGCTACCTCCGCCGCTGTGACCGCCACACCAGGAACAGCGCCGACGCCACGGCCGCGCCCCGCACCACCCACGGCCAGGTCTGGCCGATCGCGTCGCTCATGTGGCCCTCGGCGACAGGGTCGCCCCAGCGGCCCTCCGTACGGCCCCACAGCCACACGGCACCGGCCGTGAGCGACAGGCCGGGCAGGATCACGACCGCCCACTTCGTCTCGGCGTCGCTCAGTCGCCGGGAGGCATAGGCGATGGCCCAGCCCAGCACGAGGGCGATCCAGTTGCCGAGGACGGCACCGGCGACGAGGAGTCCGGCGGCGAGGAGGAGGAAGGGGTTGGTCCAGCCGCCCAGGGCACCCGTGCCACCGGTACTGCTGCCCTTGCCGAGGAGCCGGAAGCGGCGGCGGGGGGCGGGGGCCACGGCCACGGCCTCCGGGGCCGGTGCGGGCGCGGGCGCGGGCTTGGCGAGCCGGACCAGCTTCCCGAGCGTCCCCGTCTTCCCGGCCGTCCCCGCGTTCTCGACCGTGGGCGCGGGCTGTTGTCCGGCCGTCTCCTTCTCCACCGCCGGATCCGGCTTCGGCGGCGGAGGCTTCAGCAGTTCCGGGATCTCCACGCCGCCGACGAAGCCGGGAACGCTGTCGCCCACGCCGAACGCGCTGCTGTCCACCCGCCACCAGTCCGGCTGCGCCGCGCTGTCCCCGAGCTCGTGCGTGCTCGCGAGGTGCGGCGGGGAGGGCACGTCGGACGGGCCGGGGTCGGGGGACGCCTGGGCCGGGCGCGGACGCGGACGCGGTACGACCCGCCGCAGCCCCTTCGGCCGGCCGGCGCCGTTCTCCTCCGGTTCCCGGTCCCGCTGTACGGGCACGGAGGCGGGCGGCGCCTGCGGGGTGCCGGCGCGTCCGGTGCCGCCCGCGGCCCGGACGACCTCGTCGGGGCTGCCCAGGCGCTCGATGATGCGGCGGACGGCGGCGGGGCTGTCGACGGTGACCTTGGCGCGGCGCCGGTCGATCTCGTTCCGCAGCTCCGACACCAGGCGCATGCGGTCGCCCGACGGCAGCTGCCGCTGCTGCGCCACGTCGCCGACGCGGCTCAGATACTCGTAGACGACCTGGTCGCTCTCGATACCCACGAAGTCCCCTCCGGGGTTGGCGCGTTGGATACCCCGTCGGACGACGGTATCGCGGACCGCCGCATCTGCCGTAGCCGCGGGGAACGTGCCGCCGGGGCGGGTCGCGCGGGCCGGCGCTGCGGGGAGCCGCCGGGGCAGGTCGCTCAGGCCGACGCTGCGCGATGCCCGCCGGGGCGGGTTGCGCGGGCCGACGCCGCGCGATGCCACCGGAACGGGCCGCACAACCCAACACTGCCGGGAGCCGCCAGGACGGGCCGCACAGTCTGGCCTGCAGCAGCCGCCAGAACCGGGTCGCAAAGGCCGACGCCGCGCGATGCCACCAGGACGGGCCGCACAACCCAACACTGCCGGAAGCCACCAAGACGGGCCGCACAGTCTGGCCTGCAGCAGCCGCCAGAACCGGGTCGCAAAGGCCGACGCCGCGCGATGCCACCGGAACGGGCCGCACAACCCAACACTGCCGGGAGCCGCCAGGACGGGCCGCGCAGTCTGGCCTGCAGCAGCCGCCAGAACCGGGTCGCAAAGGCCGACGCCGCGCGATGCCACCAGGACGGGCCGCACAACCCAACACTGCCGGAAGCCACCAAGACGGGCCGCACAGTCTGGCCTGCAGCAGCCGCCAGAACCGGGTCGCAAAGGCCGACGCCGCGCGATGCCACCAGAACGGGCCGCACAACCCAACACTGCCGGAAGCCACCAAGACGGGCCGCACAGTCTGGCCTGCAGCAGCCGCCAGGACCGGGTCGCAAAGGCCGACACTGCGCGGTGCCGCCGAGACCGGTCGCGCAACCCGACACTGCCGGGAGCCGCCAGGACGGGCCGCGCAGCCCGACACTGCCGGGAGCCACCAAGACGGGCCGCGCAGTCTGGCCTGCGGCAGCCGCCGGGACCGGGTCGCAAAGGCCGACACTGCGCGGTGCCGCCGGGACCGGTCGCGCAACCCGACACTGCGGAGTGCCACTGGGACCTGCCGCTCAGTCCGACGCTGCGGGAGCCGCCAGGGCGGATCGCCCGGGCTGCCCGCGGCTGCGGCAGATGCGGTGGTTGGGAGCTGTGGGGAGGGAGACGCGGCGGCACCCCGCAACCGCGAGCGGGTGACGCCTCGCCCGGCCCGTGCTGGGCACGGCAGGGACCCACGCCGACCCCCGCCGTCGTACCCACCCGCTAACGTGGGTCGGATGAGCCACCAGGCCACACCGCCGCGCTCCCTCGCCGAGGCGCTCCGGGCCAGGGACGACGCCTCCCTGGCCGCACTCCTGCGTGCCCGCCCCGACCTCATCACCCCCGTCCCGACGGACCTCACCCAGCTCGCGACCCGCGCCGGCACCCGTGCCTCCGTCGTCCGCGCCCTGGAGCGGCTCGACCGGTTCGCGCTGCAGACGGCGGAGGCGCTGGCGGTGGCGGCGGATCCGGCGTCGTACGAGGAGCTGTTGGGGTTGATGGCGGGCGACGAGGCCGACCCGGTGGTCGCGGCCGCGTTGCCGCGGGCGCTCGGCACGTTGCGCACGCAGGCCCTGGTGTGGGGCGGCGACGACCGGCTGCGGCTCGTGCGTACGGCCCGGGAGCTGCTGGCGCCCTCGCCGCAGCATCCGTCGCCGACGGGGCTGGGCCCGACGGTGCAGGAGGCGACGGCGGGCATGTCGCCGGGCCGTATCCAGGAGATCGTGACGGCGGCGGGGCTCGCCTCGACCCACGACGCGGTGTCGGCGGTGACCTCGCTCACCAAGCTCTTCACGAACCGGAAACGGATGGGGGCGCTGCTCGCCGGTGCCCCGGAGGAGTCGCGGGAGGTGCTGGCCCGGCTGGTGTGGGGGCCGCCGTTCGGCCAGGTCACCGCCGATCCCGCGGCCCATCTGCGCTGGCTCCTCGACCGGGGGCTGCTGCTGCCGACGGCGCCGGGGACGGTCGTACTGCCCCGGGAGGTGGCCCTGCATCTGCGCGGTGGCCGGGCGCACCGGGCCACCGAGCCGCTGCCGCCCGCGGTGGAGGCCGCGGCCACGCACCGTCCACAGGTTGTGGACGGAACGGCGGCCGGGCAGGCGTACACCGCGCTGGCGACCGTCGAGGAGCTGCTGAAGGACTGGCACGAGGGCGGGCCCGCGGTGCTGCGGGCGGGCGGGCTCAGTGTCCGTGATCTGAAGCGGACCGCCGTCGCCCTCGACGTCTCCGAGCCGATCGCCGCCTTCTGGGTCGAACTCGCCTACGCGGCAGGCCTGTTGGCCCCCGACGGCGAGGCCGATGAGCGGTACGCGGCCACCCCGGCCCACGACGAGTGGCTGGAGCAGCCCGCGGCCCAGCGGTGGGCGCGGCTCGCGGAGGCGTGGCTGACGGCGACGCGGACGTCCGGGCTGGTGGGCGGGCGGGACATGAAGGAACGTACGTTGTCGGCGCTGGGCCCGGGGCTGGACCGCTCGGCCGCGCCCGAGGTACGGCACCGGGTGCTGACCCTGCTGGCCGGGCTGCCGGAGGGCGCCTCGCCGTCCGCCGAGTCGGTGCTGGCCCGGCTGAGCTGGGAGCGGCCGCTGCGGGGTGCGCAGCGCGAGGACGACCTGCGGGCCCGGCTCGCGCGCTGGACGGTGTCGGAGGCGGAGCTGCTGGGGGTGACGGGCCGGGGCGCGCTGTCGGCGCAGGGGCGAGCGCTGCTGGGCGGCACGCCCGCGCCGAAGGCGGCGGAGGCGGCGGCGGAGGAACCGGTGGGCCCGGGCGACAAGCTCCCTGTCCACCACCACCCCGCGCCGGCCGTCGAACCCCTCTCGCCCCCCGAACAGGCCACCGCCTCCGCCGCGGCCGCCCGCATCCTCGCGCCCCTCCTCCCCGAGCCCCTGGACCACGTCCTGCTCCAGGCCGACCTGACGGCGGTGGCGCCGGGGCCGTTGCGGCGGCCGCTGGCGGAGACGCTGGGCGTGCTCGCGGACGTGGAGTCGAAGGGCGGGGCCACGGTCTACCGCTTCACGCCGGGCTCTGTGCGCCGCGCCCTGGACTCCGGCCGGTCCGCCTCCGACCTGCACGCGTTCCTGGCCGAGCACTCCCGTACGCCGGTTCCGCAGCCGCTCACCTACCTGATCGACGACGTGGCGCGCAGGCACGGCCATCTGCGGGTCGGTGCGGCCTCGGCCTACGTCCGCTGCGACGACGACGCGATGCTCAACGAGATCATGGCCGACAAGCGGGCGGCGGGCCTGCGCCTGCGCCGCCTGGCGCCCACGGTGCTGGCCGGCCAGGCCGACCCGGCCGCGCTGCTCGAGGGCCTGCGCGCGATGGGCTTCGCCCCGGCCGCCGAGTCCGCCGAGGGCGACGTCCTGATCGCCCGCGCCCACGCCCACCGCACCCCACCGCGCACCCCTCCCCAACCGGTCCCGGACGGCCCCCCGGTACCGGACGCGACGCTCCTGTCGGCCGCGATCCGCGCCATCCGCGCCGGCGACCTGGCGTCCACGACCCCCCGCAAGCCGACGGCCGCCACCCCCGCCACCGGCGGCGACCTCCCCCGCACCAGCCCCGCCGAGACCCTCGCCACCATGCAGGCCGCCGTCCTCACCGGCGAGACCCTGTGGATCGGCTACGTCACCGCCGAGGGCGCCGCCACCCAGCGCGTCATCGCCCCGATCCGCGTCGAGGGCGGCTTCGTGACGGCGTACGACCACACGGCGGACGAGGTACGGACGTATCCGCTGCACCGGGTGACGGGGGTGGCGGAGCTGGCGGAGGACCAGCTCTGAGGGCGACTCACTGCCGTCTCACCCCTGCGGGTGTACGCCCGTGATCATGCACGCCACGCCGGACGCTTCCCACTCATGAGGGAGCTTTCCCGGCCTCCCGCATTCCGGCGCGAGCCGCCGGGCAGCCACCGGATGTCCTGATCAAAGCCCGGGCCGCCCCGCAGGCAGCCCGGGCGAGTGCCACAGAAAAGGGAGTCCCCCATGCGTGCTGCCCGTCGTGTCGCCGCCGTTCTCACCGCCACCGCCCTGATGATCGGCGCCTTCGCCACCCAGGCCGCCGCCATCGGCATCGATGTCGCCGGACTGGTCATCGAGACCCCGCAGATCTGACGCGCCTCCGCTCGCCCACCGGGCCGGCCCGGCGTTCCCCGGGCCGGCCCGCCCATCCCTGTCCCCGTCCCCACCCCCGTCCCCATCCCGATCCCGATCCCGATCCCGTCCGTATGTGAAAGGCCGGCCAGTCCCCATGCGTTCCAAGTTTCCTGCCGCCACCCGCGCCACCGCCGTCGCCGTCTCCGTCACCGCGGTGTTCTCCGCCGCCGCGCTGCTCGGCGCGCTCGCTCCCGAGGCCACGGCCGCGTCCGCGCTGCCGCTGCCGCTCCCGGTCGCGGCCCCGGAGTCCCTGATCGGCGAGGGGCTGACCGTCGAGGGACCGCTGATCCAGAACGTCAGTCTGCCCACGCTGAAGTAGCCCGCCGCATCCGGTAGCTGTCCCCTTCGATCCGCACGATGTCGGCGTGGTGGGCCAGGCGGTCCACCATCGCCGGCGCGGACGGGCCGAAGATCTCGTTCCAGCGGCCGAGCGGGCGGTCACCGGTCACGATCAGCGAGGCCCGCTCGTAGCGGTGCGCGACCAGCCGGAAGAAGAGAGCGGAGGTCTCCACGTCGAAGGGCGTGTAGCCGACCTCGTCGACGACCAGCACCGGGTAGGCGTCGAGCTCGGCCAGTTCCCCGGCGAGCCGGCCGGCGGCCTGTGCGTCGGCCAGCCGGGCCGCCCACTCGACCGCGGTCGCGAACAGGACCCGGTGGCCGCCCTGGCAGGCCCGCACGCCGAGGCCGATGGCCAGATGCGTCTTGCCGGTGCCGGGCGGGCCGACGAACACGACGTTCCGCCGGGCGGCGACGAAGTCCAGCTTGCCGAGCCGGGCCACGCTGTCCCGGTCGAAGGTCCGGGGGTGTTCCTCGTCGTAGTCCTCCAGCAGCTTCCGGGCCGGGAACCCGGCGGCCCGGATGCGCTCCTCGACACCGGGACCGGCACCGGCACCGGCACCGGCGGCGCGGGGGCCCACCGCCTGGGCGGGGATCAGGGTGTGGTGGCTCGGGGGGTCATGCGGTGTGGTCGCCGTCGGGGGTTCGGGTTCCGGTCCGGGGCTCCCCTTGTGAGCCTGTGCCTGCGCCTGCGCGTGGGCGTGGGCGTGGGCGGCATCGGTCCGGACCAGCATCGGCCCCGACATGTACGCGAGGATCGCCGCCGACAGGATGAAGGCCATGTGGATCGTCGTGCCCCACAGCAGGGAGTGCCGCGAGGTGTGCTGGACGTCCACGAACATCTGGAGCAGGTGGACGGACGAGATGCCCACGATGGCGGTGGCCAGCTTCACCTTCAGCACGTTGGGGTTGACGTGCGAGAACCACTCCGGCTGGTCGCGGTGGCCCTGGAGGTCGATCCGCGAGACGAAGGTCTCGTAACCGCCGACGATCACCATGATCAGCAGGTTGGCGATCATGACGACGTCGACCAGCTTGAGCACCGAGAGCATGACGTAGGTCTCGGTGGCCTGCCCGGTCACGCACCGGAGAACTAAGGTCCACAGCTCGTTGAAGAACTTGTAGACGTACACGCCCTGGACGACGACGAGACCGAAGTAGAGCGGTGCCTGGAGCCAGCGGGTCGCGAACAGGGCGTACCCGAGCGTGGCCGTGGGCTGGGACGGGGTGGGGGGTGAGGGCCGCATGGTCAGCCATTCTTCGGAGGCCACGGCCGTCCGGCTCAATCCGTGCACTCGCCGGAGTGAATAGACATCCTGTAGGACAGGAACGCGGCAGGTCACAAGGATCAGGCACACTGGACGTTTGGCCGTGACCTCTGGCCTTACGGAAAGGGTGCCGCGCGTGAATGGTCCACTCATCGTCCAGTCGGACAAGACTCTGCTGCTCGAAGTCGACCACGAGCGGGCGGACGAGTGCCGTCGGGTCATCGCGCCGTTCGCGGAGCTGGAGCGGGCGCCGGAGCACATCCACACCTACCGGGTGACGCCGCTCGGGCTGTGGAACGCGCGGGCCGCCGGGCACGACGCCGAGCAGGTCGTGGACGCGCTGGTCGAGTTCAGCAGATACCCGGTGCCGCACGCGCTGCTCGTGGACATCGCGGAGACGATGGACCGGTACGGCCGCCTGACCCTGTCCAAGCACCCGGCACACGGACTGGTCCTCACCTCCACCGACCGGCCGGTGCTCGAGGAGGTCCTGCGCTCGAAGCGGGTCGCCCCGCTGGTCGGCAACCGCATCGACCCCGACACCGTCGCCGTGCACCCCTCCGAGCGCGGGCAGATCAAGCAGACGCTGCTGAAGCTGGGCTGGCCGGCCGAGGATCTCGCCGGGTACGTCGACGGCGAGGCGCATCCGATCGAGCTGCACGAGGACGGGTGGGCGCTGCGCCCGTACCAGAAGCAGGCCGTGGAGAACTTCTGGCACGGCGGGTCCGGAGTCGTCGTACTCCCCTGTGGTGCCGGAAAGACACTGGTCGGGGCCGGGTCCATGGCCCAGGCGAAGTCGACCACGCTGATCCTCGTCACGAACACCGTCTCCGCCCGGCAGTGGAAGCACGAGCTGGTGAAGCGGACCTCGCTGACCGAGGAGGAGATCGGCGAGTACAGCGGGACGAAGAAGGAGATCCGGCCCGTCACCATCGCCACGTACCAGGTGCTGACGACCAAGCGGAAGGGCGTCTACCAGCACCTGGAGCTGTTCGACTCCCGGGACTGGGGGCTGATCCTCTACGACGAGGTGCATCTGCTGCCGGCGCCGGTCTTCAAGTTCACTGCGGATCTGCAGGCCCGGCGGCGGCTGGGGCTGACGGCGACGCTCGTGCGGGAGGACGGGCGGGAGTCCGACGTCTTCTCGCTCATCGGGCCGAAGCGGTTCGACGCACCGTGGAAGGAGATCGAGGCGCAGGGGTACATCGCGCCCGCCGACTGTGTGGAGGTGCGGGTGAACCTCACCGACGCCGAGCGGCTCGCGTACGCCACCGCCGAGACCGAGGAGAAGTACCGCTTCTGCGCGACGACCGCGACGAAGCGGAAGGTGACGGAGGCGATCGTGCGCCGGTTCGCCGGGCAGCAGATCCTCGTCATCGGGCAGTACATCGACCAGCTCGACGAGCTGGGAGAACACCTCGACGCGCCCGTGATCAAGGGCGAGACGTCCAACGCGCAGCGCGAGAAGCTCTTCGAGGCCTTCCGGCAGGGCGAGATCAGTGTGCTCGTGGTGTCGAAGGTGGCGAACTTCTCCATCGACCTGCCCGAGGCGACGGTCGCCATCCAGGTGTCGGGGACCTTCGGGTCACGGCAGGAGGAGGCACAGCGGCTGGGTCGGGTGCTGCGGCCGAAGGCGGACGGTCACCAGGCCCACTTCTACTCCGTGGTCGCCCGGGACACCATCGACCAGGACTTCGCCGCGCACCGGCAGCGGTTCCTGGCGGAACAGGGCTACGCCTACCGGATCGTGGACGCCGACGAGCTGCTCGCGGACAGCTGAGCGCCCAGGAGGCGGGCGGTCACTTGCGGCGGACGCCCGCCTCTTCCGCGTACTCCCCGAGGATGACGACGTCGAAGGCGGCGCCCGCGAACACCTTCACGGCACGCAGGGCATCGCCGAGGACGTGACGGTGGCTGCCGAGGACGGAGGTGGCGCCGGCCGGGCGGGGCGGGCGCGGGACTGGGGTGATGGTTGCTGCGCTCATGTCTCCATGGTGGCTTTCCGGTCATAAGGACGGCATCGGTCTGCGGGGCGAACCTGGATGGTCGGCGCGTAGTACTTCGGGGCGAGCGGCCACCCTCAGGGGGAGGGGGCGTCCCCTAGGGGTCGGGGAGACACTCGCTTAGGGGGCCGCCAAAGCCACTCGCTCAGAGGCCGCCAAAGCCATCCGCTCAGAGGGCGGCCAAAGCCACTCGCTCAGGGGGCCGCCAAAGCCATCCACTCAGAGGGCGGCCAAAGCCACTCGCCCAGGGGGCGGCCAAAGCCATCCACTCAGAGGGCCGCCAAAGCCATCCACTCAGAGGGCGGCCAAAGCCAATCGCTCAGGGCGCGGCCAAAGCCACTCGCCCAGGGGTGCGGAAAACCATTCGCTCCCGGACGCACCGCTCACCTACAATCTCCGCTCTTGCCCGCCTCCCCACGGAGTGCCGCCGGCCGGACGGAAACCGGTCGGCATCCCGAAGCTGCGAAGCGACTCAGCCACCTCTCCAGCAGGTCCTTCCGGAGGCACCGCCTTGTCCAGCCCGTCCACGACCCCGTCCAGCCCGTCCACGACCCCGCCCACGCCCGTCGACGACCCCCTCGCCCGCGAACGCTCCCACCTCGCCGACTCCCGCGCCGCCCTGCGCGCGATGCGCGAGGACGCCGAGTCCCTCGACATCAGCGACGTCACCGCGAACTGGGTCAACGCCCAGATCCTGGAACGCCAGATCGGCGAGCGCATCAAGGCACTCGCCGACCTCAGCCACACCCCGCTGTTCTTCGGCCGGCTCGACTACCTGCACGCCCCCGGCGCCGAGACGGCCGAGGGCGCGGAGGGCGAGCGCCCGCGGCCGGAGGCCGCTTATCAGACGCTGCACATCGGGCGCCGGCACGTGCACGACCACGACGGCGACCCGATGGTCATCGACTGGCGCGCACCGGTGTCCCAGCCCTTCTACCGGGCCTCCAAGAAGAACCCGATGGACATCGCGCTGCGCCGCCGCTTCGGCTACACCGGCGGCGACCTCACGGCGTACGAGGACGAGCACCTGTCAGACCCCGCGGAGGCGTCCGCCACCAGCAAGCTGCTCCAGCAGGAGATCGAGCGCCCGCGGGTGGGCCCGATGCGCGACATCGTGGCGACCATCCAGCCCGAGCAGGACGAGATCGTGCGCGCCGGGCTGGGCGGGACGGTGTGCGTGCAGGGAGGGCCGGGGACCGGAAAGACGGCCGTCGGCCTGCACCGGGTCGCATACCTCCTCTACGCCCACCGGGACCGGCTCGCCCGCACCGGCACCCTCGTCATCGGGCCGAACAGGTCCTTCCTGCACTACATCGAGCAAGTGCTCCCCGCGCTGGGCGAGTTGGCGGTCCAGCAGGCCACCGTCGACGACCTGGTCTCCGGGCACGCGGAGGTGCGGGGTACGGACGACGCGGCGGCCGCGGTCATCAAGGGCGACGCGAGGATGGCGGAGGTACTGCGCAGGGCCGTCTACTCGCACGTGACCATGCCGACCGAGCCGGTCGTCGTCGTGCGCGGCTCACGCCGCTGGCGGGTCCCGGCGTACGAACTCGAGGACATCGTCCGTGAGTTGCTCGACCGGAACATCCGCTACGGCGCCGCCCGCGAGGCTCTCCCGCAGCGCATCGCACACGCGGTGCTCGTGCAGATGGAACGCTCCGGCGAGGCGCCGGACGACCGGGTGCAGGACGCGGTGGCCCGCAACGCGGCCGTGAAGGCGGCCGTCAAGCAGGTCTGGCCGCCCGTCGACCCGGCGAAACTCGTCCTGCGGCTGCTCACGGACGCGGACTTCCTCGCCGGACACGCGGAGGGAATCCTGACCGAGGACGAGCAGAAGACGATCCTGTGGGCGCTGCCTGGATCTGGCAAAAGGGCGGTCCGGTCGGTGAAGTCGGCCAAGTGGGCTCCGGCGGACGCGGTGTTGATCGACGAGGCGAACGACCTGGTCCAGCGCACGCACTCGCTCGGCCATGTCGTCCTGGACGAGGCGCAGGATCTGTCCCCCATGCAGTACCGGGCCGTCGGCCGCCGCTGCACCACCGGCTCGGCCACCGTCCTCGGCGACCTCGCGCAGGGCACCACCCCCTGGGCGACCCGGAGTTGGGACGAGGCTCTCGCGCACCTCGGCAAGCCGGACGGCGTGATCGAGGAGCTGACGGCCGGTTTCCGCGTACCGACCGACGTCATCACCTACGCCTCCCGCCTCCTCCCGCACATCGCCCCGGGCCTGACCCCGGTCGCGTCGGTCCGCGAGAACCCGGGCTTCTTCGACGTCCGCCCGGTCTCCGACACCACCCAAGTGGTCGCGGCCTGCGAGGAGTTGCTGCGCAACGAGGGCTCCACCGGCCTGATCGCCGCCGACGCCCGCGTCCCGGCGCTGGCGGAGGCACTCACGGCGGCCGGCATCGGCTACCTGGCCCCCGGCGAGGAGACGACACGGGAGACCCGCCTCACCCTCGTCCCCGCCTCCCTCGCCAAGGGCCTGGAGTACGACTACGTCGTCCTCGACGAACCCCAGGCCGTGGTCGACGGCGAACCCGACGAGCGCACGGGCCTGCGGCGCCTGTACGTGGCCCTGACCCGAGCGGTGTCGGGCCTGATCGTGACGCACGCGGCACCGCTGCCGCGCGAACTGGGCTGAGAGGGCTGGGGGAGGGTTCTCGCCCCCGCCGCCCCTACCCGTCCCGTCCCGTCCTCTGGGGCTCCGCCCCAGACCCCGCTCCTCAAACGCCGGAGGGGCTGCTTTCAGCCCGTCCGGCGTTGTCTGGGGGCGGCACCCTCGGCGCGCTCCACTCAGCCCGCGTCCAGCGCTCCCCGCCACTCCGCGACCGCCGCCACCGACACCGGCCGCTCCCAGCCGTCCGGACGGGCGGCCCCGCCGATGTGGAAGGCGTCGATGCCAGCGGCCCGGAGTGTCGGTACGTGGTCCAGGCGCAGTCCGCCGCCGACCAGGATCCGCTGCTCGTAGCCCGGCTCCCCGCTCCGCCTGCGCCCGGCCTCGGCCAGCAGGGTGGGGAGTCCGTCGTCCACGCCCGTCGGGGAGCCGGCGGTGAGGATGGTGTCGAGGCCGGGCAGACCGTCCAGCTGCTTGCGCAGGGCCTCCCGGTCGGCGCAGTGGTCGATGGCGCGGTGGAAGGTCCACCGGCAGCCGTCCAGCTCGCCGGCCAGGCGCTCCACGGCGGCGAGGTCCACTCCGCCGTCCGCGTCGAGGAACCCGAGCACGAACTCCTCGGCGCCCGCGGCCCGCAGTTCCCCGGCGACCCGCACCAGCCGGTCGACGTCCTCGGCGGCTCCCGCCGCGAACCCGTCCGCGGGGCGCAGCATCACGCGCAGCGAGATGTCGACGGCGGCGCGGATCCCGGCGACCGTGCCGGCCGACGGGGTCAGCCCGTCGGCCGCGATGTCGGTGACCAGCTCAAGCCGGTCCGCGCCTCCGGCCTGGGCGGCGACCGCGTCCTCGACGCCGAGGGCGATCACCTCCAGGACTGCACGCTTGCTCATGGGACCCCATTCGTCGGCGGCTACAGGTCTAGTCCAAGGTCTAGTCCAATCCAGCCTACGCCTGTACGGGGCACCGTTCATCTGTACCCGTTAGCCGCACCCGCTCACCCGCACCCGTTCACCCGTAGATGTTCAGCTCCTCTTCCTTCGCCCCCGCCAGCTCGTACGACGCCCCCGCCGCCGACCGCCCCGCATACAGCCGTACGAGGGTGGCGGCGTCGCCGATGTACCGCGCCGGGGGCCGCTCCCCGGGGACCCCGCCCAGCCGCAGCGGCTCGTCGAGGTCGTCGAGGTCGGCCTGGAGCGGCACGTGGTCGCGCTCCCGGGTGATCCGGACGAGCAGCGCCAGCGCGTCCGGCAGCCCCGGTCCCGCGTACGCCCCCGGCTCCCCGAGTGCTTCGCGCACGTCACCCGCGTGCACCCACTCGCCCAGCGCGATCGCGTCCAACACCCCGCCCGCCCCGGCGATCACGGGTCCCGCCTCCGTCATCCCCCGCTCCAGCTCGTCCACGACCTGCTGGTTCGGCCATTCGGCCCGCTCGGCGATGTCCCGGTCGTTCGACTCGGGCGAGAAGACGTCCTTCTCGTACCTGCTCTCCACCACCCGCATCAGCGCGGCCGAGCAGTGCGCGAGCACGTCCCGCACGGTCCAGCCCGGACACGCGGCGGCCGGCCGGGCGAAGTCCTCGTCGGGCCTGGCCCGCAGCAGCGGGACGAGGGCGTCCCGTTCGGTGCGCAGCAGCCGGCCGGGCAGTTCAGGGTCACGTTCCTCGGCAGAAGTCATGGGCACCACGCTAGGGGCCCGCCCGCACCGAGGGGAGAATAGGCACATGGCCGATCCCGACGCCCTGCGCACCCGTTTCGTCCGTGCCCTGGAAGGAGCCCGGGGCCACGACACCACCAGCCCCGACCCGGCCCGGTACGCCGACGACCTGCTGGCCCGCTGGCAGGAGCCGCAGCGCCGCTACCACACGCTGACCCACCTCACCGCGGTCCTCGACCACGTCGACGTACTGGAGAAGCACGCCGCCGACCCGGACGTCGTACGCCTCGCCGCCTGGTTCCACGACGCGGTCTACCTGCCCGACCGCTCCGAGAACGAGGAACGCTCGGCCCGCCTCGCCGAACGCGCCCTCCCCGAGGCGGGGCTCGCGGCGGACAAGACCGCCGAGGTCGCCCGTCTGGTCCGCCTCACCACCACCCACGACCCGGCCGACGACGACCCCGACGGCCAGGTCCTCTGCGACGCGGACCTGGCGATCCTCGCCGCGCCGCCGTCGGCGTACGCCGCGTACACGGCCGCGGTCCGCGAGGAGTACGGCTTCATCCCGACGGACGCCTTCCGCGAGGGCCGCGCCGCGATCCTGCACCAACTCCTCGCCCTGCCCCGGCTGTTCAGGACGCCGTACGGGGAGGCGGAGTGGGAGGCGACGGCCCGCTACAATCTCGCCGCCGAGCTGGAGCTGCTGACCTCGTGAGCAAAGGAACGCATGTGACCGAGGCGTCCGACCACCCCACCCCGATACGCATCCCCACCCCCCGCCTCACCCTGCACGGCGTCACGCCCGCGGCCGCCGCCGATCTGCGTGCGGGTGGGGACGGAGGCTTCGACTGGCTGGAGGGCGGGCCCTTCGAGGGGACGCTGGAGGCCGCGGGGATGATGCTGAAGGCCTGCGAAGTAGGGATGTACCGCCCGGAGTTCGGCCTGTTCGTCCTCGTGCGCCGGGAGGACGGCCGCGCGATCGGCGGCATGGGCTTCCACGGCGCGCCCGACGAGGAGGACACGGCGGAGGTCGGCTACGACCTGGTGGCGAACGCCCGCGGCAACGGTTACGCCACGGAGGCGCTGCGCGCGCTGTCGGGGTGGGCGCTGGCCCGGGACGACGTACGGGCCCTGTTCGCGACCGTCGAGCGGGGCAACGCCCCCTCGCAGGCGGTCATCGCGCGCGCCGGTTTCACACAGGTGAGCGAGGACCTCTACGACGAAGGCCTGCTGGCTTACGAACTGCGCGGCTGACCCCGCCCCTTCGGCCTCCGCAGGCCCGCCCCGTGCAGCAGCCGCACCACCTCACGGCTGCTGACCTCCACCGCTCCCGCGGCCACCACGTCCGCGTACCGGTGCGAGGGAATGTCGTAGTGGTCACGCTCGAAGGCCCGCCGGGGCACGCCCAGCTCATCGGCGAACGCGTGCAGTTCGGCGAACGAGACATCGCTGACGAGGTGGGACCACATCCGCCCGTGGCCCGGCCAGGTGGGCGGGTCGATGTACACCGTCACGAGGGCGGCGTCCCGCCGGTCGCCGAACCGAGCGCCCCCACGGCGGCGACCTTCACACCCGCCTTGTGACACACCCAGTGCGGGTCCGGACCGAGCTCCGGCTCGACCTCCAGCGCGTGCGGGTCGCCGGTGCCGCACACCGGGCACAGCGGCCAGCGGCCGTACCGCTCGAGCAGCGAGTCCTGGACGTCCTGGGCGACCAGCCCAGCCACGAAGTCCACGCCGTCCGGCCACTGCTCGACCCACCAGCGCCGCTGCACGACGGAGTCCTCGACCATCGACACCACGTCCGCGGCGGCCACCTCGCCCGCGGCGAGGTCGGCGAGCACGAGGGCGCGTGCCGCGTGCAACGCCTGCTCCAGGGGGCTGATGGGGTCCATGCACCCATTGTGCGCACTCTTGACCACAACACCGAGCCGAAAATATCTTTCACGTGTGACCCAGGACGTGAAGGAAATTTTCGGCAACAGCCTCGCCGCCAAGGTGCGCACCCTCGCCCCCTCGATGACCCGCTCCATGCAGCGCGTCGCCGAGGCCGTCGCGAAGGACCCCGCCGGCTGCGCCGCCCTCACGGTCACCGGCCTCGCCGAACTCACCGGCACCAGCGAGGCGACCGTCGTACGCACCGCCCGCATCCTGGGCTACCCCGGCTACCGCGACCTGCGCCTCGCCCTCGCCGGCCTCGCCGCCCAGCAGGCCTCCGGCCGGGCCCCCGCGATCACGACGGACATAGCGGTGGACGACCCGATCGCCGACGTCGTGACGAAACTCGCGTACGACGAGCAGCAGACCCTCGCCGACACGGCGGCCGGCCTCGACACCGTGCAGCTCGCGGCGGCGGTGTCCGCGCTGTCCGGGGCGCGGCGGACGGACGTGTACGGCGTCGGGGCGAGCGGGCTGGTCGCCCAGGACCTCACCCAGAAGCTGCTGCGGATAGGGCTGATGGCCCACGCCCACAGCGATCCACACCTCGCCGTCACGAACGCGGTGCAGCTCCGGGCGGGGGACGTGGCGATAGCGATCACGCACTCGGGCTCGACCGGCGACGTCATCGAGCCGCTGCGGGTCGCCTTCGAGCACGGGGCGACGACGGTGGCGATCACCGGCCGGCCCGACGGGCCCGTCACGCAGTACGCCGACCATGTGCTGACGACGTCCACCGCGCGGGAGAGTGAGCTGCGGCCGGCGGCCATGTCCTCCCGTACCAGCCAGCTGCTGGTGGTGGACTGTCTGTTCGTCGGGGTCGCGCAGCAGACGTACGAGACGGCGGGGCCGGCACTCGCGGCTTCCTACGAGGCGCTGGCGCACCGGCACCGACGATAGACCCGATCACACCGCACGCCATGCACACCATGCACCGTGAGCATCCTGCACATCCTGCACATCGGAAAGAGCCGACTCTCACCATGACCTCGACCTCCGATCCCGGTGATCTCCAGGCCCAGTTGGAATCCCTCACCACCGAGGCCTTCCGACCCGAACTCGCCGACATCGACCGGCTGCCCACCCTCGACATCGCCCGCCTCATGAACGTCGAGGACGCCTCCGTGCCGGACGCGGTCACCCGGCGGCTTCCGCAGATCGCCGCCGCGATCGACGCCGTCGCCGAGCGGATGAGCCGCGGCGGCCGGCTGATCTACGCCGGTGCCGGGACCGCCGGACGGCTCGGTGTGCTGGACGCGTCCGAGTGTCCGCCGACCTTCAACACGGACCCGTCCCAGGTCGTGGGCCTCATCGCGGGCGGCCGGGAGGCCATGGTCACCTCGGTCGAGGGTGCCGAGGACTCGGCGGAACTGGCCCGCGCCGACCTCGACGCCCTCGCGCTGACCCCGGCCGACACGGTGGTCGGCGTCTCCGCCTCCGGCCGTACCCCGTACGCCATCGGCGCGGTCGAACACGCCCGTGAGCAGGGCGCGTTGACCATCGGCCTGGCCTGCAACGCGGACAGCGCGCTCGCGGCGGCCGCCGAGCACGGCATCGAGATCGTCGTCGGCCCCGAACTCCTCACCGGCTCCACCCGCCTCAAGGCGGGCACCGCCCAGAAGCTCGTCCTCAACATGCTGTCGACGATCACGATGATCCGCCTCGGCAAGACCTACGGAAACCTCATGGTCGACGTACGCGCCTCGAACGAGAAGCTGCGCGCCCGCTCCCGCCGCATCGTCGCGCTCGCCACCGGCGCGGCGGACGAGGAGATCGAGCGGGCCCTCGCCGCCACCGACGGCGAGGTGAAGCACGCCATCCTGACGATCCTGGCCGACGTCGACGGCCCGACGGCGGCCCGCCTCCTGGAGGAGTCGGACGGGCATCTGCGGGCGGCGTTGGCGGCTTCCGGCTGATGCGCCAACTGGCCTTGTTAACGTGGGCGTTCGCTCAGGGGGAGGAAAACCACATGAAGCCCACGACCACGTTCCGTATCGGCGGAGACCTGGAGGTACGCCGGCTCGGATTAGGCGCGATGCGACTGCCGACCGAGCCGGCGGACGCCCGCGTCGCGTCCGTCGCGCTGCTCCGGCGGGCGGTCGAACTCGGCGTCACCCTCATCGACACGGCGCACCTGTACGGCTGGGGAGCCAACGAGGAGCTCGTCGCCGAGGCCCTGCACCCCTACCCCGCCGACCTCCTCGTCACGACGAAGGTCGGCGTCATACGAACCGCGTCGGGCGACTGGTCCTACGACGCCCGCCCGGCCTCCCTCCGCACCCAGGTGGACGAAGCCCTGCGCCGCCTGCGCACCGACCGCATCGAACTCCTCCAACTCCACCGCATCGACCCGGACACCCCGCTCGCCGACCAGCTGGGCGCGCTGGGCGACCTCCGCTCAGAGGGCAAGATCGGCCGGATCGGCCTGTCCGAGGTGACGGTCGCGGAGCTGGCCGAGGCCCGCACGATCGTCGACATCGCGAGCGTCCAGAACCGCTACAACGTGCTCGACCGCGAGTACGAGTCGGTACTCAAGGCGTGCGAGGCGGCGGACATCGCCTTCCTGCCGTGGCGGCCCGTGGCGCCGGGCGCGGCGGACACGGAACCCGAGATCACGGCGGTCGCATCCGAGCTGGAGGCGACCCCGACCCAGGTCGCCCTGGCCTGGCTGCTCGCGCACTCACCGGTGATGATGCCGATTCCGGGGACGGCGAGCATCGGTCACCTGGAGGAGAACGTGGCGGCGGCGGACATCCGGCTGACCCGGGACCAGTACGACCGCCTCAACAGGGCAGCCGCCCCTCCTTGTTGACCCTGCGCACCCGCGCCCGCAGCACCTCCTCCTGCGGCGCGGGCCCCGTCGACTCCGGCGGACAGTCCCACTCCCGTCCGCCGACGACGGGCCGGAGCTGCACCCTGCCACCGACGTGGCCCATGACTTCCCCGATCCGCCCATCCCGCACATCGACGACATGCGTGCCGATCGCGGGCCGCTCCCCGCGCAGGACGGAGGCCAGCCGCTCGGCGGTACGGACGTTGCAGCGCCCGAGTTCAACCAGGGCGAACGGCTCGTCGCTCGCGCCGGTCACGGGGTCGACGCGCAGGGACGGCAGGATGATGCCGACGCCGGCGAAGGCCTCTTTCAGGGACGTCACCATTTCTTCGGTCGACCGCACGGTCATCTCGCTACCTCCACGCTGAGTTTCCGTTTCGCCACACAGCGTGGCCGCCACGCTTCTAACCTGGCCATACCGGATGCTCCAACAACCTCTGCTGTGGGACAGGGAGTCACCAGACATGCCAGGACCGAAGGACCTCGACCCGTCATCCTCACCCCGCGCACTACTGGGCTCCGAACTCCGCCACGCGAGAGAGAAGGCCGGCCTGAGTCAGGAGGACCTCGGCCTACGCCTCTTCAGCAGCGGCTCGTTCATCGGGCAGTTGGAGGCGGGTACGCGGCGGATGCAACCCGAGTACGCGCGGATGCTGGACGAGGTGCTGGGGACGGAGGACTTCTTCGCCAGGAACTGCGGGGCGTCGGCCAAGTCGAAGTATCCGGAGCACTTTGCCGAGGCAGCGGAGGCGGAGGAGGGGGCTACGGCGATCAGGGAGTACGCGTCGATGCTGATCCCCGGCCTGCTCCAGACTCCCGCCTACGCACGGGCCGTGTGCCGCGCATACCAGCCGACAGCACCGGAGGAGGCCATCGAGGAACTGGTCGTGGCCCGGATGGAGCGGGCCCGCATCCTCGACGATCCAACAAGGCCGTTGTTGTGGGCGGTGATTGACGAAGCCGCCTTGCGTCGAGTGACGGGGGAGCGCGCCGTGATGGCGGGGGTAATGCACCACATCGCCGGGCTGATGCGCCGGAACCGGGCCATCGTCCAGGTGCTGCCGTTCGACGCGGGGGCGCACCCGGCGATGCAGGGATGCGTCAAGCTGATGGACTGCGACGACGCGCCTGCACTGGTCTACCTCGAAGGTGTCGGCACCGGACGACTGGAGGACGACCCCGCCACCGTGTCGCGCTACCGGCACTACTACGAACTCCTCACGGCCTCGGCCCTCTCACCGGGGAAGTCCCTGGCCTTGATCGAGGCGATGGCGCAGGATTACGCCCATGAGGAGCATCCCTGAGTACGACCTGGACGCAACGACCTGGCACAAGTCCAGCTACAGCGGTGGCAGCGGTGACAACTGCCTGGAAGTGGCCCATGACCACCTGCCCGCCCTCATCCCGGTCCGCGACTCCAAGAACCCCCACGGCCCGAAGCTCGCGTTCCGGGCTGAGACATGGTCGACATTCGTCGAGGCGGTCGTAGAGGTCAGGATCTGACCTCTATCGCTCCTAGCGTGCCCCCATGACCGACACCACACACGCCATTACCACCGACGAGCGCACCGACCTGCTGGAAGCGCTGGCCCACAGCCGGCGCTTCCTGCGCTTCACGACCCGCGACCTCACCGACGAGCAGGCCGGGCGACGGACCACCGCCAGCGAGTTGTGCCTGGGCGGCCTGATCAAACACGTCACGTCGGTGGAGCGGAACTGGGCGGACTTCATCCTCAACGGCCCGTCCGCCATGCCCGACTTCACCGCCATGACCGAGGCCGACTTCGCCCGGCGGGCCGACGAGTTCCGGATGCTGCCCGGCGAGACACTGGCCGGCGTCCTGGCCGACTACGACGAAACGGCCCGCCGGACCGACGCGTTGGTCGCGACCCTGCCCGACCTGAACGCCACCCATCCGCTGCCCAAGGCTCCATGGAACGAGCCCGGGGCGCGATGGTCGGCCCGCAGGGTGCTGCTGCACATCGCCGCAGAGACCGCCCAGCACGCGGGCCACGCCGATATCATCCGCGAGTCCCTGGACGGCGCGAAGAGCATGGGCTGACCGGTCCCGAAGCTCAAGTCCCCAGCTCCGAGCCCTCTTTTCAAGGAATGGATGGAGGACCTCAACCCACCCTCCCACCCGGCGTGTTGACTTGACGCGTTCGGCTTGCCACGCAGGGTGACGATCGTCTAGCGTTCTCGGGCAACGAGACAGAACAGCCCCCGTCAGGTGCTAGCAACACCTGCGGGGGCTTAACCACAGAGATCGGAACAAGCGATCCCGTGACTGACGCCAAGCTTAGTCCTGCCTTCCTGCCCGCGCACGCCCTCTCCCACCCGATGGCCAGTCCGGGTTACGGAAAACGCTCCGCCCCCGACCAACGCCCCCGCACCGCGCACGACTTCGCCCACCTCCCACCCCGCGAAGCCGCCATCGCCGCGTTCATCGACCGTCTCTCCGACGGCGCCGACATCTCCGTAAAGACGCTGGCCAAGGTGCTGCCGTACGGACAGTGCGCCCTGCGCACCGCCCTCAACCGCCTTCAGGAGGCAGGGCACTTGCGGCGGGGGCGCGAACATCTGACCATCGAGTCCTCCGGCTCCCGATGGATCACTCGATCGTGGTGGTCCCGTACCGCGCGCGACGACGACTGGTGGGCGGCCTTCGCACGAGGTGACGTGCCGGAGGAATCCCGGCCGTCCCCGCCGACCCGCTCCCGCGCCTACATCCTCCTCGCCGCCCTCGGTCGCGAGACCCCCGCGCTCTCCCTCTCCGCCGCCGACTGCGCGGCCCTCGCTCCCCTGGTGACCGAGTGGTACGCCCGCGGCGCCACCGACACAGTCGTACGCCACGCCCTGACCTCCGGCCTCCCCGTCCCGGTCCACAGCCCGGCCGCCTTCCTCCACAAGCGCCTGACCACCAAGCTCCCGCCGGAGCCTGAGCCAGAGCCCGCACCCCGCCCACCCCTCCGCATCCTGGAGTGCGCGAAGTGCCGCGCCCCGGGCCGCGCCGAGGCCCTGCCGGGCGGCATCTGCGGCACATGCCGGGGCGAGCGCGCCCCGGATCACCTCAACGCGCCCCTGCCCGCCCCCGCCATCCACGCTCACGCGGCAGGCATCCGTGCCGCAATGTCCCAACGACGCGAAAGGACACTCGTGTGACTGCTCCTACGGTCCGACATGACCATTCCAGGGCACGATGTGAGGAAGGAGGCAACGCCATGACCCCTGACACCGCTGAGCGCCCGCAGATGTCCGTCGAGGACTTCGAAGAACTCGTCCGCCGGGCTCCAAGGGAGCTGCGGAACCGCTTGGAGTTCCTCGGCGGGAGGCTGTGCGTCCGGCACGGCCCGCTCGATGTCGACGAATTCGAGGAGCTTGCCGCGGTGGCCCCCGAAACCGTGCGGCTGGAGTACATCAACGGAAAGGTAGTAGTCAAGGCCATGCCGGACGGCAACCACACTTCGATCTTCATGTGGCTGCTGCGCCAGTGCATGCAGCATCGCCCCGACCTGGACCTCGCGCCCGAGCGTGGTGTCAAGGCGGAGGCGTACCGCAAGGGCCGCGCCCGGACGGACGGCTTCCTGGCACCGGTGGACCACTTCAAGGGCGACGGCGAGTGGTCCGAAACCGACGGCGCCCTCATGGCCGTCGAGATCACCTCACACGACAAGGACACCGACCAGCGCGACCGCATCGACAAGCCCATCGGCTACGCGGAAGCCGACATCCCCGTCTACCTCCTCATCGACCGCGACAACAACACCCTCACGGTCTTCAGCGAGCCCAAGGACGGCCGGTACCAGCTGTCCTCGTCCTACCCCTGGGGAGCTACCGTGGCGATCCCTCACCCCGTAGGGATCACCCTGCACACCGAAAAACTCAAGGACTACGCGGACTGATGAACCACGCCCAGCTCACCGCCCTGGGCCGCGCCCTCCGTCTCCTCGGGGAGCACGGCGAGGCCCTCACCGGGGACACCCCGGACGGCCGGCTCCATGAGGTCAAGGCCGATCTCAAGCGTGCCCTGGATCTGCTGCAGGACAGCGTCACCGGCGCCGTGCCCTCCACGCGCTGCCCCGAGCACCCGAACGGGCCCGTCGACGAGAACGCCCACGATCTCTGCCTGCTCTGCGAGACCCGGCGCCGCGTGGCCCGCCGCTCCGAGTACAACGGGCCCTCCGCGCAACCGCACCCGAGCGACCCCACGCCCTCCCGGTACGGCGTGCGCGAGGACCGGCCGCAGCCCCAGCAGCGGTGGCTGCCGGAGCTGTGGAACGGACAGGCGTGGCAGTTGTGCGGGACACCGCGCCGGGACCGGCACGAGGCCGAGCTCTATCTGGCCGCCCAGCGGCGCGGACCCCGGGCCGCCATGGCCTACCGGCTCGTGCACGAGTTCACCGACTACGAGGTGCTGCGGGTGTGGGGCACGCCGGTGCGCGTCGACATCGAGCCGCTCGGGAACCTGTAGGGCACGCTCACGCCAGCAGCGGCATCGGCGCGAACTCGTACCCCTCCCACAGCCTCCTCGACGCCTCCTCCGGATACGCCCTGACCTGCGGATCGGCGTCCATGACCTGCACCAGCCGCCGCTGCGTGTCGTACGCCGGCCAGCCCGGGTCGCCCGTCCTCGCGAACGCCGTCCAGGACTCCCGGAAGCGGGACGACAGCGCCCGCCCCTCCGGCGGGACCTCTCCGCCGGGGAACAGCATGATGCCGAGGTCGGCGGCGAACGTACCGAAGAGCAGCGGGATGTCCAGCGCGTGGCAGGCACCCAGCGCGCCTCCGCCCGGGCGCCGTCCAGGTCAGTTCTTGAAGTGCTCTCCTTCGTGAGCGAAGGAGATTCCCTCCTACCTTGCGGTGGTGGGCTTGGCGCGTTTCCGCGTCTGACGACTGCACCTTCCGGCAGCCGGGGCGAGCGCGTGGCCCGCCCGGTATGCGGCGAGAACGTTGCGGGCAGCGTTGGTATCAGCGTTGCCGGACCAGCCGCACGCGGGGTTCCTGCACACGAACACGGCCTGGGACTCCCGGCTGCCTGCGGTGGTATACCGGCAGGCGTGGCAGCGCTGGGAGGTGCCGGGGGCGAGAACCTTGTGGAGGGTTCCGCCGTGCCTGGTGGTCTTGTAGGCCAGCATGGTGGTGGTGCGGCCCCAGGCCTCGGCGTGGATGACCCGGTTGAGACCGGACTTCTGCGCGACCTGAGTGCCGGGGTGGTCCACGGTGCCCTTGGCGGACTTGACCATGTTCGTGATCGTGAGTTGTTCCACCACGACGGTGCCGTAGGTGCGGGCGATGGTCGTGGTGGTCTGGTGCTGCCAGTCGAGGTGTCGGCGCTTGGCTTTCGCGCGCAACCCCGCGATCCGGTCGTACGTGTGGTGCAGCCGGCGGCTGGTGCGCTCACCGGGGTCACGGAAGGACTTCTGGTGCGCGGCCCGCCGCTCCAGCTCCAGGAGCCGGTCCTGTTCCTTCTTCGTGAGCCAGGGCCCGTGGTGGAAGTCGTTGCCGTCCGAGAGCGCCAGCGGGACGGCGATGCCGGCGTCGATGCCGACCTCCGGCCCGGTGTGCGGGGCCGGGGCGGGTTCCAGGGTGGTGATGCGGAAGGCGATGTGCCAGCCGAGGGCGTCCTTGACCAGCCTTGCTCCGGTGATCCGGTTGCCCTTGTCGGCGCGTCTGCCGACGGGCAGGTCCTTGGTCCAGCGGAACTTCACGCGGCCCAGCTTGGGGATGTTGACCATGCCCCAGCGGCGGTGGACCCGGGTCACGTGGAGGTCGCGGCCCTGGGGAACGTCCAGGGTGAGCGGGGTGCGGAAGCGGGCCTTGAACTCGGGCGCGGAGGCGCGGCCCTCCCAGCAGTTCTTCCAGGCCTGGAAGTAGGTTTTCAGCACTGCCTGAGCGGCCTGGGCGGGCAGTCCGCCCATCCAGTCGATCTCCCGGCGGGCCTGGCGGATCGCCGTGTCGGCGGCGTCCAGGGTGCGCTTGTCCCGCGGCAGCATCTGCCACCAGTCGTGCAGGACGTTCCACAGGGCGCGGGCAGTGTGGGCCTGCCCGTCCAGGACTGCTGCCTGGGCAGGGGACAGGGCGAGCCGGGCGCGATGCCCGAACTGCCTCTTCACCAGCCCTGGTTGGTCCATGGCATCGGACACTAGCATTGGTCCATGTCACCCCGATGGACACCAAATCAAATGGTCAGGACCGGTCGCCATGCGGCCTATGACCTTCATGTTCATTTGGTTTTTGTCACTAAGTACCGGCGCGGGGCGTTCACCGACCCGATCCTGACGCGGTGCGAGGAGGTCATGCGGGACGTCTGCACCGACTTCGAAGCCGAGCTCGTGGAGTTCAACGGCGAGCAGGACCATGTACACCTCCTGGTCCGCTACCCGCCCAAGGTCGCCCTGTCCCGCCTCGTCAACTCCCTCAAAGGCGTCTCCTCCCGCCATCTGCGCCGGGAGCACGCCCAGCACCTCCGGCACTATCTGTGGGGCGGCCACCTGTGGTCCGGGTCCTATCTCGCCGCCTCCTGCGCAGGCGCCCCCCTGACCGTCGTCAGCCAGTACATCGAGCAACAGCAACGCCCCGCGTGAAGCAGCGTCCGGCCTCGCCGGAACGAAGCCGCGACACTCCGCGTCGCCACCACGAGATGGCCTTCACCTCCCCCGCAAATGGGGGAGCACTGGTCAAGAACACTGGTAGAACACCGGCGCACCGAGACTCCGCGCGAACTCCCCCACCAGCTCCTTCAGGGCCGTATACGCCTCCACCGCCCCGTCGTCGGCGAGGTCCCCGGTGACGACGATCGCGTCGACGCCCCGCTGGTGCCGGAGTTCGGTGAGCATCAGGCGCAGGGACTCGGTGGCGTTGACGCCGTGCTTGTTGGGGGCGTCGGTGCGTTCCAGATGGGTGTCCGAGAGATGCAGTATCCGCATCTCCCGGACACTAGACGGGAGTTGCAGTTCAGGACAGCGTCTTCAGCGCCGCCGCGTCGTACGGCTTCAGCTCGTCGAAGCGGTCGGCGAGGATCTTCGCCGCCCACTGAGGGTCCTGGAGCAGCGCGCGGCCCACGGCGATCAGGTCGACCTCCTCGGCCTCCAGGCGGTCGAGCAGGTCGTCGATGCCCTTGACCGGGGCGCCCTCGCCCTGGAAGGACTTGATGACGTCGCCGTCGAGGCCGACCGAGCCGACGGTGATGACGGGCTTGCCGGTGAGCTTCTTCGTCCAGCCGGCCAGGTTGAGGTCGGAGCCGTCGAACTCGGGGAGCCAGTAGCGGCGGGTGGAGGCGTGGAAGGCGTCGACCCCGGCCGCGGCGAGCGGGGCGAGGATGGATTCCAGCTCCTCCGGGGTCTCGGCGAGGCGTGCGCTGTACGCCTCCTGCTTCCACTGCGAGTAGCGGAAGATGACCGGGAAGTCGGGCGAGACGGTCTCGCGGACCGCGGCCACGATCTCCTCCGCGAACTTCGCCCGGGCCACCGGGTCACCGCCGTAGGCGTCCGTACGGCGGTTGGTGCCCGCCCACAGGAACTGGTCGACGAGGTAGCCGTGGGCGCCGTGGATCTCCACGCCGTCGAAGCCGATGCGCTCGGCGGCCGCGGCGGCCTCGGCGAACGCGCCGATGACGTCGTCCAGGTCCCGCTGGGTCATCGCCTTGCCGGTGGGCTCGTCCGCGCCGATACGCAGGCCGGAGGGGCCGACGGCGGGGGCGTCGGCGTAGGGCGGCTGGCCCTGCTCGCGCACCATGCCGATGTGCCACAGCTGCGGCACGATGGTGCCGCCCGCCGCGTGCACGTCGGCCGCGACCTTCGCCCAGCCCGCGAGCTGCTCCTCACCATGGAAGCGCGGGATGCTGTCGCTCTGCCCCGCCGACTCGTGGCCGACGTAGGTGCCCTCGGTGACGATCAGGCCGACGCCCGCGGCGGCGCGGCGCGCGTAGTACGACGCCACGTCCGCGCCCGGGATACCGCCCGGGGAGAACGCGCGGGTCATGGGCGCCATCGCGATGCGGTTCGGGACGGTGAGGCCGTTGAGGGCAACGGGCCGGGACAGGACTTTCGCCGCGCGGGAGGTGAACTCGGAGGCGGTGACGGTCACGTGGAGGGCTCCTCTGGAGGTACCAGGCAGTATGTGCGTACGCATAGACAGTACGCACCTGCCAACCGCCCCGTCCGCCACGGCATTCCGCCCGCGCAGTGATCCCGGACACGCCCGAGGGCGGCACCCCCTGCCTTACGACAGGAAGTGCCGCCCTCGAAACGAACGGACCTGATCCGAGCCCTACGAAGAGGCTCAGAAGTCCATGTCACCGCCCGGCATGCCGCCGCCGGCCGGGGCAGCGCCCGCCTTCTCCGGCTTGTCGGCGATGACGGCCTCGGTGGTGAGGAACAGCGCGGCGATGGAGGCTGCGTTCTGCAGAGCGGAGCGCGTCACCTTCGCCGGGTCGATGATGCCCTCGGCGATCATGTCGACGTACTCACCGGTCGCGGCGTTCAGGCCGTGGCCGACGGGCAGGTTGCGCACCTTCTCGACGATGACGCCACCCTCGAGACCACCGTTGACGGCGATCTGCTTGAGCGGGGCCTCCAGGGCGAGCTTCACGGCGTTGGCGCCGGTCGCCTCGTCACCCTCGAGGTCCAGCTTCTCGAAGACCGAGGAGGCCTGGAGCAGGGCCACGCCACCACCGGCGACGATGCCCTCCTCGACGGCCGCCTTCGCGTTGCGAACGGCGTCCTCGATGCGGTGCTTGCGCTCCTTGAGCTCGACCTCGGTCGCGGCACCGGCCTTGATGACGGCCACGCCGCCCGCGAGCTTCGCCAGGCGCTCCTGGAGCTTCTCGCGGTCGTAGTCGGAGTCGCTGTTCTCGATCTCGGCGCGGATCTGGTTGACCCGGCCCTGAACCTGCTCGGAGGAGCCGGCACCGTCGACGATGGTGGTCTCGTCCTTGGTGATGACGACCTTGCGGGCACGGCCCAGAAGGTCGATGGAGGTGTTCTCCAGCTTGAGGCCGACCTCCTCGGAGATGACCTCGCCGCCGGTGAGGATGGCGATGTCGTTCAGCATCGCCTTGCGGCGGTCACCGAAGCCCGGAGCCTTGACGGCGACGGACTTGAAGGTGCCACGGATCTTGTTGACGACCAGGGTCGACAGGGCCTCGCCCTCCACGTCCTCGGCGATGATCAGCAGCGGCTTGCCCGACTGCATGACCTTCTCGAGGAGCGGGAGCAGGTCCTTGACGGAACCGATCTTGGAGTTGGCGATCAGGATGTACGGGTCGTCGAGCGACGCCTCCATACGCTCCATGTCGGTCGCGAAGTACGCCGAGATGTAGCCCTTGTCGAAGCGCATACCCTCGGTGAGCTCAAGCTCAAGACCGAAGGTCTGGGACTCCTCGACGGTGATGACGCCTTCCTTGCCGACCTTGTCCATCGCCTCGGCGATGAGCTCGCCGATCTGGGTGTCGGCGGCGGAGATGGAGGCCGTGGAGGCGATCTGCTCCTTGGTCTCGACATCCTTGGCCTGCTCGAGCAGGGCACCGGAGACGGCCTCGACGGCCTTCTCGATACCGCGCTTGAGAGCCATGGGGTTGGCGCCGGCGGCTACGTTGCGCAGACCCTCGCGCACGAGCGCCTGGGCGAGCACGGTCGCCGTGGTCGTTCCGTCGCCGGCGACGTCGTCCGTCTTCTTGGCGACTTCCTTGACCAGCTCGGCGCCGATCTTCTCGTACGGGTCCTCGAGCTCGATCTCCTTGGCGATGGAAACACCATCGTTGGTGATCGTGGGCGCGCCCCACTTCTTCTCGAGGACGACGTTGCGGCCCTTGGGGCCAAGGGTGACCTTGACGGCGTCGGCGAGCTGGTTCATCCCGCGCTCGAGACCGCGCCGTGCCTCCTCGTCGAACGCGATGATCTTGGCCATGTGAAGTGGTCCTCCCGGACAGGGGGTGGATTTCTCCGGACCGCGCTGGCGCCCGCGACGGACGGCCTGCCTGCCTCGTGGTTCCTTGCCCCACATGGCCTGCGGGCCTCACCGACCCGGTCCTCGTTGTCACTCTCACCTTCAGAGTGCTAACGCCAATGATTAGCACTCGCCCCTGTCGAGTGCAAGCGCCTCTCAGAGGTCGGCACCGCCGCGGGGACCCGGCGCCGGACATGCCGGAGGGCTCGTAACCCATGACTCCCCATGGGATACGAGCCCTCCGAAGAACAGAAGAACGTCGCTGTCAGTCGGCGCGTGCTTCAGCCGGTCGCCAGTCGGACCATGTCCGCCTGCGGCCCTTTCTGGCCCTGCGAGATCTCGAAATCAACCCGCTGACCTTCCTCCAGGGTGCGGTAGCCGTCCATCTGAATCGCGCTGTAGTGGACGAAAACATCCGCACCACCGTCGACCGCGATGAAGCCGTACCCCTTCTCCGCGTTGAACCACTTGACGGTGCCCTGAGCCATGCCTAACTCCCCTATTACTGGCCCTTGCACAGATCCACACTTCGCGGATCCGGGTCAGACCTCACCCCCCACATGGTTGGGGGCGTGCGCCGGAACGCGTCGACCGCGGCCGAATGTATCTGTCCAACTGCCGTCTGCAACAGGTCAATCGGACGAGAATTCTGGACGCGCACGGTCCGGAATGTGGTGAGAATTCACCCGAATTCGGGGCAAGTCGGGCCCCACAAAAAGCACAAAAGCCGCGAAAGAAGCACACACTTTGGCTACTTCTTGTCGGGTGCAAGGTTGAATTCAAGGGCTTACGACCCGCAGGTCGGCATCGCGTTCCCCAACTGTACCGCGCTCAACCATATTGAATTGCCCCCTCCGCTTCTCTCACGGAGGGGGCAATTCGTTGAACTCTCAGTAACCGGCGTTACCGACGGTAATGATCAGCCTCCGGCAACGGCCGGAATGATGGAGACGCCGGCACCGTCCGGGGTCGCGGTCTCCAGTCCCTGCTCGAAGCGGACGTCGTCGTCGTTCACGTACACGTTGACGAACCGACGCAGCTTGCCCTGGTCGTCGAGCACACGGGCGGCGATACCCGTGTGGTTCTTCTCCAGGTCACTGATGACCTCGGCGAGGGTGCCCCCCTCGGCGACGACCTCGGCCTTGCCGCCGGTGTAGGTGCGCAGGATGGTGGGGATGCGGACGGTAACGCTCACGATGTGACCTCCGGTCAGGTAAGCGCCCTGAAGGGGCGCGGGGAACTGCGCGACCAGCCCCCACCGGCCCGCAGACGAATGGAACTAAGCGAGACCAGCCTCACGGAACGACTCAAGGTTCGGACGAATGGTCGCAGTAAGCCCCGTCCCCGCCACCGCATCCAACGTCTTCAGCCCGTCGCCGGTGTTCAGCACGACCGTGGTCTTGGCCGGGTCCAGCAGCCCGTTCTCGATCAGCTTCTTCGCGACGCCGACCGTCACACCACCGGCGGTCTCCGCGAAGATGCCCTCGGTCCGCGCAAGGAGCTTGATCGCATCGACGACCTGCTCGTCGTTGACGTCCTCCACCGCACCGCCCGTACGCCGCGCGATGTCGAGCACGTACGGCCCGTCCGCCGGGTTGCCGATGGCCAGCGACTTGGCGATGGTGTTCGGCTTCTGCGGCCGTACGACGTCGTGTCCGGCCTTGTAGGCGACGGACACCGGCGAGCAGCCCTCGGCCTGCGCGCCGAAGATCTTGTACGGCTTGTCCTCGACGAGCCCGAGCTTGATCAGCTCCTGCAGGCCCTTGTCGATCTTCGTGAGCTGCGAGCCGGAGGCGATCGGGACGACCAGCTGGTCCGGCAGCTGCCAGCCGAGCTGCTCGCAGATCTCGTACGCCAGGGTCTTGGAGCCCTCGGCGTAGTACGGCCGCAGGTTGACGTTGACGAAGCCCCAGCCCTCGCCGGCCGGGTCGCCGATCAGCTCGGAGCAGAAGCGGTTCACGTCGTCGTAGTTGCCCTCGATGCCGACGAGCTCGCCGCCGTAGATCGCGGCCATGACGACCTTGCCCTGCTCCAGGTCGTGCGGGATGAACACGCAGGAGCGGAAGCCGGCGCGGGCCGCCGCGGCGCCCACCGCACCGGCCAGGTTGCCCGTGGAGGAGCAGGAGAGGGTGGTGAAGTCGAAGGCGCGGGCGGCCTCGATGGCCTGGGCGACGACGCGGTCCTTGAAGGAGTGCGTCGGGTTGCCGGAGTCGTCCTTGACGAAGAGCTTGCCGGCGTCGACACCCAGCTCGCGGGCGAGGTTGTCGGCCTTGACGAGCTTGGTCCAGCCGGGGTTGATGTTGGGCTTGTCCGCCACGTCGGCCGGGACGGGCAGCAGCGGCGCGTAGCGCCAGATGTTCGCGGGTCCCGCCTCGATCTGCTTGCGGAGCTCCTCCGTGTCGTATGCGGAGAAGTCGTACGCGATCTCGAGCGGGCCGAAACACTCCTCGCACGCGAAGACCGGGCCGAGGGGCACGCGGTGGCCGCATTCGCGGCAGCTGAGCGCTGCGGCGGGGCCGAGGTCGACGGGGGAGTCCGCGGGGACGTTCGCGGTGGTGTCCGTGGTGCTTGCAACAGTCTGCGCAGCCATGTGAGGCGAGGCCCTTTCTCCTCATCTTCCTCACGACGCATCTCGCCGTGAGACGGATTTGGCACCTTCCCTAGCCGGGGAGCCTCGCTAAAACGATCGTCACTGATCGCTACGAGACCGGCTGGAGGGTTGCCGGGGCTTCATCGGGCCGTATCCCTCTGCCCCTCTGGATGAGCGGTATGTAGTTGTTGATCGTTGAAACGGAACGCCGACCCCGACATGCGATGGTCATCAGCGTTGTTCAAGACTGTAACCGAAGGCCAGGACAGTTGAGATAGCCGTCCGAACCGCGAGATGGATCACATGTTCCACCAAGAGGCATGGATCACACGCTCGCCGAGAGAACGCAGAGGAGCCGCGCACCGTGCTGAATGAGGTCGAGCGTTGGCTGAGCACTCGCTCCTGGTCGAAGACCGATCGCCCGCTCCACAAGATCCTGGCAGCGAAACGCGCCACGCGACAGTCGGTCAGTGTCGTGCTGCCCGCGCTCAACGAGGAGGAGACGGTCGGTGACATCGTCGCCGTGATCCGTCACGACCTCATGCAACAGGTCCCGCTCGTCGACGAGATCGTCGTCGTCGACTCGGGATCGACCGACCGCACGTCCGAGGTGGCAGCCGCCGCGGGGGCCCGGGTCGTCCACCGCGACGACATACTCCCCCGCATACCGGTCGCCCCCGGCAAGGGCGAGGTGCTCTGGCGCTCGCTCCTGGCCACCAACGGCGACATCATCTGCTTCATCGACGCCGACCTGAAGGAGTTCTCCTCCGACTTCGTCTCCGGGATCGTGGGGCCGCTGCTCACCGAACCCGGGGTCCAGCTGGTCAAGGGGATGTACGACCGTCCCCTCGGCGGCGCTGCCGGTCAGGGCGGCCGGGTCACCGAACTGATGGCCCGCCCGCTGCTGAACATGCACTGGCCGCAGCTGGCCGGTTTCGTACAGCCGCTCGGCGGTGAGTACGCGGCCCGCCGCTCGCTCCTCGAACAGCTCCCCTTCCCGGTGGGCTACGGCGTGGAGCTGGGCATGCTGGTCGACGCCCTGCACCTGGTGGGCCTCGACGCGCTCGCCCAGGTCGACGTCGGGGTGCGCAAGCACCGCCACCAGGACGGCCAGGCACTGGGCCGCATGTCCGCCGCGATCTACCGCACGGCCCAGCTCCGGCTGGCCCGCGGGCACCTGATCCGTCCCTCCCTCACCCAGTTCGAACGGGGCGAGGACGGCTTCGAGCCGCGCACCTACTCCGTGGACACGGAGGAGCGGCCGCCGATGGTGGAGATCGCGGAGTACGCGCATCGAAAGGTCGCCTGACCGGGTGTGTTCCGGCATCCGAGGGCCGTACGAAGGCCGTACAGGGGCCGTATACGGCCCTCGGAGCCGCCCGAACGTTTGATTGTTTCCGGGCCGGGCTAGGTTGTGGCGTATGGCTTCAACGCAGGCTGCTCGGAGTGCTGAGGTACTCGTCGCGTCCAACCGCGGCCCGGTTTCGTACGAGGTGCGCCCAGACGGTACGGGCGGCTCGCTCCACGCCAAACGGGGTGGCGGCGGGCTGGTCTCGGGACTGTCCGCCATCGGGTCCGACGCGGGCACGCTGTGGGTGTGCTCGGCGCTCGGCGACGGCGACCGCGAGGCGGTACGGCGCGGCGTCGGCGAGCCGGGCGTCCGCATGCTCGACATCCCTGCCGACGTGCACGCCGACGCGTACAACGGCATCGCCAACTCCGTGCTGTGGTTCGTCCACCACATGCTGTACCAGACCCCGCTGGAGCCGGTCTTCGACGCGGAGTTCCGGCGGCAGTGGGCGTCGTACGAGACGTACAACCGCGCGTTCGCCCAGGCGCTGGCCGAGGACGCGACCGAGGGCGCGGCGGTCGTCGTGCAGGACTACCACCTCGCCCTGGTCCCGGGCATGCTCCGCGAGCTGCGCCCCGACCTGCGGATCGGCCACTTCTCCCACACGCCGTGGGCGCCGCCGGAGTACTTCCGGATGCTGCCGGACGACATCGCCGGCCAGCTCCTGCGCGGCATGCTCGGCGCGGACCGGCTGGGCTTCCTCACCCACCGCTGGGCGGACGCCTTCACCGCGTGCTGCAAGGAGTTCGTCGGGGGACTTGGGGACACGCAGATCGGCGTGCACGGGCTGGGCGCGGACGCGGACTTCCTGCGGAAGCGGGCGCACGAGGCGGACGTCGAGGAGCGGATCGGGTCGCTGCGGGCGGAGATCGGCGAGGCGCCGGACGGGACCGCGCGGAAGGCGATCGTCCGGGTCGACCGCACCGAGCTGTCCAAGAACATCGTGCGGGGCCTGCTCGCCTTCCGGCAGCTGCTCGACGACCACCCCGAGTGGCGCGAGCGGGTGGTGCACGTGGCGTTCGCCTACCCGTCCCGCCAGGACCTCGCCGTGTACCGGGAGTACATGGCGGAGGTGCAGCGGCTGGCAGACGAGATCAACGCGGCGTACGGCACGCCGGGCTGGACCCCGGTCCTGCTCCACCTGAAGGACGACTTCGCCCGCTCCCTTGCCGCGTACCGCCTCGCCGACGTGGCCCTCGTCAACCCCATCCGGGACGGCATGAACCTCGTCGCGAAGGAGGTCCCGGTGGTCTCCGACGAGGGGTGCGTGCTGGTGCTGTCGCGGGAGGCGGGGGCGTTCGAGGAGCTGGGCGAGGACGCGATCGCCGTCAACCCGTACGACGTGGTCGGGACGGCGGGCGCGCTGCACGCGGCGCTCATCATGCCGGCGGGCGAACGGGCCGAGCGGACGAAGCGGCTCACCGCGGCGGCGACGGCCCTGCCGCCGGCGCAGTGGTTCCTGGAGCAGCTGGGTGCGCTGAAGGCCTGATCCCGGAGGGAGTCAGGAGTCAGTCCCGACCGAGCCGCGTCGCGAGGGCCCGCAGCAGGCCTACGACCCCCTCCGGGCCGTCGACGACCACGTCCGCCCGCTCTCGCAGCTCGGCGACCTCGTCGCTGCCGCTGCAGACCAGCAGGCCCGGGGTGCCGTCGGAGCGGAGTTTGTCGACGGCGGCGAAGGCGGGGAGGTCGCCGAGGTCGTCGCCGGCGTAGAGGACGGACGTGGCGTCGATCTCACGGACGTACTCCAGGAGGGCGACGCCCTTGTCCATCCCCGGCGGACGGAGTTCGAGGACGAGCCGGCCGGGCTCGACAATCAGGCCGTGACGGGTGGCCAGCTCGGTGAGGGGATCGCGCAGGGCCTCGAACGCGGCCTGCGGATCGGCGGCCCGCCGGGTGTGTACGGCGACCGCGCGCCCCTTCTCCTCGACCCACGCCCCCTGCCCGACACCGGCCCCGCCGAGCACGCCCGGCAACTCGGCGAGGGCGGCGGCGACACCGGGGTGCGGGGCGGGGGCGCTGACGGTTCCCGTACGGGCATCCCAGCGCTCGGCGCCGTAATGCCCGAGGACGACGAGGTGCTCCAGCCCCGGAACCCCGGCGAAGCCCCCGTTCCGAACGGCCACCGCGGCCGGGCGGCCGGTGACCACGGCGACGGCGGCGACCTTCGGAGCGAGCGCGGCCAGCGCGGGTACGGCGTCCGGGTGCGCCCGGGCCTGGTCTGGATCCGCCACGATCGGGGCGAGGGTGCCGTCGAAGTCGACGGCGACGACCGCGCGCCCGGGCCTGGCGAGAAGGGCGTCGAGCCCGTCCCGCCCCGCCGGGGTCGCAGGCGTCGGCAGAGGGTCAGTGAGGTTCGGGTCTGTGGAGTCCGTGTGGCTGCCCATGAGTCGACCTTAACGGCGTATCCCTACCGCCTGGGGGCTCCGCCCCCAGCCCCCCGGACCTATGCCCACCCACCACCCGTCTCGGTGTCTTGAATGGTCACCTCTCGACCCACCGAGTCGAAGGCCGAAAGGGGCGGCGCTCCTACCGCTCCGCCCGCCGTGCGTCCCGTACCCGCCGCAACCGGTTCACCGTCACCGGGTCGAACGCCAACGCCCGCGCGTCGTCCAGCAACGCGTTCAGCAGCTGGTAGTAGCGCACCGGCGCCAGCCCCAGCTCCTCCCGTATCGCCCGCTCCTTCAGCCCGGGCCCGCTGAACCCACGCCGCTCCAGCGCGAGAATCTCCCGCTCCCTGCGATCCAGGTCCCGCTCCTCGTCCATACCCGCACGCTAGCCGCCAGCACTGACACCGGCACCCGTCACTCGGTGGTCTGCGCCGCCGCAGCCGTCGCCTGGAGCCGGCTCAGCACCGTCGCCGGGCTCCCGTTCGACGCCACGGCGGCCCCGATCCGCTGCTTCACGGCCGCGCTGACCCGCGCCCAGGACGTCTCCCCCACCGGATACGTCTCGGACAGCGGTAGCTCGTCGAGGAACGGCTTGAGGTCGGCGTCCTGCTTCGCCGCGCTCATGACCGCGGAGGCGGAGTTGGTGACCGGGAGCAGGTCGTACTCCCGGGAGAAGGCAAGGACGTTCTTCTCGCTGTAGACGAAGTCGAGGAAGTCGCCGATCTGTTCGGCGTGCCCGTTCTCCTTGAAGGCGGTCATCCAGTCGGCGACCCCCATGGAGAGCTTGCTCTCGCCGTCCTTGCCGGGCATCGGCACCATGCCGAACTTCACGCCCTTCTTGGCGGCCATCTTCATCAGCGAGGGGTGCCCGTTGAGCATGCCGACGTCCCCGTTCGCGAACGCGGCGAACGCGTCGGCCCGGTCGAGCTTCCCGGGCGCGACCGGCCCGGTCAGTCCCTTGGCGACGAGGTCGTTCTTCAGCCAGGTGAAGGTGCCGGTGTTCTCCGAGGAGTCGATGCTGTACGTGCCGAGCGTGTCGGTGTAACCGCCCCCGCCGCTGAGCAGCCACTGCATGGTCTCGGCCTGCGCCTCCTCCGGCCCGAGCGGCAGCGCGTACGGGTACTTCACGCCCTGGGCCTTCAGCGCCTCGGCGTCCGTGGCCAGCTCGTCCCAGGTGGTCGGCGGGGTGATGCCGGCCTCGGTGAAGAGGGTCTTGTTGTAGAAGAGCAGCCGGGTGGAGGCGGCGAACGGCATGCCGTACTGGACGCCGTTCACCTCGCCCGCGTCAGAGAGCTGGTGGATCCAGTCGGCCTGGACGGGTATGGAGACCAGGTCCTCGGCCTTGTAGAGCTCGTCCGCGTCCGCGTAGTCGGCGTACGCGCCGATCTGCGCCATGTCGGGCGCCTTGCCGGCGTCGACCAGTTCCTTGACCTTGCGGTCGACATCGCTCCAGGAGTACACGCTCACGTCGACCTGTACCCCGTCGTGCTCCGACTCGTACTCCTTGACCAGCGCGTCCCAGTACTTCTTCGAGCTGTTGGCCGTGCTGTCGCCGTAGTCGGCGGCGACCAGCTTCAGCGTCACCTCGCCCGAGTCCCCGGTGAGCCCGCAGCCCCCGAGGACCGCCGTCAGACCCAGTGCGGACACCGCCGCGATCGTTCCCGCCCTACCCCGCTGCACTGCCATCGCTCCAACATCGTCGATCATCGAAACTCTCGAAAGGTCATACATATTGCTCCCACAAGGTCTACACCACGTGAGTGGACTAGACCTCTTGAGGGTTCACGGGCCAGACTGTCCCCGTGAAACACGTCATCGCCCTCGATGTGGGCGGCACCGGGATGAAGGCCGCCCTCGTCGGGGCGAGCGGCGAGCTACTGCACCAGGCCCGCCGCGCCACCGGGCGCGAGCGCGGGCCGGACGCGGTCGTCGAAGGCATCCTCGGCTTCGCCGCCGAGCTGCGCGCGTACGGCATCGAGCGCCTCGGCGAGCCCGCGGCCGCCGCCGGCGTCGCCGTCCCCGGCATCGTCGACGAGGACCGCGGCATCGCCGCCTACTCGGCCAACCTGGGCTGGCGTGACGTACCCCTGCGCGAGCTGCTCGGCGAGCGACTCGGCGGTGTCCCGGTCGCCCTCGGCCACGACGTGCGCACCGGCGGCCTCGCGGAGGGCCGGATCGGCGCGGGCAAGGGCGCCGACCGTTTCCTGTTCGTGCCGCTGGGCACCGGCATCGCGGGCGCCATCGGTATCGGCGGCCGGGTGGAGGCGGGTGCCCACGGCTTCGCGGGCGAGATCGGTCACATCGTCGTACGGCCCGGGGGGACCGCCTGTCCGTGCGGGCAGCGCGGCTGTCTGGAGCGGTACGCGTCCGCGGCGGCGGTGAGCGAGGCGTGGGCGGCGGCCTGCGGGGACCCCGGCGCGGACGCGGCCGACTGCGCGAAGGCCGTCGCGTCCGGCGACCCGGAGGCCGTACGGGTATGGCAGGACGCCGTCGACGCCCTCGCCGACGGCCTGGTCACCGCCCTCACCCTGCTGGACCCGCGCACGCTCATCATCGGTGGCGGGCTCGCCGAGTCGGGGGAAACCTTGTTCACACCCCTGCGGGACGCCGTGCAGCGCCGGGTCACCTTCCAGAAACTGCCGTCGATCGTCCCGGCGGCCCTCGGGGACACCGCCGGATGCCTCGGTGCGGGCCTGCTGGCCTGGGATCTGCTCGACAACACGGACCGTACGGAGGTAACCGCCTGATGGCCAACGTCCCAGGGGCGCGGGGAACCGCGCGACCAGCCCCCCACCACCCGCAGACCGCGACCGGCGAAGGACCCACGATTCTCACCGGTGCCAAGGTGGTCATGCCCACAGGGACCGTCCAAGGCGGCCGGATCGTCGTCGAGGGCACCCGTTTCGCCGGTGCCGCCCCGGAGAACGCCCACCTCATCGACGTATCCGGCCACTGGCTTGTCCCCGGTTTCATCGACATCCACAACCACGGCGGCGGCGGAGCCTCCTTCACCTCCGGAACGGTCGACGAGGTCCTCAAGGGCATCCACACCCACCGTCTGCACGGCACCACGACCCTCGTCGCCTCCACGGTCACCGGTGACATGGACTTCCTGGCCCAGCGGGCCGGGCTGCTGTCCGAGCTGGCCGAGCAGGGCGAGATCGCCGGGATCCACTTCGAGGGGCCGTTCATCTCGCCGTGCCGCAAGGGCGCGCACTCCGAGGAGCTGCTGCGCGACCCAGACCCGGCGGAGGTCCGCAAGCTGATCGACGCGGCGCGGGGGAAGGCGAAGATGGTCACCCTCGCCACCGAGCTGCCCGGCGGCATCGACTCCGTACGCCTGCTGGCCGAACACGGCGTGATCGCGGCGATCGGGCACACGGACGCGACGTACGAGCAGACGGTGGAGGCCATCGAGGCCGGTGCCACGGTCGCCACCCACCTCTTCAACGCGATGCCGGCGCTCGGTCACCGCGCCCCCGGCCCGATCGCCGCCCTCCTGGAGGACGAGCGGATCACGGTCGAGCTGATCAACGACGGCACGCATCTCCACCCGGCCTCCCTCCAGCTGGCGTTCCACCACGCGGGCGCGGACCGGGTGGCGTTCATCACGGACGCGATGGACGCGGCCGGCTTCGGCGACGGGCGGTACATGCTCGGCCCGCTGGAGGTGGAGGTGGCCGACGGCGTGGCCCGCCTGGTGGAGGGCGGCTCGATCGCGGGCTCCACCCTCACCCTGGACCGCGCGTTCAAGCGGGCGGTGACGCTCGACGGGCTGTCGGTCGAGGACGCGGTCGCCGCGCTCTCCGCCAACCCGGCCCGCCTGCTCGGCATGGACGACACGGTCGGTTCCCTGGAGCCCGGCAAGGACGCCGACCTGGTGCTCCTGGACGCCGACTTCGACCTCAAGGGCGTGATGCGCCGCGGCGAATGGGTGGTCGATCCCCAACTGGGGTGATCTGTCCGTCTGTTGAGGACGCGGTTGTCCTGTCAAACTGGGAGGACCGTCGTCCGTTTGGCATGATCGCCCTCCGGACAGTCAGCCGGACGGCAAGCGCGTCCTGCGTTTCTCCTCGGGGGAGGACGAACCAGGTGATCCTCACGGTCACGCTGAACACCGCTCTCGACATCACCTATCGCGTACGGTCCCTGCGTCCGCACACCTCCCACCGCGTCACGGACGTGACCGAACGCCCGGGCGGCAAGGGCGTGAACGTGGCCCGGGTCCTCGCCGCCCTCGGCCACGAGGTGACGGTCACGGGCTTCGCGGGCGGCGCAACGGGACGGGCCGTACAGGACCGACTCACCACTGCGGACGGCGTGCTGGACGCGCTGGTCCCGGTCACCGGCGCCACCCGCCGCACGATCGCCGTCGTGGACGAACACACCGGCGACACGACCCAGCTCAACGAGCCCGGCCCGACGGTCACCCCGGCCGAGTGGTCCGCCTTCCAGGAGGCGTACGAGGATCTCGTCCCGTCGGCGTCCGCGGTGGCCCTGTGCGGCAGCCTGCCGCCGGGGGTGCCGGTGGGGGCGTACGCGGGACTCGTGCGGACCGCGAAGGCGGCCGGCGTCCCCGTCCTCCTCGACACGAGCGGGGAGGCACTGCGGCGCGGGGTGGCCGCCCGCCCCGACATCGTGAAGCCGAACGCCGACGAACTGGCCGAACTCACGGGCTCCCACGATCCGTTGCGCGCCACCCAGGACGCCCGCCGCCGCGGCGCCCGCTCCGTCGTCGCCTCCCTGGGCCCCGAGGGCCTGCTCGCCCTCACCCCAGAGGGCCGCTGGCGAGCCACCCCACCCACCCGAGTCCACGGCAACCCGACCGGCGCCGGCGACTCCACGGTCGCGGGCCTGCTCTCGGGCCTGGTGGAAGACCTCCCGTGGCCGTCCCGACTGGCCCGCGCGGTCGCCCTCGCGGCGGCGACGGTGGTGGCGCCGGTGGCGGGGGAGTTCGACCGGGGGGCTTACGAGGAGCTGGTGGGGCGGGTGACGGTGACGGGGGAGGTCAGCGCGGCCTGAGGACTACGACTTGACCCAGCCGTTGACCAGCCACATCTGGTCGAGAAGGGCGTCGCACTGGTTGCCCTGCTCGCAGGAGACCTTGATGGTGTTGGTGCCCTTGTTGAGCTGGACGTAGTTGTAGGTCTGCGTCCAGCCCTTCTCGTAGTCGCCCTCGGGGGCGTTCGCCCAGTTCTTCAGGTCGACCGGCGTGGTGGAAGGCGTCCCGTTGACCGTGAGGGTGGCGTTCTGGTCCTTGCCGGGGACGCTGTAGCCGACGTACACGGTGTACTTGCCTGACTTGGGGATGCCGTTGACGGTCCAGGTGACTGAGGAGCCGACCTGATTGAAGCCGGTGACGTAGAAACCGCCGTCGGCCTTGGCGCCCTTGACGTCGGAGGCGGTCGTGGCGGTGCCGCCGAGGGCCAGCGCCTTCGCGTCGATCGTCGGCAGGTCCTCCTCGCTCGCCGCGCTGTTGCTGTTCGACGGGCTCGGCTCGCTGCTCTGCGAAGTCGTCGGCGAAGTCGACGCCTCGTTCCCGCCCGCACTGTTGTCCCCGTCGCCGCCCATCATCGCCACCCCGATGCCGATGACGACCGCCGCGACGACCGCGATCGCGCCGATCAGCAGTCCCTTGGTGTTGGGGCCGCGGCGGCCGCCGCCGTCGTTGTAGGACGGCTGCGGCTGCTGGGTGGTGGGGGCGCTGCCCGGGAAGGTCTCGGGGGCCGCGTAGTGCGCGTTCGGCTGCTGCGGGACCTGGCCGTAGGGCGCGGTCGCGGCGGCCGGGGCCTGCTGGCCGTACTGCCGCTGACCGACCGCTCGCACCCGGTTGACGGAGCCCGGATAGCCGTAGCCGCCGGCACCGGAGGGCGGCTGGGCGCCGTTGGCCTGGCCGTCGGCGTACAGATAGCCGAACGGGTCATCGTCCTCGGGCGTGCTCGCGCCGTTGTTGCCGGCCGTCATCCCTTGGTCTCCTAGCAGGTGCGGGTGCGATGGGTGTGGTGAGAAGGGCGAGCCTACCCGCTCCTGATGGCCCAAACGGGTGACTCAGATCGCATCAGCTCGCTGACCTGGGGCTCAGCCCGCGCGTCTGTGTTGTTTGGGACGCGATCGTTTCTCTACGTACATCCGCTCGTCAGCCGACTTCAGCACCTCGTCCGCGGTCATCCCGCAGGACGCCCAGCCGATGCCGAAACTGGCGCCGACCCGCATGGCCCGGCCGTCGACCCGGATGGGCTGGATGATCTCGTTGCGCAGGCGTACGGCGAGGTCCTGGGCGTCGGCCCGGCCGAGGCCGTCGGCCAGCACCACGAACTCGTCGCCGCCGAGCCGGGCCACCGTGTCGCCGTCGCGGACGGCGCCGGACAGCCGTCGGGCGACCTCGATGAGAACCGCGTCACCCGCGTTGTGCCCGAACCGGTCGTTGATCGACTTGAAGCCGTCGAGGTCGCAGAAGAGGACCGCGAGCCCCTTGGCGCCGTCGTCACGTTCACCCTCAGGGGCGACGGTGTGCACGTGGTGGTCGTAGCCGTCGTACACCTCGACACCGGTCGACGGGAAGTCGAAGCCGTGGCCGTTGGCGTCGAAGGCGGGGTGGCCGTAGGCCGAGTCCACCGGCTCGAGGGCGCCCGCGTGCCCGGCGCGCCGGCACAGGCGGGAGGAGAGCCGGGAGCGCAGCTCGGCGGAGTTCGGCAGGCCGGTCAGCGCGTCGTGCGAGGCGCGGTGGGCGAGCTGCAGCTCGCGGCGCTTGCGGTCCTCGATGTCCTCGACGTGCGTGAGCAGAAACCGGGGGCCGTCGGCGGCGTCGGCGACGACGGAGTTGCGCAGGTGGACCCAGACGTACGTGCCGTCGCGGCGCCCGAGCCGGAGTTCCGCGCGGCCGCCCTCGGCGGAGGTGCGGAGCAGGGTGCCTATGTCCTCGGGGTGGACGAGGTCGGAGAAGGAGTAGCGGCGCATCGCGGAGGCGGGGCGGCCCAGCAGGCGGCACAAAGCGTCGTTGGTCCGCAGGATCCGGCCGTGCTGGTCGCCGCCCATCTCGGCGATGGCCATGCCGGAGGGGGCGTACTCGAAGGCCTGCCGGAAGCTTTCCTCGCTGGCCCGCAGGGCCTGCTGCTCCCTTTCGAGCCTGACCAGGGCGCGCTGCATATTGGCACGTAGACGCGCGTTGCTGATCGCGATGGCGGCCTGGAAGGCGTACATCTGGAGCGCTTCGCGGCCCCAGGCGCCCGGACGGCGGCCGTTGCGCGGCCGGTCCACGGAGAGCACGCCGATCAGTTCGCCGCACGAGCCGCCGCCCGAGGGGGCGGGGGTGTACATGGGGGCGAAGAGCCGGTCGGAGGGGTGCCACTCGTCCTCGAAGCGGGGTGCGGGTCCGTCGGTGTACCACTGCGGTACGTCGTCGTCGTCGAGAACCCAGCCCTCGGTGTGCGGGATGAAGACCAGGTCGCCCCAGTTCTCGCCCATGCTCAGCCGGCGCTCCCAGGACTCGCGGGAGCCGACGCGGCCGGTGATCAGCGCCTCGGCGGCCGCGTTGCCGGAGAAGGCGGCTACGACGAGATCGCCGTCGGGCCGTACGAGGTTCACGCACGCCAGCTCGTAACCGAGGGCCTGGACCACGCCGTCGGACACGGTCTGCAGGGTGTCCGCGAGGCTGCGGGCCGTGTTCATGTCGGCCATGACCTGATGCAGCTGACGCAGGGACGCAAGGCGGACGTAGGGCTCCGACTCGGTCTCCATGCTCGCCCTCCCCCCGAGACCTCGCAGCGAATCAAGGGTTCTCATCGGCGTATCGTCCTGGCAGCTTCCCCGCCACTGAATCACAGCGCGCTGCTCACTCGGTACACAGGGTCAACAATTAGTCCCTCTTGTGACTCAAGTCACAGCGAAAGATGAACAATTGAGGGGAGTTTCTGCGTTTTCTCTGCGCGTTTACTGAACGCAAACTTTGTACGCATGTGGGAGCCGGACACCGGAGCCGGACACCGAAGCCAGACCCTACACAGGGAAACTCGTCCCCAAGTCCTAGGACCGTTCTCGGCCCGAGGCCCGATGCGGCGCGTACGAACATGAGATTAGCGTTTCCGGCGTGCCGAACACTCTCCCTGCCCCGCCCGCCACCCTCGCCGCTCCCGCCTCCGGGCATGCTGTGGGGGTGAGCAACGACGAGTTCCGCGCCGCCATGTCCCGGCTGGCCGCCGGCGTGGTCCTGGTGACCGCGCAGGAGGCGTCACTCGACCCCGACGATCCGCAGGCGCCGGGGGGCGAGGACGTCGGCATGACGGCGACGGCGTTCATGTCGGTCTCCCTCGACCCGCCCCTGGTGCTGGTCAGCCTGCGCGAGGGCTCCCGCATGGACGACCTGCTCGACGAGCAGCCCCTGTGGGCGGTGTCGGTCCTCTCCGAAAGCCAGCGGCACATCGCCGGCCGCTTCGCCATGAAGGGCCGCATCAGCGACCGCCTCCTCTTCGAGGACATCCCGTACGTCCGCGGCGAGGTGTCCGGCGCTCCCCTGGTGGGCGGCGCCCTGGCCACCCTGGAGTGCCGCACGGAACAGCGCGTACCGGCCGGCGACCACGTCCTGGTGATCGGCCGCGTCCTGACGGCGACGCTACCGAGCGCGGACGGCGGCCCGCTGACGTATTTCCGGGGGCGGTACCGGCAGTTGGGCTGAGCGGGATTCGGGGGCCGGCTGGTCCGGCTGTTGGAGCGAGCGGGAATCCGGGGCCGGCTGGTCCGGCTGTTGGGGTGAGCGGGAATCCAGGGCCGGCTGGTCCGGCTGTTGGGGTGAGCGGGAATCCGGGCCGGGTCCGGCAGCTGGGGTGAGCCGGATTCCGGGGCCGACCGGTCCGCCAGTTGGCGTGAGCCGGATTCCAGGGCCGACCGGTCCGCCAGTTGGCGTGAGCCGGATTCCAGGGCCGACCAGTCCGCCAGTTGGCGTGAGCCGGAATCCGAGGCCGACCAGTCCGGCAGTTGGCGTGAGCCGGAATCCGAGGCCGACCAGTCCGGCAGTTGGCGTGAGCCGGAATCCGGGGCCGACCAGTCCGGCAGTTGGGCGGAATTCCGTGGCGGGCCGGTGATTCGCCGACCTAGGGTGCGCGCATGACCACGACCTCCGCGCCCCGCCTGGAAGAGATCACACCCCGCACCTTCGAGGCCGCGACCGGCATCAAGGTCCGCCCGGAACAGGAATTCGCGGTCTCCCCGGTGATGCAGTCACTCGCCGAGGCGTACGTCCATCCCGCCGGAGTCGCCTGGCCCCGCCTGATCGTCGACGGCGACCGTCCCGTCGGCTTCCTCATGGCCTTCTTCGACATCGACTGGAAGGAAGACGGCACCCTCTTCCGCTCCGGCCTGTGGCGGCTGAACATCGCGGCGGAGGAACAGGGCAAGGGCTACGGCCGGTTCGCCGTCCAGTCCGTGGCGGCCGAGATCCGCCGCCGCGGCGGCAAGGAGCTGTACGTCACCTGGCACGCCGGGCCGAACGGCCCCGAGAACTTCTATCTGGGGCTCGGTTTCCGGCCGAACGGGGAGACGAGCGAGGGGGAGATCGTCGGGGTGCTGGAGCTGTCGTAGCGACTCCGCAGGGGGTCACGGCCGAGGGTCATGGCCGGAGGTCATCCCCAGTCGCGGCCGGTTCTCCCCCGCTTGGTGTCCGAGCGCTGCTTCTTCTCCCGCAGACGGCGTTCGTTGATGCCCCGGGGGATCCGGGTGGGGCGGCGCGGCTTGGGCGGCGGGGCCGTCGCCTCGGCGAGGAGAGAGGCCAGACGTACGGCGGCGGTCTCGCGGTTGCGCCACTGGGAGCGGTGCTCTGAGGCGCGCACGGTGACGACGCCGTCGACGAGCCGCCCGGCCAGCTTGGTCAGCGCCCGCTGCTTCCACACCTCGGGCAGCGCCTCGGTGCGGGCGAGGTCGAAGCGGAGCTCCACCTGCGAGTCGCTGGTGTTGACGTGCTGTCCGCCGGGCCCGGAGGACCGCGAGAAACGCCACATGAGCTCGGCCTCGGGGAGCGAGACGGAGCCTCGGATGACGTGAGGACCGGACATGGCGTACATGTTCCCCCGTCTGTCCCGTCCACGTCACCCGAATAACTCGGGTAAAGAAAGTAAAGAGAGCAGGAACCTCGCGTACCCCTCTCCGCGTTGGTACGGGTAGCTGTAGCTTCATGCTGCCGTACGTCTAACGAGGGAAGGACTCCCAACAATGGCTGTAAGCCTGTCCAAGGGTGGCAACGTCTCGCTCACCAAGGAGGCTCCGGGCCTGACGGCCGTCACCGTGGGCCTCGGCTGGGACGTCCGCACCACCACCGGCACGGACTTCGACCTCGACGCCTCCGCTATCGCGGTCAACCCCGAGGGCAAGGTCTACTCCGACGCCCACTTCATCTTCTTCAACAACAAGCAGACGCCGGACAGCACGATCGTCCACACCGGTGACAACCGCACAGGTGAGGGCGCGGGCGACGACGAGGCGATCAAGGTCAACCTCGCGGGCCTCCCGGCCGACATCGAGAAGATCGTCTTCCCGGTCTCGATCTACGACGCCGAGAACCGTTCGCAGAACTTCGGCCAGGTCCGCAACGCCTACATCCGCATCCTGAACGAGGCCGGTGGCGCCGAGATCGCCCGCTACGACCTGTCGGAGGACGCGGCCACGGAGACGGCCATGGTCTTCGGCGAGCTGTACCGCAACGGCGCCGAGTGGAAGTTCCGCGCCGTCGGCCAGGGCTACGCCTCGGGCCTGGTGGGCATCGCCCAGGACTTCGGCGTGAACGTCTGACCCGACGTCCCACCGCAGTCACACCGGAGCCCCCGACCGATTGACGGCCGGGGGTTCCGGCGTGTGGGCGGGGGTCCGGCGTACCACCGGGGCTCCCGCATGACGACCCCCGCCTCCGGCGTTCCCGCCACCCCACCCCCGGTCGGCCGATAGGTTGCCCGCGTGATTCTCACGCCCCTCCCCCTCGGCCCCGACCACGACCTCCCGGGCCCGCTGCTCATCGAACTCACCGCGCTCTACGCCGCCAACCGTGCCTTCCATGCCCTCAGCGGCGACTTTCCGGACCCGGACGACATCCGTCCGGAGCAGGTGGCGGCCGCGCTGGCCGAGGAGGCGGTGAATCCGGGGACCGAGGTGTTGCTGGCCCACAGTGAGGGGCGGCTGGTCGGGATCGCGATCACGCTCGACCGGCACCCCGACCCGGCCGACCCGGACCCGTGGATCGGCCTGCTGATGGTGGCGGCGGACGTCCAACGCCGGGGACACGGGCGCCGGTTGGCCGCACTCCTCGAGGACCGTTTCCGATCCACGGGCCGCACCGCCGTACGCCTGGCCGTCCTCGACGCCAACCCCCAGGGCCTCGCCTTCTGGACGGCCCTCGGCTACGAGGTGATCGACCACCGCGCGGACCGCGAACTCGGCCGCCCGTGCGCGGTCCTGCGCAAGCCGCTGCGCGTCCCGCGCCCCGCGGCCCGGATCGCCGTACTGGACCCCGACGGCTCGGTCTTCCTCTTCCGCTACGACAGCGACGAGTTCGGCTTCCACTGGGCCCTCCCCGGCGGCGGCCTGGAGCCGGGCGAGAGCCTCCGCGAGGGCGCCCTGCGCGAACTCGCCGAGGAGACCGGCTGGACGGACCTCGAACCGGGCCCCTTGCTGTGCACCTGGGAGCACGACTTCACCCGCGCGGGCATCCCCGTCCGACAACACGACCACATCTACGTCACCCACGGCCCCCACCGCCCCCCGACCGGCCTCGACCTGACCACCCTGCGGGCCGAGGAGGGCATCCTCGCCTGGCGCTGGTGGACCCGGCAGGAACTCGCCGAGGCCCCGGAGCCGGTGTGGCCGCCGGAACTGGCGCGGCTGCTGGACGAGTTGGGTCAGCCGGGAACACGCGCCTCGACGGGCCGGTGAGCGGCCCAGCCGCGGCTCAGGCGTGGCTCAGGCGTGACTCAGCCCTGCTTCAGGCGTCGAGCCGTACGGCGGCCGGTGACGTGCTCGGCTCATCGCGGTCCCAGCGCAGGGCGAGGATCGTGGCCGGGACCGCCGTCAGCGCCCAGATGACCACCGTCATCACCACGCCCGTCCAGGCGTCCCAGACACTGCCGGCGAAGAACGCCACTACGAGCGGTGCCGCCACCACGGCCGCGCACTTGAACGGGCCGAACGGGACCCGGGGTGCGAAGGGGCGGCCGGCGGCGGCGCGGCGGGCCCGCCGGGCGGTGCCGAACGCGGCGATGAAGGCCAGGACCGCCAGCCAGACACCGGCCAGCGAGAGCCCGACGAACATGGTGGGGTTCTCGTCGGGCAGCCCGGGGAGCGTCTCGCTGACCCCGTCGTGACCGACGGAGACCTGGTGGTACCGCCAGGTGGTGACCTCCACCTCGTCCCCCGGCTTGACGAGCTCCGACAACTCGCTGTGCCTGTCGACGTCGATCGGCTGATCGGCGGGGGCCTGAACGGGGGGCCGCAGCCGCACGCGGAAGACCGTCACCTTGCCGTTCTTGACTTCCTCGGCGGAGAGAACCGTCCCGCGGATCGTGCGCAGGCAGTCCGCCGTGCCGCCCCCTGCCCCTTCCCCGCTGTCGCACGGCTGTGCGTCCAGGAACGCCTTCTCGTCGGCGACCAGCCCGGGAACCGCGATGCTCGCGGCCGCGGAGCCGCCCAGCAACACCAGTCCGAGCAGCGCCCACGCCACCACGCGCAGCCACGCCTTCCCGGACCGATCCATCCCCGCCCGCTCCCCCGTGCGCACAGCCATCCCCCTTGCCCCCTTCGCTCCGGGAGTATTGAGCCACACGCCTCCGATCACCCGGCAGGCCGGAATACGGCAGTGTCATGCCCGCGTCTGATTGCCGGGATCCGGCAATTCCGGGCAGGATACGGCAGTCCGCCGCCCGGCCGGCGGTCGGCTTCAGACGTGCGCCGGCCTGCCGTCCCCGTACAGCCAGTCCGCCCAGATCCCGTCGAAGTCCTTGCCGGGCGCCAGCTTCTCCACGTACGCCGTGAAGTCGGCCGTGTCCGCGTTCCCGTGGCGGTGCGCGGCGGCCCAGCCGCGGAGGAGGGCGCGGAAGGCGTCGTCGCCGACCGCCTGCCGAACCTTGTGCAGCACCATCGCGCCGCGCTGGTAGACGGGGCTGTCGGAGAGGTGCGCGGCGCTCGTCGGTTTCGCGGGCGGGAAGGACCAGAGGTCCGCGTAGGTCCGGTCGCCGTGCTCGTACAGCGCGTCGAAGGTCTCCTGGGCGCTGTCGCCGCCGTGCTCCTCCTGCCACAGCCACTCCGCGTACGTCGCGAAGCCCTCGTTGAGCCACATGTCCCGCCAGGTCTTCGGCGTCACCGAGTTGCCGTACCACTGGTGGGCGAGTTCGTGGACGAGGAGCCCGGTGTCGGGCACGCCGGGGAAGACGGGCCGGTTCTGGGTCTCCAGGGCGTAGCCCGCGTCGCCGGCGCGATCGACGATCGCGCCGGTGGAGGAGAAGGGATACGGCCCGAAGGTGTCCGCGGCCCACTCGATGATCCCGGGGATCCCGGACAGCACCTTCCGGCTCGCCCCGGCCAGGCTCGGGTCGACCGCGACGTACACGGGCAGGCCGTCGGCGGTGGTGGAGCGGCGGATGTCGTAGTCACCGACGGCGACCGTGACGACGTGACTCGCCATGGGTTCGGCGGTGCGCCAGGTGAACGCCGTACGCCCCCCGGCGCTCCGCTCGCTCACCAACTCGCCGTTGGACACCGCCCGCAGCCCCTCCGGCACGCTCACCGTGACCTCGTACGACGCCTTGTCGGAGGGGTGATGGTTGCCCGGGAACCACGCCATCGACCCCGTCGGCTCCCCGAGAGCGAGCGCCCCGTCCGCGGTGCGCAGCCAGCCCTCCTCGGAGCCGTCCGGGTCGGTGATCGTCTCCGGGGTGCCGGAGTAGCGGACGGTCACGCGGAAGGTCGCGCCCTCGTCGAGACCGTCACGCGGGCGTACGGTCAGCTCCTGCCCGGCGCGGTTCCAGCGGGCGCCCTGCCCGTCCACCGTGACCCCGTCGACGTCGAGCCCCTCGAGGTCGAGGTCGAAGGCGGAGAGGTCCTGGGTGGCGCGGGCGCTGATCGTCGCCGTGCCGGTGAGGTGGTCGGGGTCGGGGTCGTGGGCGAGGTCCAGGTCGTAGTGCGTGACGTCGTATCCGCCGTTGCCCGCCTCGGGGAAGTACGGATCGCCCACGCCGGAGGCGCCGGGGCTGCCGTGCACCGCCTCGCCGCCGCCACCGCCGCACGCGGTCAGGGCGAGGGCGAGGAGAAGGGACGTGCAGGTCGGGACCACCCGTGCGGATCGGGACACGCCGGTGATCCTATGAGGACACGCGTGACACCATCACGTACGTGCTCGACATCGGCTACGCCCTCTCCAACCGCTTCCCGGATCCCCCGCAGACCGACTACCGCCGCGCGGACGTCCGTGCCCTGCGCCACGACCTGTTCTGCGGGGACGTCTACCTCGCCGACACCAAGGCGGACCGGGAGCTGTCCACAGCCTGGGGATGGGTTCCGGTGCTCGACTTCGCGTGGGCCCTGTGCGACATCGTCGAGCACATCGACCGCGACCCGGCGGGCTCCCGAGCCGCCCGCCCCCAGCGCGCGGAACTCGACTTCACCGAGTCCACCGACCGCATGCTCTTCGAGCGCCGCTTCGGCTGGGTGGACATCGAGGCCGACTGGATGCCACCCGAGGAGCCCCCGCTGAGCTTCTCGCACACCGAGCTCCGCAAGGAGGCCCGGGACTTCCTGCACGACCTGATCGCCGACCTCGTCGACCTGCACGACGACCTGGGCGAGAACCCGGCGATCTGGACACTGCAGGCGCGGTTTCCCAGGGTGGAGTGAGCCCCCGGGCCCCGAGACACCAGGGCCCCGAGACCCCAGGGCCCGGAGACCCCAGGGCCCGGAGACCTCAGGGCGAGCCCCCGGGCGCCCCCTCACCCCTCCACCCGAATCCCCATCTCCGCCGCCAGCACCGCCGCCAGATCCAACAGCTGCGCCGGGCTGATCACCGCCCCCGCCAGCCGGTCCACCCCGCGCGCGATCTCCAGCGAAGCGGCCCCACGCAGGTCGACGTCCTTCAGGGTGGCCGCGCTCAGATCGACCCCCTTCAACTCGCAGTCCACGAACTCGACCCGCTCCAGCCGGGCACCCCCGAAATCCGGCTCGACCAGGACGCAGCCCTGGAAGACGACGTCCTTGAGGCGGGCCGTACGCAGGTTCAGGTAGTCGATCTTGCCGCCGCGGATCAGGACGCGCTCCAGGACGGCCCCGTGCAACTGCGCCCCGCCGAGCCGGGCGTCCACCAGCTCGACGTCACGCAGGGTCGACTCCGCCAGGTCGGTGCCCACACCCCGGATGCCGGTGAGGACCGAGTCCAGGAAGCGCGCGTGGTGCAGCCGGGTCTCGTCCAGCGCGCACCCCGTCAGCACGCAGTCCATGAAGCGGGCGCCCCGCCCGTCCTGCCCGGCGAAGTCCGTCTGCGCGAACTCCAGCCCGTCGTAGTCCCCGTCCGGCTCCAACCCCCCGCCCCCGTACGGCTCCAGCGGCGGCAGCCGCACCTCCGGCCGCCGCGCCGCCTTCACCCGGGCCGCCCCGCCGGCCCCACCGGTCCCGCCCACCGCTCTCCTCGCCATGCCCCCATGCTGCACCCCGCCACTGACAATCGCCCTGACCTGCGAGGACTCCCCCGATGTCACATTCCGGGTCCCTCCATCAGTCGTACTCACTGAACGGAACAGCACCGGAACAGCCGGAACAACACCGGGACAGCACCCGGGACAGCACCGAACAGCGCCCCGACCGAGGGAGACCCGAACCATGCACCGCATCACCGTCATCGGCGGCGGCTTCGCCGGACTCACCGCCGCCGTCACCGCCGCCGAGGCGGGCGCCAAAGTCACCATGTACGAAGCCCACCACACCCTCGGCGGGCGGGCCCGGACCGCCGAGGGACCGTACAAGACGAACGAAGGGCCGCACGCCCTCTACAACGGCGGCCCGCACTGGGTCTGGCTCCGGCAGCGCGACCTCATCGGCCCGCTCGCCCCCATCCCGCCCCTGGAGGCCGCCCGGCTGCGGCTGCGCCACAAGGGCGTCCTGCGCCGCACCCCGCCCTTCGCGATGCTCAAGCTGCTGCGCCCGGGCGCCCGGCAGGCGCCCGTCGACGTCGACTTCATGACCTGGGCGACCGAGCAGGCCGGCGAGGAGGGCGCCCGCGCCGCCGCGCACTACTCCGCCGTGGCCCTGTTCCACCACGACCCCGGCTCCCTGTCCGCCGCGTTCGTGCAGGAACGCCTGCGCCGCGCCACCAAGCTCCCGCCCGAGGCCCACTACCCGCGCGGCGGCTGGGCCAGTGTCATCGACCGGATGGCCGCCCGGGCCTGGAATCTGGGCGTCCGGATGGAGACGCTGTCCCGGGTCGACACCCTGCCCACCGACACCCCGGTGGTGGTCGCCACCTCACTCGACGCCGCCCGCCGCCTCCTCGGCGACGACTCGCTGACCTGGACCAGCGGCCGTACCGCCCTCATCGACCTCGCCGTACGCACCCGGCGCGGCGACGCCTTCGCCGTCTCCGACCTCGACTCCCCCGGCTGGCTCGAACGGTTCACCGCCCAGGACCGCTCCCTCGCCCCCGCCGGCGAGCAGCTCATCCAGGGCCAGATCCCGATCGCCCCGCACGAGACGAAGGCCGACGGCATCGCCCGCGCCGAGCAGCTCCTCGACCTCGCCTTCGAGGGCTGGCGCGGGCGCGTCACCTGGCGGCGCGAGGCCGTCGCGAACGGCCGTACCGGCGCCGTCGACCTGCCCGGGACCAGCTGGCGCGACCGGCCCGCCGTCGACCGCGGCGACGGCGTCTACCTCGCCGGCGACCAGGTCGCCGCCCCCGGCGTCCTGTCCGAGGTCTCTTTCAACAGCGCCCTGACCGCGGTCTCGCTCGCCCTCGGCCGGAACGCCCTTGACCTCAAGCAAGCTTGAGGTTGAACAGTGGACCCCTGACGACAGCACCACCGCACGACAGAGCCAAACCACGCCAGAGCCACAGCACGCCAGAGCCACAGCGCCACCAACCGATGGGGGACCCCACATGCACGCCATCCGCCTGCACGCCTTCGGCCCGGCCGACAACCTCACCTACGAGCAGACCGACGACCCCCGGCCGGGCCCCGGCCAGGTCCGCATCGCCGTGGCGGCGGCCGGTGTCCACCTCCTCGACACCGCCCTGCGCGAGGGCATGCAGGGCCCCCTCCCCGAGCTGCCCGCCCTGCCCACCATCCCCGGCCGCGAGGTCGCCGGCGTCATCGAGTCCCTCGGCGAGGGCGTCGCCGCGCTGTGGCGCGACAAGCAGGTGGTCGCCCACCTCGGATTCGCCCCCGGCGGCTACGCCGAGCTCGCCGTCACCGACGTCGAACGCGTCCACGAGATCCCCGCGAACCTGGACTACGCCCAGGCCGTCGCGATGATCGGCACGGGCCGTACGACGATGGGGATCCTGCAGTTCGCCGAGCTCGGCCCCGACTCGGTCGCCGTGATCCCGGCCGCCGCCGGCGGCATCGGCACCCTCCTCGTCCAGTACGCCAAGCACGCCGGCGCCACCGTCATCGGCCTCGCCGGCGGCCCCGAGAAGGCCGCCCTCGTCCAGGCGAACGGCGCCGACCTCGCCGTCGACTACAAGGACCCGTCCTGGCCGGACAAGATCCGCGCCTACCTCGGCGGACGTACCGCCACCGTCGTCTTCGACGGCGTCGGCGGCGACATCGCCCGCGAGACCGTCGCCCTCCTCGGCCCCGGCGGCAAGCACATCGTCTTCGGCTGGTCCGGAGAAGGCATCCACGACGGCAGCCCCTACCTCGTCGACGGCGTCTCAGAGCAGGTCCTCGGCCCCGTGATGATGCAGAAGACCGGCGGCCCCAACCCCGTACGCACCCTCGAACTGCGCGCCCTCACCCAGGCAGCCGAAGGCCGCCTCGCCCCCGCCGTACAACGCTTCCCGCTCGCCGAGGCCGCCGCCGCACACCGGGCCCTGGAGACCCGCCGGACCACCGGAAAGGTAGTCCTTGAACCATGACCTCCGCAGATGCGACCGGCCGAGATCCATGGTCTTCTGGCCGGATGAGCGCCACCTCGACAGGTGATCAGGCGGACGCCGGCCCACGCCGCTGGTGGGGCCTGGTGGTCATCGCCCTCGCACAGCTGATGGTCGTCCTCGACGCGACCATCGTGAACATCGCGCTCCCTTCCGCACAGCGCGACCTCGGCATCACCGACGGCAACCGCCAATGGGTCATCACCGCCTACACGCTCGCCTTCGGCGGCCTCCTCCTGCTCGGCGGCCGCATCGCCGACCTGGTCGGCCGCAAACGCACCTTCGTCATCGGCCTCGTGGGCTTCGCCGCCGCCTCCGCACTCGGCGGCGCCGCCACCGGCTCCGGCATGCTCTTCGGCGCCCGCGCCCTCCAGGGCGCCTTCGCCGCCGTACTGGCCCCCTCCGCGCTCTCCCTGCTGACGACGACCTTCACCGACCCCAAGGAACGCGGAAAGGCCTTCGGCATCTACGGCACCCTCGCCGGCAGCGGCGCCGCGATCGGCTTCATCGTCGGCGGCCTGCTCACCGAGTACCTGAACTGGCGCTGGTGCCTCTACGTCAACATCCCCGTCGCCGTCGTCGCCGTCGTCGGCGCCCTCGTCCTCCTCCACGACCGCCCCCGGCACCCAGGCTCCCGCCTGGACGTCCCCGGCGTCCTGCTCGGCTGCGGCGGCCTCGTCGCCATCGTCTACGGCTTCAGCGAGGCGGAACCCCGGGGCTGGACCGACGCCCTCGTCCTCACGTTCCTCGCCGCCGGAGTCGTACTCCTCACGACGTTCGTGTGGTGGCAGACCCGCGCCCGCACGCCCCTGCTGCCCCTCCACATCGTCAAGGACCGCAACCGCGCCGGCTGCTTCCTCACCATGGGCCTCGCCGTCATCGGCATGTTCGGCCTGTTCCTCTTCATGACCTACTACCTCCAGGTCGTCCTCGCCTACACCCCCGTGCAGACCGGCCTCGCCTTCCTCCCCCTCACCGCCTCGATCATCATCGGCTCCACCCAGATCTCGGCCCGCCTCATCAACCGCGTACCGCCCCGAGCGCTCATGGCCCCCGGCATGCTCCTCGCCTCGGCCGGCATGGTGGTCCTCACCCGGATGACGGTGGACAGCGCCTACGCCACCGAGATCCTGCCCGCCCTGATCCTCATGGGCCTCGGTATGGGCCTCACCTTCACGCCGGTCTTCTCCACCGCCACCGCGGGCGTCGCCCCCCAGGACTCCGGCGTCACCTCGGCCACCCTCAACACCGCACAACAGGTGGGCGGCTCCATCGGCACGGCCCTGCTCAACACCATCGCCACCACCAGCAGCACCGCCTACCTCACCGCCCACCTCACCGCCCCCGGCGGCCGCGCCCAGACCGCCAAGGAGGCCGTCGTCCACGGCTACACCGTCGCCATCTGGTGGGCCGCCGCCATCATGCTGCTGGCCGGCCTGATCGCGGCCCTGATGGTCACGGCCAAACCCTCCAAGCACGGCGCCCCGGCACACACGCCGGTACCGGAATCGGTGGCCTGAACAATTCGCATGAGGCGCATCACGCAGGCCGGTAGGGTCCGCAGCGTGATCGATATCCCGGACGAACTGGCCGCGTCACAGGAGGAGTTCAACGGCGAGGCGGGCCGCGCGTTCATCGCCGGGCTGCCGGACCTGACGGCCGAGTTCCTGGAACGCTGGGAACTGACGGTCGACGGACGGCCGATGCACGGGGTCGCCGCCCTGGTCGTGCCGGTCGTCCGCGCGGACGACACCCGGGCCGTACTGAAACTCCAGCTCCTCGACGAGGAGAGCGAGGGCGAACCGGTCGCCCTGCGCGTCTGGGACGGCGACCGGGCCGTACGGCTCCTCGACCACGACGAGACGACCGGCACCATGCTCCTCGAACGCCTCGACCCCACCCGCATGCTGTCCCACCTGGACGACACCCGCGAGGCCGTCCTGGTCATCGCCCGCCTCCTGGCCCACCTCACCTCCGTACCGGCCCCGCCGGGCATGCGCCGCCTCGGCGACATCGCCCAGGCCATGCTCGACCAGGCCCCCCGAGCCCTGAACCACATCCCGGACCCGGAAACCCGCCGCCTGGTCACCGACTGCGCGGCCGCCGTACGCGAAGTGGCCGACGACCCCGGCGACCGCCTCCTCCACTGGGACCTCCACGACGAGAACGTCCTCGCCGCAGACCGCGCCCCCTGGCTCGCCATCGACCCCAAACCCCTCGCCGGCGACCCCGGCTTCGAACTCTGGCCCGCCCTCGCCAACCGCTTCGACGCCGACGAGATCCGCTGGCGCTTCGACGCCATGACCGACGTACTCACCCTCGACCGGGCACGCGCGCGTGCCTGGACCCTCGGCCGACTCCTCCAGAACACCCTCTGGGACGTCGAGGACGGCCGCCCACCGGACCCCCAGCAACTGGAAATCGCCAGGCGCCTGAGAAACCACCCGGGCTAGCCTCCCCCCATGATCCGCGCCGCGACCCCCGCCGACATCCCCGCCATCCACACCTTCGTCCGCGAGCTCGCCGAGTACGAAAAGGCACCGCACGAGGCCAAGGCGACCCCGGAACAACTCCACGAGGCCCTCTTCGGCGAACGCCCGGCCGCCTACGCCCACATCGCCTGCGACGACACGACGGCCGAGCCGGTCGGCTTCGCCCTGTGGTTCCTGAACTTCTCCACCTGGCGCGGCGTCCACGGCATCTACCTGGAAGACCTCTACGTCCGCCCCACCGCCCGAGGCGGCGGCCACGGCAAGGCCCTGCTCACCGAGCTGGCGCGGATCTGCGTGGAACGCGGCTACGAGCGCCTGGAGTGGTCCGTCCTGAACTGGAACGCACCGTCGATCGCGTTCTACGAGGCACTGGGCGCCCGACCCCAGGACGAGTGGACGGTGTACCGGCTGACGGACGGGGCGCTGCGGACGCTGGGGTCGCCAGCATGAAGAAGCCCAGGACAGACATGGTCTGACCTGGGCTTTTCTTAGTCGGGAGCCCCCTGTCGGATTCGAACCGACGACCTACGCATTACAAGTGCGTTGCTCTGGCCAACTGAGCTAAGGAGGCCTGCACGCGGGTCACGCGTTTACGTGCCCGTGCAGTGTACCCAGGCCACAGGGTGCCCCTCTCGAAAATTTCGGCGAAGTTCACACTCCCCCAGGTACTGACAGAACACGTGAACGCCAGGTACCGTCCTGACCCAGTTCACCTGCGTGGACTACACCACCCCGGCACCGCCCGGGGCGGCTCACCACCTTCCTACAACGGATCGTCCGGCACGTTCCTGCCGGTAGAAGGGGGCCCTTCACCATGGCCACTGTCTCGTTCGACAAGGCGACCCGGATCTACCCGGGTTCCACCAAGCCCGCCGTCGACGCTCTCGAGATCGACATCGAGGACGGGGAGTTCCTCGTCCTGGTCGGTCCGTCGGGTTGCGGCAAGTCCACCTCGCTCCGGATGCTCGCGGGGCTCGAGGACGTGAACGGCGGTTCCATCCGCATCGGCGAGCGTGACGTCACGCACCTGCCGCCGAAGGACCGGGACATCGCCATGGTGTTCCAGAACTACGCGCTGTACCCGCACATGTCGGTCGCCGACAACATGGGCTTCGCGCTCAAGATCGCCGGCGTCAACAAGGCGGAGATCCGGCAGAAGGTCGAAGAGGCCGCGAAGATCCTCGACCTCACCGAGTACCTGGACCGCAAGCCGAAGGCGCTCTCCGGTGGTCAGCGTCAGCGTGTGGCCATGGGTCGCGCGATCGTGCGTGAGCCGCAGGTGTTCCTCATGGACGAGCCGCTGTCCAACCTGGACGCCAAGCTCCGTGTGTCCACGCGTACGCAGATCGCGTCGCTGCAGCGCCGTCTCGGCATCACCACCGTCTACGTCACCCACGACCAGGTCGAGGCCATGACGATGGGCGACCGGGTCGCCGTACTGAAGGACGGTCTGCTCCAGCAGGTCGACTCCCCCAGGAACATGTACGACCGGCCCGCGAACCTCTTCGTCGCCGGCTTCATCGGCTCCCCGGCGATGAACCTCGTCGAGGTCCCGATCACCGACGGCGGTGTGAAGTTCGGCAACAGTGTCGTCCCGGTCAGCCGTGACGCCCTGTCGGCCGCCGCCGACAAGGGTGACACCACGGTCACCGTCGGTGTGCGTCCCGAGCACTTCGACATCGTCGAGCACAACGGCGCCGCCGCCGCGTCCCTCTCGAAGGACACCGAGGACGCTCCGGCCGGTCTCGCGGTCTCCGTGAACGTCGTCGAGGAGCTCGGCGCCGACGGCTACGTCTACGGCAGCGCCAAGGTCGACGACGACCTCAAGGACCTGGTCGTCCGCGTCAGCGGCCGCGCGGTCCCGGACAAGGGCGCCACGCTGCACGTCGTGCCGCGGCCGGGCGAGATCCACGTGTTCTCGAGCTCCACGGGCGAGCGCCTCACCGACTGAGGCGAAAAGAGCGACCAACCCGGGCGAATTCACCCGCGTTGACGAAGAGGGCCCCGCAGCCTGCTGCGGGGCCCTCTTCGTTGTCGACAAATACCCCGGCAGACCGGTCATTTCGAGCAGCGTGCGTCAACCCGCTACCCAAAAAAAGGCACCACTTCATCCCCCGAACCGGTGACTAAATGTCGCCAAATCATCACCCCGCGCTACCCTCACACGCGTGAAGCACTCCACTAACCAACAGACGCGACGCGGCCGGGGCCCCGCCCGCCGGATCGGCCGCACCCTCGCCCTCGTCCTGCCCGTCGTCCTGGTGCTCTCCGGGACCCTCGCGGTCACCCGAGTCAACTGGTCGGGGAATCCCGCGAACGCGGTGCTCACCGCGTCGGACGCCACACTGTCGGACGCCAAGGCGCCCGCCGCCCGTACTCCGCAGGACGTGCTGCGCGACCAGCTCCTGACCGAACTCCAGGAGCGGAACCCGGGCGTCGCGCTCACGCACCTCCAGGAGGCGGTCAACGGCCGTCCGTCGCTGGCGAAGCACTGCGCGTCCATCGCGCGTGCCCTGGGCCGTGCCGCGGTCCGTGTGTACGGGCCCACGCGGGCGCAGTCCTACGCCCGCCCGGCCTGCGACACGTCCTTCGCCACGGGCGTGGCGGCGGCGCACAGCTGAGCAGGGTCCAACGGGGGGGGGGAGGGTGGTAACGGCAGATTAACGAACAGTTGCGGGCCCTGGCCGCGGGCGGGACGCAACATACAGTTCGGTCATGAGCGATCCGAACGCCGCGTCCCGCCCTGTTCAAGCCGTCATTCTGGCCGGCGGTCAGGGCTCCCGGCTGCGTCCCCACACGGACGACCGGCCCAAGCCGATGGTCGAGATCCCCGGTACGGGGACTCCGATCATCGGCCATCAGCTTGTCTGGCTGGCGGAGGAGGGCGTGACGGACGTGGTGGTCAGTTGCGGCCATCTCGCCGACGTCCTGCAGAAGTGGCTGGAGAGCGCCGATCTTCCGGTGAACGTCAAGACGGTCGTCGAGACGGAGCCGCTGGGGCGTGGTGGCGGTCTGAAGTACGCCGCCGCGCACCTTCCGCACCCGGACCGGGCCTGGTACGCCACCAACGGCGACATCTGGACCCGTTTCTCGCTGCGTGACATGGCGGACTTCCACACCGAGCGCGACGCGGTGGCGACCATCGCACTGGCCCGCCCGCGTATTCCGTGGGGGGCGGTGCAGACGGACGGCTTCGGGCACGTCACGGACTTCATCGAGTCCCCGCCGACGACGTACGAGATCAATGCGGGCCTGTATGTCTTCTCGCCGGAGTTCGCCGGGCTGCTGCCCGAGCGCGGCGATCATGAGCGTACGACGTTCCCCCACCTTGCGCGTGAGCGGCGGTTGGCCGGCTTCCCGATTCCGCAGGGTTCGTATTGGCGTGCCATCGACACGGCCAAGGATCTGACGGAGGCCGCGAAGGAGTTGGCGGCGCTGGGGCGTTAGAGGCGTCTGTCGGGGGACGCTCCCCCCATACGACGAAGGGGCCCGCACTGCTGAAGTGCGGGCCCCTTCGTCGTATGGGCCGTGATGTTCAGCCGGCAGGCGTGCCCAGGATTCCGCCCACCGGCTCCGTTACCCCAACAGGCCGCCCACCAGGCCCGGCTGGGAGGACGAGCCTCCGCCGCTGGAGCCGCCTGACGAGCCACCGCTGGCGCTGCCGCCGGAGGTGGGGCCTGAGGTGGTGCTGGGGGCCTGTTGGGCCGGGGAGGACTGCTGGGGCGGGGCCTGGCCGTCGGTGCCCTGGGTCTGGCTGGGCGAGCCGCCGGTGGCGGTGCCGGTGTCGCGGGTGGCGCCCGGGGTGGCGGTGGTGCCGGCGGTGGGACTGGCCGTGGCGCCCTGGGTGGGGGTGCTGGAGGCCGAGGGAGTCTTCTTCTTCGGCCGCTTGGCGGGGTCCTGCGGGAGCGGGGAGCCGGGCAGTTCGTTGCGGGGGGCCTCGCCGGGGCCGGGGACGACGACGCGGTCGGCGTCGCGAACCGCTCCGCCGAGCAGTGAGCCGGTGAGCAGGGTGAGGCCGGTGACGATGGCGGTGATGAGGGCGCCGCGGCGCAGGACGTAGCGGCGCAGCTCCCAGAGGTCGGCGCGGGGGCCGAGGCGGCGCCAGGCGCTGCCGGCGAGGCGGCCGTCGATGGAGTAGACGGGGGCGCCGGCGATGATCAGCGGTGACCAGGCGGCGAGGTAGATGATGTCGGGGGTGTCGTAGGCGGGGACGCTCTTCCAGCTGACGGTGACGAGGAGCGCGGCGGACAGGCCGGCGCCGACGATCGCGCCGACGCGCTGCCAGCAACCCAGGACCGTGATGACGCCCACGATGACCTGGAGGAAGGCGATGACGAGGCCTGCGCCGACGGGGTGCTGGAGGGCGAACTGCCTGAGCGGCTCGGCGACTTCCCAGGGGTGCAGGGTGTTGAGCCACTTGACCATGGAGCCGCGTTCGCCGCCGTCGAAGTAGACGGGGTCGCAGAGCTTGCCCATGCCGGCGTAGATGGAGATGAAGCCGAGGAAGATGCGGAGGGGGAGCAGGACGACGCCGAGGTGAATGCGGCGGCCCGGGTAGTAGGCGTGCCGGGCGGGGTCGTCGCCGTGGCGCTTGGCGGAGCGGGTGTGGTCGGTGCCGCTGCCGCTGCCGCTGTCGTCGTAGTCGTCGAACTGCTCGCCGGTGTAGGCGGGTTCGTCGTCGACGCTGCCCACGGTGCGCATGTTCGGCAGGAGTCGGGTGCCGTCGCCGTCGTGGGTGCGTTGGGCGCCGACGATCGGGGTTTCGACGGTCTGGGTGAGGTCGTCGTAGCCGTCGTCGGCGTAACGGCCGTCGCTGTAGCCGCCGTTGACGTCCACGCGGGGGATGACCTGGGTGGCTCCGGCGTCGGCGGAGGGGGCCGGTTCGTCGCCGTGGCGGACGCTGCCGCCCCGTACGGCCTGGAGGAGGCGGTGGGCGCCGGTGTCGTCGGGGTCGGACTTGCCGCTCCAGACGACGGGCCGGCGGCGGGCGCCCGCGTTCGCGCCGGGTCTGCCGGCCGCGGCGCCGACGACGGGCATCCGGGCGGTGTCCTCGGCGGCGCTCAAGTGCCGTGCGATCCGCGAGGATTGGGTGCGCCGCGTCGACGCGCCCAACTGCACGCGAAAGCTCACATGATTGACGATGATCTGCGCCGGATCGCTCGGCACCTTCACCATGCTCAGCGCGGGAGCGTCGTCGAAGCCCGACGGGCCGTCCCCCGTGGGTGTGCGGGGTGTTCTGGTGTCCACACTCATCTAACCGAGTGACGTGTGCTTAGGACACTGCTTTGACTGGGCGGATCTGTCCGGACCCCGTCAAGGTTGTCCTCGACGCCAGGAACACCCCATGTGGGTGACTCGGTCGAACAATCGCTCAGGCGCGGCGGCGTGCCGTCTCGTAGAGCACGATGCCCGCCGCGACACCGGCGTTGAGCGACTCGGCGCCGCCCGGCATCGGGATCCGCACCCGGTGGTCGCAGGTCTCGCCGACCAGTCGGGACAGTCCCTTGCCCTCGCTGCCGACGACGATGACGACAGGCCCCGACAGGGCTTCCAGGTCACCGAGTTCCGACTCGCCTTCGGCGGCGAGGCCGACGACGGTGATGCCGGCCTTCTTGTACGCCTCCAGGGCGCGAGTCAGGTTGGTGGCGCGGGCGACGGGCGTACGGGCGGCCGTACCGGCGGACGACTTCCAGGCGCCGGCGGTCATGCCGGCCGCGCGCCGCTCGGGGACGACGACGCCGTGGCCGCCGAAGGCGGAGACGGACCGGACGACGGCGCCGAGGTTGCGCGGGTCGGTGACGCCGTCGAGGGCGACGATGAGGGGGTCCTCGCCGTTGTCGTAGGCGGCGGCCGCGAGGTCCTCGGGGTGCGCGTACTCGTAGGGCGGGACCTGGAGGACGAGGCCCTGGTGGTTCAGGCCGTTGGTCATGCGGTCGAGCTCGGGGCGGGGGGCCTCCATCAGGTGGATGCCGCCGCGCTCCGCGGCGAGCTGGAGTGCCTCGCGGACCCGCTCGTCGTTGTCGATGAACTGCTGGACGTAGAGGGTCGTCGCGGGCACGCCGTCGCGCAGTGCCTCGAAGACGGGGTTGCGGCCGACGACCATCTCCGAGGTGCCCTTGCCGCCGCGGCCGCGGGCCGTGGGACGGCGTACCGCCTGCTTCGCCTTGGCGCCCGCGACACGGTTCTTCTTGTGTCCCTTGCGCATCTCGGCGGGCGGGGTCGGGCCCTTGCCTTCGAGGCCCCTGCGTCGCTGGCCGCCACTGCCGACCTGCGCGCCCTTCTTGCCGGACATGCGGCGGTTGTTGGCTGCCATGACCTACCTGTCTGTTCTCTGCGACGCCGAAGCGTGCGGGTGCGTGCGTGTGTACGTATATGCAGTGTGCCGCCCGGATGGCCGGGCGGCACAATCGATCAAGAAAGGGTCAGCGGGGGCCGAGGTCCCAGCGCGGCCCCTCGGGGCAGTCCTCGATGACGAGTCCGGACTGGTTGAGCTGGTCGCGGATGGCGTCCGCGGTGGTCCAGTCCTTGCGGGCGCGGGCGGCCTCGCGCTGGTCGAGGACCAGTCGTACGAGGCTGTCGACGACCCCGTGGAGGTCCTCGCCGCGGTCGTCGTCGCCGGCCCAGTGCGGGTCGAGCGGGTCGAGGCCGAGGACGCCGAGCATGGCGCGGACCTCGGCGAGGCGGGCCACGGCGGCTTCCTTGTCGTCGGCGGCCAGCGCGGAGTTGCCCTGCCGGACGGTGGTGTGCACGACGGCGAGGGCCTGCGGGACGCCCAGGTCGTCGTCCATCGCCTCGGCGAAGGCGGGCGGGACCTCGGCGGAGGGCTCGACGACTCCCCCGGCCTTCTCCATGACGCGCTGTACGAAGCCCTCGATCCGCGCGAACGCGGACTCGGCCTCGCGCAGGGCCTCCTCGCTGTACTCGATCATCGAGCGGTAGTGCGGGGTGCCGAGGTAGTAGCGCAGGACGATCGGGCGCCAGCGCTGGACCATCTCGGAGACCAGCACCGAGTTGCCGAGCGACTTGGACATCTTCTCGCCGCTCATGGTGACCCAGGCGTTGTGCAGCCAGTACCGGGCGAACTCGTCGCCGTAGGCCTTGGCCTGGGCGATCTCGTTCTCGTGGTGCGGGAAGATCAGGTCCAGGCCGCCGCCGTGGATGTCGAAGGCGGAGCCGAGGTACTTGTGGGCCATCGCCGAGCACTCCAGGTGCCAGCCGGGGCGGCCGCGGCCCCACGGGGTCTCCCAGCTGGGCTCGCCGGGCTTGGCCGCCTTCCACATGGCGAAGTCGCGGGGGTCCCGCTTGCCGGTCTCGCCCTCGCCGGAGGGCTGGAGCAGGTTGTCGAGCTCCTGGTTGGACAGGCGCAGGTAGTCCGGGAAGGACTTCACGTCGAAGTAGACGTTGCCGTCGGCCTCGTAGGCGTGGCCCCGCTCGATGAGCCCGCGCATCATCTCGACCATCTCGGTGACATGGCCGGTGGCGCGCGGTTCGTAGGTCGGGGGCAGGCAGCCGAGCGCGGTGTAGCCGTCGTCGAAGGCGCGCTCGTTCTCGTAGCCGATCGACCACCAGGGGCGGCCCTGGTCGGCCGACTTGGCGATGATCTTGTCGTCGATGTCGGTGACGTTGCGGATGAACGTGACCTCATAGCCGCGGTACGCGAACCAGCGGCGCATGATGTCGAAGTTCAGGCCCGAGCGGATGTGCCCGATGTGCGGTGCGGCCTGCACGGTGGCGCCACACAGGTAGATCGAGACACAACCCGGCTGGAGCGGGGCGAAGTCACGGATCTGCCGGGCGCTGGTGTCGTACAGGCGAATGGTCACGCGTCCAGGGTAGTAGGCGCACGGCAGTGCCTCGCGCCCGTTCCCCCCAAGGCCACACATTCGTGACGTCGGACGGCCTCGTCGGCCGGTTCGTCAGCCGGTTCGCACCACCAAGGCCGTCGCCACCGCCATCAGCCCCTCCCCCCGGCCGGGGAAGCCGAGGCCGTCGGTGGTCGCGCCGGACACCGACACCGGGGCGCCGGCCGCCTCCGACAGGAGCTTCTGGGCCTCGTCGCGGCGCTTGCCGATCTTCGGGCGGGGGCCGACGACCTGTACGGCGATGTTGCCGATGGTGAAGCCGGCCTGGCGGACGATCCGGGCGGCCTCGGTCAGCAGCGTCACCCCGGAGGCGCCGGACCACTCGGGCCGCCCGGTGCCGAAGTGCTGCCCGAGGTCCCCCAGCCCGGCCGCCGAGAAGAGCGCGTTGCAGGCGGCGTGGGCGACGACGTCGGCGTCGGAGTGGCCGGCGAGGCCCGGGCCCTCGTCCTCCCACTTGAGGCCGGCGCACCACAGTTCGCGGCCCTCTTCGAAGGCGTGGATGTCGGTGCCGATGCCGACCTGGGGGAGCAGGGGTGCCTCAGAAGCCATCGTTGAGCCTCCTGCGGGCCAGGACCGCCTCCGCAAGGACGAGGTCCAGCGGGCGGGTGACCTTGAAGGCCTCCTCGTGGCCGGGGACGGTCACGACCGTCTCGCCGAGCTGCTCGACCATGCTCGCGTCGTCGGTGACGTTCTCGGTGACCGTCTCGTGGGCGCGGACCAGGGTGGCGCGGTCGAAGCCCTGCGGGGTCTGCACAGCACGCAGGCGGGCCCGCTGCGGGGTGGCCACGACCGGCTCCGGGTCGCCCGGGGTCGTGGCCGGCTCCACCTCCTTGACGGTGTCCGCGAGGGGCAGCGCCGGGACGACGGCCACGGCTCCTTCTCGTACGGCCTCGATGACGGCGTCCACCGTGTCGACCGGGACGAGGGGGCGGGCGGCGTCGTGCACCAGCACGATGTCGTACTCCGGCGGCAGGGCGTCCAGACCGAGCTTCACGGACTCCTGGCGGCTCTCCCCGCCGGGCACGACGAGGAAGTCGGTGCGCTCGGGCAGCGCGTGCGCGTCGAGCAGGGACTTGACCTCGGCGGCGCCGTCGGGCGGGGCGACGACGACCACGAGGGAGACGGCTCGGGACGCGGCCAGTGCGCGGAGCGCGTGAATCAGCATGGGAGTGCCGTTCAGCGCGCGGAGCGCCTTGGGGGCGCCCGGACCGAGGCGTACGCCCCGTCCGGCGGCCGGGATCACCGCAGCCGTGCGCGCAGGCGTGGGCGAAGGAGGCGAAACGTCAGACATCGGTTCCTGTCAGGTTTGTGTGCTCGGCCTACGTGGGTATGGCCTCAGCGTGCCTGGTACGACAGCTTGACCGGAACCCTTCCGTGACCCTGGTCGAGCCCGTTACCCGGACCCGGCACACCAAGTATCGGGGCTTCCCCGAGATGAACACGCGTACGGCGCCAGAATGCGAACATGCCGCAGCGCCCGGCGACGAGAAATACGTCATCGGGCACCGCGGCATTTCAAATGTGCTGAGGCTGGCTTGCGCCGGCGTCAGGACGCGAGGACCTCGTCGAGCAGAGCCTCGGCCTTGTCCTCGTTCGTGTTCTCCGCGAGCGCGAGCTCGCTCACCAGGATCTGGCGGGCCTTGGCGAGCATGCGCTTCTCACCGGCGGAGAGTCCACGCTCGCGCTCACGACGCCACAGGTCACGCACGACTTCCGCGACCTTGATGACATCGCCGGAGGCGAGCTTCTCCAGGTTTGCCTTGTAGCGACGCGACCAGTTCGTGGGCTCCTCGGCGTACGGTGCGCGCAGCACCTCGAAGACCCGGTCCAGTCCGTCCTGACCGACCACATCACGCACGCCGACGAACTCCGCATTGTCCGCTGGCACACGTACCGTCAGATCACCCTGGGCGACCTTCAGCACCAAGTAGGTCTTGTCCACGCCTTTGATCTGGCGAGTTTCGATGGCCTCGATCAGCGCGGCCCCGTGATGGGGATAGACCACGGTGTCGCCAACCTTGAACGTCATGTGACAGGTACCCCTTCCGTGGCTATCCAGAGTAACACGGAAACGGCGGGTTCTGAATGGCGTTTTCGCAGGTCAGGGCATATCTCGGGGCTTGACAACAGCGACAGGAACGTGCTGCGCGGGTCGAGCGGAAGAATGTATTCGCAGGTCGGAGCGGCTGTCCGGGGGAGGTGAAACCCGTACGTTACACACGTCCGGAGACCCCTCCAGACGGCCGAACATCCCGGTATGTCCGCTTCCAAGCGTGCGACTTCCGCTACTCCGTTCGGTGCGTGGAGGCGGGTGCGAGACGAATCCGGAATTGATCACAGGGGCGCCCGACCAGCCGGATGGTGATCAATTCAGGGGTTCAAGGATTCCTTCACGGAAAATCCCCTGGGCACGGTCCGCGGTACTTATGTGAATGGCGGACGAGCGCCAGGCCAATGTGACTCAAGGGTCACTTGTGGCCGCTGCGACTACGAAGAGGATGCCGCGAGGGGAGGGTCGGGTGCGGCGGCACGGGAACGGCTCGGTAACCTGAGGCCGCTGACAGACACTTAGCGCGGCTTTACCGGCCGCCTCGCTCGAGTCAAGGAGTTACCGCCGCCGTGAGCAGCAGCCTTCGACGCGGTGCCCTCGCCGCCGCCGCCATCGCGTTCTCGATCGCCTCGCTCGCCGCGTGCAGCGCCGGCAACAACGCTCAGACCCTCGGGGTCAAGCCGGACAACGCGGCCACGACCGTCGGTGACATCAAGCTCCAGAACGTCGTGATCATCACCCAGCCGGACGCCGAGTCCGAGGGCCCGGCCGTCGTCTCCGCCACCCTCTTCAACGCCGGCGGCACCGCCCAGACGCTGGACTCGGTGACCGTCGCCGGTGCCGGTGCCGCCGAGCTCGCGCCCGCCAAGGGCAAGGGCAAGGTGACCGTCCCGGCCGGCGGCTCCATCATCCTCGGCGGCAAGGGCAACGCCTCCGCCGTACTGAACGAGGTCGGCGAGTCCGTCCAGGACGGCAACGCGCAGAAGGTCACCTTCACCTTCAGCAAGACCGGTGACGTGAACCTGCGCGCCTTCGTCGTCCCGTCCAAGAGCTACTTCTCCACGTGGGGCCCGACCGAGATCCCGGCGACGCCGGGCGGCACGGCGAGCCCCACCGCGACGACCAGCGAGGAGCCGGGCGCCGGTACCACGGGCTCCCCCACCGAGACCGCGACGGGCACCCCGGCCGGCGACACGGAGTCCTCGCCCGAGTCGACGGACACCGCGGCCGCCGGCCACTGAGCAGCCGTACGAGATCGCCGTACGAGATCGCCGTACGAGATCGCCGTACGACGGAAAGGGCGGGACCTCACCAGAGGTCCCGCCCTTCCGCATCAGCTGTGCGGGTCGGTTTACGGCTCAAACTTGTAGCCGAGCCCCCGGACCGTCACCAGGTAGCGCGGCGCGCCCGGGTCGGGCTCGATCTTGGCGCGCAGGCGCTTGACGTGGACGTCGAGGGTCTTGGTGTCGCCGACGTAGTCGGCGCCCCAGACCCGGTCGATGAGCTGCATACGGGTCAGGACGCGGCCCGCGTTGCGCAGGAGCATCTCCAGGAGGTCGAACTCCTTGAGGGGCAGGTCGACCTTGGAGCCGGAGACCGTCACGACGTGGCGGTCCACGTCCATACGGACCGGGCCCGCCTCCAGGGCGGCCGGGGTGACCTCCTCCGGCTCGCCTCGGCGGCGCAGGACCGCGCGGATACGGGCGACCAGCTCTCTGGAGGAGAACGGCTTGGTCACGTAGTCGTCGGCTCCTATTTCCAGGCCGACGACCTTGTCGATCTCGCTGTCCTTGGCGGTCACCATGATGACGGGGACGTTGGAACGGTTGCGCAGCTGGCGGCACACCTCGGTGCCCGGCAGGCCGGGCAGCATCAGGTCCAGGAGGACGAGGTCGGCGCCGTTGCGCTCGAACTCGTCGAGTCCGTCGGGCCCGGTGGTCGCGACGGCGACCTCGAAGCCTTCCTTGCGGAGCATGTACGACAGGGCGTCGGAGAAGGACTCCTCGTCCTCGACGACGAGCACTCGGGTCACGGAAGGACCTCCGGGGAGGGGAGCGGATCGTAAGAAGATGGCTGGGGGTCGGAGTCGCCGGGCCCGTCATCGAGACCGTCGAGATCCGGGTGCTGGTGCGCGCGGTCGCGGGCCGAGCCCGCCTCCGGCAGTCGGAGGGTGAAGGTGGAACCCTGTCCCTCGGAGCTCCATACGGTGACCTCCCCGCCGTGCGAGGCGGCCACGTGCTTGACGATGGCGAGGCCGAGGCCCGTGCCGCCGGTGGCACGGGAGCGGGCCGGGTCGACGCGGTAGAAGCGCTCGAAGATGCGCTCCTTGTCCTTGTCGGAGATCCCGATCCCCTGGTCGGTGACGGCGACCTCGATCATGTCACCGCCCGGCGCGGTCACCCGGCGGGCGGCTATGCCGACACGGGTGCGGGCGGGCGAGTAGTTGACGGCGTTCTCGACGAGGTTGCCGAGGGCGGCGGCGAGCTGGCCGCGGTTGCCGTAGACGTGCAGGTCGGCCGTCCCGCCGGCGGCCATGGTGATCTGCTTGGTGCCGGCCTGGTGCCGGCAGCGGTCGACGGCCTCGGCGACGAGTTCGTCGACGCGGACCGGTTCGGCGTCCTCGAGCGGATCGTCGTTCTGTACGCGGGAGAGGTCGATGAGTTCCTGGACCAGGTTGGTCAGTCGGGTCGCCTCGATCTGCATGCGGCCGGCGAAGCGTTCCACCGCCTCCGGGTCGTCCGAGGCGTCCATGACGGCCTCGGACAGGAGGGAGAGGGCGCCGACCGGGGTCTTCAGCTCATGGCTGACGTTCGCGACGAAGTCGCGCCGCACCGCCTCTATGCGCCGGGCCTCGGTGAGGTCCTCCACGAGGAGCAGCACCAGGCGGGAGCCGAGGGGTGCGACGCGTGCGGAGACCGCGAGGGCCTCGCCGCGGCCGGTGCCGCGTCTGGGGAGGTCCAGCTCCACCTGGCGTATCTCCCCGTCGCGTCGGGTGTCACGGGCCATCCGGAGCATCGGATCCACGGAGAGCTTGCCGCCGCGGACCAGCCCGAGGGCGTACGCGGCGGAGCTGGCCTTGACCACGGCGTCCGCCTCGTCCAGTACGACGGCCGAGGACCGGAGCACGGACAGGACAGTGTCCACACCCGGCGGAAGCACCGGGTCCGTGTGCAGCGAGGTGCGAGTGGGGCGTTTCTGTTCCCGCTCGCTCCAGCGGAACGCCAGCATGGCGATGACGCCGGTGAGTACACCGGCGATCGCTGCTGCTGCGGCGACCGCCGCGTTCACGTCCATGCACCCAGGTTAGGCATGTCAAGGGCTCCGGCCACAGCCGTCCGAGTGCGAGCTCGAACACTCGTCGCCCAGAGTTCACCTTGGAGCCAGTGATGGTTCATTTGGGGTGACGGAAACCGACGCGTACAGGGCGGAACGTGGGAGCGTGGGGTACGAAGCACCGGTTCTGCACGCGACAGGCGCGCCGGGCCCAGGCCCCCGGTGACCCCCGAAGATCACGTACGAGAGGGAATCCCTGATGCGGGACGCGTACCACGAGGAACTTGATTCGATCGGCGACGGTCTGGTGGAGATGGCCCGGCTGGTCGGGTCGGCGATCGGGCGCGCCACGACGGCGATCCTCGACTCCGACCTGAAGCTGGCCGAGAGCGTCATCGAGGGCGACCAGAAGGTCGACGACCTCCAGCACGAGCTGGAGGCCCGGGCGATAGCACTGCTGGCCCGCCAGCAGCCGGTGGCGACGGACCTGCGGATCGTCGTCACGTCGCTCAGGATGTCGGCCGACCTGGAGCGCTCGGGCGACCTGGCCCAGCACGTGGCGAAGCTCGCCCGGCTGCGCTTCCCGAACCGGGCCATCCCGCACGACCTGCACGCGACCATCCTGGAGATGGGCCAGCTCGCGCAGCGGCTGATGGCGAAGGCCGCCGAGGTGATCGTCACCAAGGACGTCGACCTCGCCCTCCAGCTGGAGCAGGACGACGACGCGATGGACCTCCTCCACCGCACCCTCTTCCAGCACCTGATGGACGACCGCTGGAAGCACGGCATCGAGACGGCCGTGGACGTCACCCTGCTCGGCCGCTACTACGAGCGGTACGCCGACCACGCGGTCGCGGTCGCCAAGCGCGTGGTGTACCTGGTGACGGGTGAGCATGCGGACGATCTTCAGCAGGAGATCCAGCCGGTGACGGGGGTGGAAGGGGCCTGAGCCCTCCGGGGGTGCGAGGGCTGACCCTGCGGGGGTGCGGGGGCTGACCCTGCGGGTGTGCAGGGGCTGACCCTGCGGGTGTGCAGGGGCTGCCGCGCCGGGGGTCCGGTCTGACCCTCCGGGGGCCGGTCTGCCCCTCCGGGGGTGTCCGGTCTGACCCTGTGGGCGTGCGGGCGCCTGTTCGGGGCGCTTGGGAGCCTCTGTGCGCCGTTGATGCGCCCGGCCGAACGGGCGTCCAATGGGCACAGTTACCAGCCTTGAGGAGGGACCATGGCCGACTCCCCCAACACGCCCGGTACACCACCCGACCCCACACAGGAACGCCCGACCGAACAGCCCGCCGAGATCAGGAACCTGACCTTGATAGCCGCGTGCGGCTGCGGGTCGGGGTGCGGGTGCGGGTGCCAGTCGGGGAATCCGTGCCAGTGCGGGTGACCGGTTGACGGCGTAGGGCGCGGAGAGTTCCGTACGACGGTGAAGGGCTTCGGCATGGATGCCGGGGCCCTTTCTCCTTGAGTCGCCCGGGCTGCCGTACAGGCGCACCCTGATAGGAGAGCAGGCGAACCACTCGCGCACTCGGGAACCCGGAAGAACAAGGAGGTGCGAGGCCATGACGCAGTTCATGGACGTCCACCACGGCTTCGAGGGCATCACGCCGGAGCAGCTGAGGGAGGCACACGACGCCGACCTCGCCATCGAGAAGGACGAGGGCGTGCACTTCGAGCGGGCCTGGGCGGACCCGGAGTCCGGCACCATCTACTGCCTCTCCGAGGCACCCTCGGCGGACGCGGTCCAGCGCGTCCACGAGCGGGCGGGGCACAGGGCGGACGAGGTCCATCAGGTACCGCTGTCGATCTGACGTTCCGTCATCGTCCTCATCCGCCCTGGTCTGCGGCGGTCGTCGGGCCGGGGCGGTAAATCCTGGACGTGGTGAGCCGGCTCGCGGAGGGCGTTACGGAGCCGGCAGCCCGTGAGGGCTTGGGAGCGGCGGCCGAGGAACGCAGGGAACTGAGCAGGGAACCGAAAAGCCCCCTGCCGGCGGGGAAACCGCGGGCAAGGGGCTTGTCGCGTGGGCCTACTTCTTCTTGCCCTGGTTCTTGACCGCCTCGATCGCCGCCGCGGCCGCGTCGGGGTCGAGGTACGTGCCGCCGGACTTCAGCGGCTTGAAGTCCGCGTCGAGTTCGTACGACAGCGGGATGCCCGTCGGGATGTTCAGGCCCGCGATGTCGGCGTCGGAGATGCCGTCGAGGTGCTTGACGAGGGCACGGAGGCTGTTGCCGTGGGCGGCGACCAGGACCGTGCGGCCGGTCAGGAGGTCGGGGACGATGCCGTCGAACCAGTAGGGGAGCATGCGGACGACGACGTCCTTGAGGCATTCCGTCTGGGGGCGCAGCTCCGGCGGGAGGGTCGCGTAGCGCGGGTCGTCGAACTGCGAGTACTCGGCGTCGCGGTCCAGCGGCGGCGGAGGCGTGTCGTAGGAGCGGCGCCACAGCATGAACTGCTCCTCGCCGAACTCGGCGAGGGTCTGGGCCTTGTCCTTGCCCTGGAGGGCGCCGTAGTGGCGCTCGTTCAGGCGCCAGGAGCGGTGGACGGGGATCCAGAGGCGGTCCGCGGACTCCAGGGCGAGCTGGGCGGTGCGGATCGCGCGCTTCTGGAGTGACGTGTGGACCACGTCGGGCAGCAGGCCGGCGTCCTTGAGCAGCTCACCGCCGCGGACTGCCTCCTTCTCGCCCTTCTCGTTGAGGTTGACGTCCACCCAGCCGGTGAACAGGTTCTTCGCGTTCCATTCGCTCTCGCCGTGGCGGAGGAGGATCAGCTTGTACGGTGCGTCGGCCATGCGTATGAGCGTAATCCAAGGGCTCGCCGCCTCGTGCGTCCGCTCGGCAGACGGACGGTTGACGGGATCTGTTAATTGAGTGGCCTGCGACGACAGCGGGATCGTAATGTGTGCTTGCCGCCTGAGCCGCTTACATCCGTTGCATCCGTGGGGGATCCGCCATGTCCGTCGCCGCCCTGAGACGTGCCACCCGCGAGACCGTCTCCGGCCTCCCCCGCGAGTTCTGGTGGCTGTGGACCAGCACGCTCGTCAACAGGCTCGGTGCGTTCGTGGCCACGTTCATGGCCCTCTATCTCACGCTCGACCGTGGGTACTCCGCCTCCTACGCCGGGCTCGTCGCTTCCCTGCACGGCCTGGGCGGGGTCGTCTCCTCGCTCGTCGGCGGGGTGATGGCGGACCGGATCGGGCGGCGGCCCACCCTGCTCGTCGCCCAGGCGTCGACCGCGGTCTCCGTCGCGCTGCTCGGGTTCGTGCACCACCCGGTCGCCATCGCCGGTGTCGCCTTCCTCGTCGGGATGGCCTCCAACGCCTCGCGGCCGGCCGTGCAGGCGATGATGGCGGACATCGTGCGGCCCGAGGACCGGGTGCGGGCCTTCTCGCTCAACTACTGGGCCATCAACCTCGGGTTCGCCATCTCCTCCATGGCGGCCGGGTTCATCGCGGAGGTCAGTTATCAGGCGGGCTTCCTCATCGAGGCGGGGATGACGGCCGTCTGCGCGGTCGTGGTGTTCCTGAAGCTTCCGGAGTCGCGGCCCACCGTGCAGAAGACCGAGGCCGAGGCCGGGTCGACCGTCGACGTCGGCCTCGGCACCGTGCTGCGCGACGGGCGCTTCATGAGCGTCGTCGGGCTGTCCTTCCTCGTCGCACTGATCTTCCAGCAGGGGGCGGTCGGCCTCCCGGTGGCCATGGGCGAGGCCGGTTTCACGCCCGCCGAATACGGGATGGCGATCGCCGTCAACGGCGTGCTGATCGTCGTGCTGCAGATCCCCGTCACCCGGTTCATCGAACACCGGGACGCCAAGCGGCTGCTGGTCGTCTCGTCGCTGCTCGCCGGATACGGCTTCGGCCTCACCGCCTTCGCCGGGTCGCTCGGCGTCTTCGCCCTCACGGTGTGCGTGTGGACGCTGGGCGAGATGATCAACGCGCCGACGCAGACGGGGCTGGTCGTCCGTTTGTCTCCGGTCAACGGCCGTGGGCGCTACCAGGGCATGTACACCCTGTCCTGGGCCGTCGCCGCCCTCATCGCCCCCCTGATGTCCGGCGTCGTCATCGACCGCTTCGGCGCGGAGTGGCTGTGGGGGCTGTGCGCGGTCGTCGGGACGGTCGCCGCGGTGGGGTTCGGGACGCTGATGCGGCGGCTGCCGGCGGAGGGGGCGGCGGTTGCCGACGTCACCCCCGTCGGTACGGAACCGGAGGTCCGTACCGCCTGACGCCGACTCCGTGCCGAGCCCGCACTCCCCGGGGTATACAAGAAGGCGCGGTACGGGGGCCGTTGGGGCCGCTGGGGTGGGAGACAGGCATGACCGACACATCCGAGCTGATCTTCGTCAGCCATGCCGGACACGACGGCCAGTGGGCGGAATGGGTGGCCTGGCACCTCCAGCAGGCCGGGTACGGGGTCGAACTCGACCTCTGGCACTGGCGTTCCGGCGAGGACTTCGTGAAGAAGATGACCGAAGCGCTGGAGCGGGCGTCCGCGGTCGTCGCCCTGTTCTCCCCCCAGTACTTCGCCCCGGGCCGGTACACCGAGGAGGAGTGGACCGCCGCCGTGGCCGGCCGGGACCGCTTCGTCCCGCTGGTCGTCGAGCCCTTGGAGCCGGGCCAGTTGCCCGCGATCCTCCGGCCACGGATCCGCCAGGAGTTGCACGACCTGGACGAAGCGGCGGCCCTCAAGGCGCTGCTCGAAGCGCTGCGGGGACGGGACATCCCGACCACCTCGCCGGCCTTTCCCGGCAAGGCGTCCCGTCCGGCCAAGCACACCCGCTCATCGGCTCCGCAGGGTCTCCGGCCTCGTTTCCCGTCCGCCACCAACGATCCCGCCGTGTGGGACGTACGCCAGCGGCGCAACCCGCACTTCACCGGCCGCGACGAGGTCCTCGAGAAGGTGCGCGGAGGTCTGCTCGGCGAACGCCGGGCCGCCGTACGGGTCCTCCACGGGCCGGGCGGGGTCGGGAAGACCCAGGTGGCGCTGGAGTACGCGCACCGCTTCGCCGGGCAGTACGACCTGGTGTGGTGGGTCGACGCCGAGCAGGTCGAGCAGGTCCCGGCCCGGTACGCGGAACTCGCGGCCCGTCTCGACGTGGCCAAGCCGGACGCCGGTGCGGAGATCAACGCCCGATACGCCCTCGAGTACCTGCGCGCCCACGACCGGTGGCTCATCGTCCTCGACAACGCCGAGGATCCGCGGCAGCTGCGCACCTGGCTGCCGGAGGGCGCCGGCCATGTGCTCATCACGGCGCGCGACCCGGCATGGAACAAGATCGCGCGAGGTCTCGCCCTCGGAGTTTTCAGCCGTACGGAGTCACTCGCCTACCTGGGTGGCCAACTGCCCACGCTGACCGACCACACGGCCGACGCGCTGGCCGACGCCCTCGGCGACCTGCCGCTCGCGCTGGCGCACGCCGCGGGTGCGCTCGGCGAGGGGACACCGCCCGACCACTACCTCCAGCTGCTCAGGACCAACACCGCCGAGCTCCTCAACGACGGGGAGGTCTACGACTATCCGGTCTCGGTGGCGGCCACGGTCACGATCGCCGCCGCCCGTCTGGACGCGGGCCGTCCGGAGGCGGCGGCTCTGCTGCGCCTGGCGGCGTTCCTCGGGCCCGAGCCCATTCCGACGTCGTGGCTCGTCAAGGCACGCGGGACGCTGACCAGCATCCCCGGAGACCCGCACGACATCCGCTGGCCGAGGAACGCGCTGCAGCCGCTCGCCCAGTACGGGCTGGCGGTCGTCGGGCCGGACGCGTTTCAGGTGCATCGGCTCACGCAGGCCGTTGTGCGCCACGCCATCGCCGACCAGGCCGCGGGGCCAGTCCAGGACGTGGCCGCGTTGCTGGCCGCCGTCGATCCCGGCGACCCCGAACTGCCCGGGGCCTGGCCGGAGTGGGCATCGCTCACCCAGCATCTGACGGCGACGCTGGATGCGGTGATTGGCAGAGCCGAGCTGCGGCCGACGTTGCTGAAAGCCGCCCGCTACCTCGTGCGCAACGCCCAGCCCGAGGCGGCGCAGGGCTTCGCCGAGATCATGCACGAGAAGTGGAAGGTCTCTCTGGGCGAGGACGATCCCGACACTCTGCGCGCCGCGCACCTGGTAGCCGTGGCCCTGCATGAGATGGAGGCGTTCGAAGAGTTCCTGCCCCTCGTCGAGGATCTCCTGGAGAGACACCGCAGAGTGCTCGGAGAAGACCATCCCGACACGCTGAGTACGACCCACGATCTGGGCATCGCTCTGAACTCACTGGGCCGACACACTGAGGGGTACGCGATCCTCCAGGACGTCACGGCACGTCGCCAGTCGACACTCGGCGAAGACCACGTCGAGGCCCTTTTCTCCGTCGCCAGTACTGGGTTCAGCCTGTTGCAACTCGATCGTCTCGACGAGGCCCACCAGGTACTGACGGACGTCCTGACCCGACACCGGCGTGCATTGCACGAGGACCATCCCGCTGCCCTCGACGCTTCAAGCTACTTGGGCATCGTGCTGTCTCATCTCGGCAGACACGTGGAGGCCCTGCACGTACAGACGGAAGTCCTGACGCAGCGTCGGAAATTGCTGGGCGACAGACACAAGGACACGCTCAACAGCGCCGCAAACCTCAGCAGAACACTCATCGACACCGGCCAGTACGCCAAGGCCGAGCAACTCCTGCGATCCACAAGAACTCGTGTCCGGGAATCTCTCGGAACCGACTACCGCCTGTACCGAGCCGTCACCCTCGATCTGGCCGAGGCCCTGGCGCGACAGGGCAAGACCCACGACGCCCAACGCCTGCGCGCCTCCCTCAAGCAGAAAAGGTCCCCGAAAAAGATCAGACGATGACCTCACGGATGCATCCGCGCCCCCTTCACCACCTTGTCCACCGCATTGCGCGGCCCGTACACCGCAAGTCCCACCAGATCCAGATCGCCGGTGGACACCGCCCGCACCGCCGCCCGGTTGTCCCGGTCGTTCCCCGTCGAGAAGAGGTCGGACGTGAACAGCGACCTGGGCAGCGCGCGGGACAGCACGCGCGCGTGGGCCGTGGTCAGGGTCTCCTTCGACGCCTCGAAGACCATGACGGGCTGGCGGAACATCGGCAGGTAGGGCACGCCGTCGGCGTCCTCGTACGGGTCGCCGATCACCTCGGGGACCTGGGTGCCCAGGCCGCTGACCAGGAACGCGGTGACGTTCAGTCGCTGCCAGGGCTCCAGGTCGTCCCGCAGGAGGACGGCGATCTTGGTGTCGAAACGGATGGGTTCAGTGCTCATGCGACGAGACTGCCGACCGCCGTACGACACCGTCTTGTACGTTCTTTGCATGACCGCCCAGCGGAACGTCTCCGCCTGGCGCCCGCAGGTGCCGGGCGTCGTGGAGGTCTTCCACGCCCATTTCACGGAGTACGCCTATCCGATGCACGTGCACGAGGCGTGGACGCTGCTCATCGTGGACGACGGGGCCGTACGGTACGACCTCGACCGGCACGAGCACGGCACCCCGCACGACACGGTGTCGCTGCTGCCGCCGCACGTGCCGCACAACGGCTCCCCCGTCACCCCGGACGGCTTCCGCAAGCGCGTGATCTATCTGGACGGCTCGCACCTCCCCGACGACCTCATCGGTGCCGCCGTCGACGGGCCCGATCTGCGGGATCCCGTACTGCGGCTGCGGGTCGGGCAGTTGCACGCCGCGCTCGCCCGGCCCGGGGACGAGCTGGAGGCCGAGAGCAGGCTCACGCTCGTGGGTGAGCGGCTGCGGGCGCATCTGCGGCCGAGTGCCGGCATCCCGGTCCCGCGCCGGGACCCCGTCCTCGCCCGGCGGCTGCGCGAACTCCTCGACGAACGGGTCGCCCAGGGGCTGTCGCTGGACGAGGCCTCGGGGCTGGTCCAGGCCCATCCCGCCCATCTCGTACGGACGTTCAGTGCCGCATACGGCATCGCGCCGCACCAGTATCTGAACGCCCGGCGCGTCGACCGGGCCCGCCGCCTGCTGCTCGCGGGGCGGGGGCCGGCCGACGTCGCCGCCGTCACCGGGTTCCATGACCAGGCCCATCTCACCCGCCACTTCAAGAAGTTGGTGGGGGTGACGCCGGGGCGCTACCGCGACAGCAAGGCGTGGGAAGGACGTACTGCGTGGGAAGGACGTACTGCGCGGGAAGGCCGTACGTGACCATCGAACAGGTGCGCCCAGGTGCCGGCGTCAGTCCGCGGACGGCCGCGTCAGGTGCGCGAACGCGTCGAGGTTGCGGGTCGGCTCGCCCCGGGAGACCCGCCACTCGTACTCCTTGCGGATGGCGCTCGCGAAACCGAGCTCGAGGAGGGTGTTGAAGCTGCCGTCGGCCGCTTCCAGGACCTGGCCGAGGATGCGGTCGATCTCGTCGGCGGTGACGGAGGGCAGGGGGAGCTTGCCGGTGACGTAGACGTCGCCGAGGGAGTCGACGGCGTAACTCACGCCGTAGAGCTTGAGGTTGCGTTCGAGGAGCCAGCGGTGGACGCCGGACTCGTTCTCGTCGGGGTGCCGGATGACGAAGGCGTTCAGCGAGAGGGAGTGCCGGCCCACCAGGAGGGAGACCGTGGTCGACAGCTTGCGGGTGCCGGGGAGCTGCACGACGTAGTTGCCGGGTGCGGGGCTCTCCCATTCGAGTTCGGCGTCCCGGAGGACGCCCTCGATGACCTGTGCCGCCTTCTCTGCGTCAGCCATGGTGGGAGCGTACGCGACGCCGGTAGGACTGGACCGCTGCCGTGTAGACGTCGGCCGTGGCGGCGGCCGCGGTGTCCCAGCCGAACGAGCGGGCGTGCCGGGCGGCGGCCTCGCCCATCCGGGGGGTCAGGTACGGATCGTCGGCGAAATCGGCCAGCACGCGCGCGTAGGCGGCGGGATTGTGCCCTTGTACGAGGATCCCCGTCCGTCCGTCGTCGACGGCCACCGGCAGCCCGCCGACCGCGGCCGCGAGCACCGGCGTGCCGGCCGCCTGGGCCTCTATGGCGACCAGCCCGAAGGACTCGCTGTAGGACGGCATCACGAGCACGGACGCGGCCCGGAACCAGTCGGCGAGCTGCTCCTGGCCGACGGGCGGGTGGAATCGTACGACGTCGGCGATGCCCAGGCGCGCGGCCAGCTTCTGCAGGCCCTCCGGCTTGGCGAGGCCGCTGCCGCTGAGGCCGCCGACGACGGGGACGAGGAGGCGGGAGCGCAGCTCGGGGCGCTCGTCCAGCAGCACGGCCACCGCGCGCAGCAGCACGTCCGGGGCCTTGAGGGGCTGGATGCGGCCTGCGAAGAGGGGGATCAGGGCGTCCTGGGGGAGGTCCAGGCGGGCGCGGGCGGCGGCGCGGCCGTCGGCGGGGCGGAAGCGGTCGAGGTTGACGCCCGGGTGGACCACGGCGACGTTGGCGGGGTCGGCCGCGTAGTGCCGTACGAGTTCCTCGCGCTCCTCGGCCGTGTTGGCGATGAGGCGGTCGGCGGCGGCGACGATCTGGGTCTCGCCGATGACGCGGGCGGCGGGTTCGGGGGTGTCGCCGTCGGCCAGGTTGGCGTTCTTGACCTTGGCCATGGTGTGCATGGCGTGCACGAGGGGGGCGCCCCAGCGCTGGGCGGCGAGCCAGCCGACATGGCCGGAGAGCCAGTAGTGGGAGTGCACGAGGTCGTAGTAGCCGGGGCGGTGGCCGGCCCAGGCCTGCATCACGCCGTGCGTGAAGGCGCACAGCTGGGCGGGGAGCTCCTCCTTGGCGAGGCCCTCGTAGGGCCCGGCGTCGACGTGTCGGACCAGGACGCCCGGCGCGAGCTCCACGGTCGGCGGGAGGGCGGCGGTCGTGGACCGCGTGAAGATCTCCACCTCGATGTTGATCGCGGCGAGGCGCTGCGCGAGCTCCACGATGTATACGTTCATGCCGCCCGCGTCGCCGGTGCCAGGCTGGTGCAGCGGTGAGGTGTGCACGGAGAGCATGGCGACCCGGCGTGGCTTGCGGTGCAGCCTGAGCCGGGGGGGTGCGGCCGACGAGAGCCGCCCGAGCCTGGTCACGTACTGGCTCACGTGGCGTTCCTCCTCGCTGCGGGCATGCCGGACGGAGGGTGTGGGGCGCCCTCCAAGGTGGTGCAACGCCGGAGGACGTCACTCCATTTCCGCCGGGCCGAGATTTGCCGAATCATTACCGGGAGTCGCTCAACCGTTCGAGGGCGGGATGCGTGGTGCACCACCTGGGGTGCTTGATGTCATCGGCATGTCATCGGCTCCCGGGTGCCCGCTTACCCTCGTACGCATGACTCCCCGCGCCGCCGCCCTCCCCCACTCTCGGCTTCGCTCGAGCGGGGGGACCCCCATCGTGGGCACGGTGACGCGCGGGACGACCAATCCCAACCGGCTGCGGCGCATGGACCGCTGGATCGCGGCGACGCACGGCGCCGACCTGCGCCGGGCGGCGGACGCCCCCGTCGCCGTCGACCTCGGCTACGGCGCCGCCCCCTGGACGGCCGTGGAACTGCTGCACCGCCTGCGTACCGTCGCTCCACGCGCGCGCGTGGTCGGCGTCGAGATCGACCCGGCGCGGGTCGCGGCGGCTACGCCGTACGAGTGCGACGGGCTGGCCTTCCGGCACGGCGGCTTCGAGATACCGGTTGCCGGGCGGCTCCACCTCGTCCGTGCCGCGAACGTCCTGCGGCAGTACGACGAGGCCGAGGTGGCCGCCGTATGGGAGCGGCTGTGTTCCCGTCTCGCCCCCGTGACGGGCGACTCCCGTGGCGGACTGCTCGTCGAGGGGACCTGTGACGAGATCGGGCGCCGGCACGTGTGGGTCGCGCTCGGCCCCCAGGGGCCGCGCACGGTCACCTTCGCGACCCGGCTGGGCTCTCTGGAGCGGCCCTCGGACCTCGCCGAGCGGCTGCCGAAGGCACTCATCCATCGCAATGTGCCGGGCGAGCCGGTGCACGCCTTCCTGCGCGACTTCGACCGCGCGTGGGCGGCGGCCGCGCCCTACGCGTCGTACGGCGCCCGCCAGCGGTGGATCCGGGCGGTGCGGGACCTCAGCGCCGACTGGCCGGTGACGGACGGGCCGGGGCGGTGGCGGCAGGGGGAAGTGACGGTGGCGTGGGGAGCGTTGGCGCCGCGGCCTTAGAACTCCACGCGCCCTGGCCTGCGGGGAACGATCTCCGTGAGTCGTTCGTCACACAGGCGGGGAGATCGTCTTGGAGGGGCGGGAAAGGGGGGAAGGACTGACTCTGTCGTCGTGTACGGCGGCCTCTGTCGTTTTGCGCGGGTACGTGGCACGATCCCCCAGGCGTCCGTAAGTTACTGACGGTCAATCAGTTTGGGGGCACTGGTATGGGGACGGGCAAGCGTGGCCTGATGGCGTCGGCCGTGACCGTGGTCTGCGCGGTCACGGTACTGGCGGCACCGGGTACGGCATTCGCGAACCCGACACCGACACCGAGTGGGAGCGCGTCCTCGACCGTCCTGTCCAACAAGGACCTTGAGGCCGTACGCGCACAGCTCGACAAGCTCTACCGCGAGGCGGCCGCCGCCACGGACGCGTACAACGCGGCTGAGGAGAAGGCGAAGACGCAGTCCGCGCAGATCGTCGAGCTGGCCAAGAAGATCGTCCAGGGCCAGGAGAGGCTGGACGAGCTGAAGGAGCGCGCCGGCGCCGCGGCCCGGGCCCAGTACCGCGGCGGCGGACTGCCGGACGAGGCCCACCTGATGCTCAGCGACAACCCGCAGGAGTTCCTCGACGGCGCGGGCCGGGTCCTCCAGGGCCAGCGCGCCACCAAGGGCCTGATCGCGGAAATGACCCAGACCCAGCAGGACTTGGAGCAGTACGCCAAGGACGCCTCCACCCAGTGGGAGAAGCTGGAGACGGGCCGCACGGCCAAGGCCGCCGCCAAGAAGAAGATCGAGAAGCGGATCGCGGCGGCCGAGGAGCTCGAGTCCCGGCTGGAGGAGGACGAGAAGAAGCGCCTCGCCGAACTGGAGAAGCAGGCCGCGCTCAAGGCGCAGACCGCCTGGCTCGACTCCGGCGTCCTCGACAAGACCGGCGGCAGCGCGACCGCACAGGGCAAGAAGGCGGTGGAGTACGCGACCGCCCAGATCGGCAAACCGTACGAATGGGGTGCCGAGGGCCCGAAGACGTACGACTGCTCCGGCCTGACCTCACAGGCCTGGGCGAGCGCCGGCAGCGCCATTCCGCGCACCTCGCAGCAGCAGTGGCAGCAGCTCACGCGGGTCGACGTCGGGGACATGCAGCCCGGCGACCTGATCATCTACTTCGACGACGCCAGTCATGTCGCGATGTACGTGGGCGACGGCGCGATCATCCACGCCCCTCGGCCGGGGCGGACGGTGACGCTCGCGGGGGCGGGGTCGATGCCGATACTCGGGGTGGTGCGGCCGAATGCGTGAGGGTGTGCGTGGGCCGTCCCAGCGGCCGGTGACGTACGCCACGTGACCTGGCCCACGCTCAACAGCCCGCCAAACGCACTCCGGACGTGACGTTCGTCATCCCCGGCCCGGGACCGGCCTGTCCAACTGCGGTACGGATCGCGGCATATGACAGCGGCGAGCGTCGACGCGGCGTGCCTCACACCATTCCGTTGCGGTGCCGACAACCGCTATGGTCCCCGTCGGTAGGTCGAGGTCCCTCGCCCTGCCGTGCCCTCGGGGGGAGGGAAGGAACCAAGACGATGCCCGCACCCATACCGCGGCAGAGAGCGATCCCGGCCGTGGAGAGTGGTCAGGCGCAGGCCGCGTCCCCAGGCGACGGCCCCTCCAAGGAAGAGGCCCCGCGCCAAACGGACCCGACCGGGAACACGACGGTCGGGAACCCGACGGTCGGGAACCCGACGGTCGGCAACCCGACGGCCGGCGACACCGGCCGCGCCGCCGCCACCCGGACGAACAGCGTGACCGGCGCCGCGACCGACTCGCTCGGCACCACGGGCGCCGCCGGCCCCACCCTCACCCTCCTGGTGATCGAGGACGACCCCGGCGGCTCCACCGTCGTGCCCGAGCTGCTGGACGCCGCAGGCAAGCCCATCCGCGTCCGCGCGGCCCGCAACCTCACCGAGGCCGAGCGGCTGCTCACCGACGACGTCCACTGCATCCTGCTCGACCTCGCGCTGACCGCGCCCGGCCGCTCCGAGGACGACGACGAGCTCGCCGTACTCAAGCACGTGCTGGAGCTCGCTCCCCGGCACGCCGTCCTGGCCCTCACCGCGTCCGGAGACGCCGAGCGCGGCGCCGAGGCGGTGCGCGTGGGCGCCCAGGACTATCTCTTCCGGGACGAGCTGGACAGCCGGCTGCTGAGCCGGGCGATCCGGTACGCGGTGGAGAGGAAACGCTCCGACACGGCCGAGCGTCGGCTCGCCGAGGGCCGGATGCGCGCGCAGGAGAACCGCCGCCTGGAACGCGGGCTGCTGCCCACGCCCCTCCTCGACGGCTCCTCGCTCCGCTTCGCCGCCCGCTACCGCCCCGGCCGCTCGCGCGCGCTGCTCGGCGGTGACTTCTACGACACCGTCCGCACTCCGGACGGCACCGTCCACGCCATGATCGGCGACGTCTGCGGCCACGGCCCGGACGAGGCGGCGCTCGGCGTGGAGCTGCGCATCGCCTGGCGCGCGCTGACGCTGGCGGGCCTGTGCGGCGACGAGCTGCTCGGCACGCTCCAGCAGGTCCTGGAGCACGAGCGCGCCGACGAGGAGATCTTCGCGACCCTGTGCACGGTCGACATAGCGCCGGACGGCCGCCGCGCGGGCCTGTGCCTCGCCGGCCATCCGTCGCCGCTGGTCGCCCGCCCGGGCCGGCCGGCCCAGCTGCTGCCGTACGACAACAACGGCCCCGCGCTCGGTCTGCTGCCGGGCGCCCGCTGGCCGCGTATGCAGGTGGAGCTGGGGGCCGAGTGGAGTCTGATGCTCTACACCGACGGCCTGATCGAGGGCCGCGTCGGCGACAGCGGCGAGCGGCTCGGCCAGGACGGCATGGTGCGGATGGTCCGCCGCCAGCTGTCCGAGGGCCTGCGCGGCGAGCAGCTGCTGCGGGCGGCGGTCAACGAGGTGCGCGACCTCAACGGGGGCGAGCTGACGGACGACGTGGCGGTCGTACTCCTGGACCGGGTGGCCTGACCACCGGGCCTCGGTACGAGGGCTTCGGCCGGTCAGCGTCCGCCGTTGTACGGCCCGTAGGGTCCGTCGCTGCTGGAGCCGCCCCGTCGGCTGCGGCCCCCGCCCGGGAGGCTGCGGAGCGCGGGCCGTACGTCGACCATGTACACGATGGTCGCGATGAGGCCGATGATCGGCAGGAACGACAGGATCGGGAAGAGCAGGTTCACCACGAAGGCGATGCCCAGGATGATCAGCCAGAACGGCTTGGTCTTCTTGTCGGCCGCCCGGTAGCCGTCCTCACGGCGCGTGGCGGCGTCGATCAGCGCGAAGCCGCTGAACACGATCAGGGCCATGCTCAACAGCCACATGAAGTCCGAGAACCCCTGCATCAGCACTACGTCCACCACCAGACTCGGCTCGTCCCTACCCGGTCACCGTACCCGTTCCCACAAGCCCGCTACCCGGTGAACGGGCCGGGCACTCCGAGAGTGCCCGGCCCGTTCGGGTACGCGGTTACTTCGCCGACGCGGTTACTTCGCGGGCGGCGTGGTCTTCTTGGCGGTGGTCTTGCGGGCGGCCGGGGCCTTCTTGGCCGCGGGCTTCTTCGCCGGCGCGGGCTCGGCCTTGGCCTCGGCGGGCTTCGGCTCCTCCTTGACCTCGACCGGCTGCGACACCGGCTCGGCCTTCGGCTCGACGGCGACCGCGAGTTCCTCGATCTCCTCGGCGGCCTCGCCGCGCCAGACCTTCACGGTCTGCTCGCCGCGCTCGGCGACCTTCTCGTAGGTCTCGCGGGCCTTGACGGCGTACTCGGCGGCGACACCGACGCTGCGCAGGGCCAAGTCCTGGGCGGTCTCGCCGAACTTCTTCAGGTCCGCGTCGATCGTGGTGCCGAGCTTCTTCAGGTCACCGTCGAGGGTGCCGATGAACTCGCCGACCTTGGCCTGGATGCTCTCCTGAGCCTCCTTGGCCTTGGCACTCGCCTCCTTGGCGCGCGCCTGGGCCTTCTCCTGGACGGCCTTCGGGTCGGTGTTGCGAACGGCCTCGATCCGCGCCGGCGCCTCGGCGCGCAGCTGCTCCACCAGGCCCGGCACCTTCTTGGCCTGCTCGAGGGCCAGGTCGGCGGTGCCGGCGGCGAAGTAGAGCGGAGTCGGGTCGCTGAGGGTCTTGCGCAGGTCGTCGGTGATGGCCATGGTGATGGTCCTCCCGGATTCTCTTTCGGCTGAGGGTTTGTGGTTCGCAGTCAGGCGGCCGGTGCCCTGGTCCGGCTCAACTGGCCGTCTGCTGCGGGTCGGCGTCATTGCCGCCGGTCGTGCGGGTACGGCGGGCGGCGGACTTGCGCCCACCTGCCGTGCGGGTCTCTCGTACGGCGCTCTCGCCGTCCTGGGCGTCCACGGCACCGTCGCTGCGAGCATCGGTGCCGACGACGACGTCGTCCGTCGCGTCCCCGTCGCCGGCTATGTCGCCGGCTATGTCGATCCCGAACCCGTTCTCCTTGCGGAAGGACTCGTAGATCTGGAGCAGCACCTGCTTCTGCCGCTCGTTCAGCGTGGGATCGGCGAGGATGGCCGCACTGGTCTCCACCTCGTCCCGGTCCCGCTCGGCGTCGAGGATGCCGGCCCGCACGTACAGCGTCTCGGCGGAGATCCGCAGCGCCTTGGCGACCTGCTGCAACACCTCCGCGCTCGGCTTGCGCAGCCCGCGCTCGATCTGGCTCAGATACGGATTGGACACCCCGGCGGCATCGGCGAGCTGCCTGAGCGACAGCTGCGCGGTGCGCCGCTGTTCGCGCAGGTACTCACCAAGATTGCCGACGTTGAGCGATGCCATGCCCCCACCTTGCCCCACTCCCGCTAACTATTGCAAGCACCCGCTTGCAAAAGTGTGTCACGCCACGGTGAGGGGGCCGGTACCGGCTGTCCTGTCTCTGTGATGTCCGGGCAGTCTCGAAGATCTCCGGGCATCTGTGTTGACGTCTCAGTCATCTCCGGGCATTTGGTGGGGTATCTCGGTCTTCTCCGGGTACGCCGTTCTGGCTGTGCCTACGGTCGTTGTGGCTGGTCGGCGTCGTACCGGAGGCCCGGGTGCATGCGTATGAGGTGGCGGCGGAGGGCGTCGAGCTGGAGTGCGTCAGCGCGTCCGGGGTCCGTGAGCGGGGGCCTCTTGGTCGTTTGTGGTCGGTCCCGTTCGAGTCGGTACGGCCCGAGCGCCGGTTTCCGGCTTTCCGGGGGCAGAGCAACTGGTGCGGCTGGTACTGGTCAGCGACATGTGGCGGGCATGTGGGCTACGAGTCGTGGCTGGAGCGCGACCGTCTGATGCTGCTCGACTTCGACCCGCTGGTGACGGGCATGTCCTCACAGCCGTTTCGGCTGTCCTGGGCAGGGCCGAACGGGAAGCGGGTACGGCATACGCCGGACTTTTTCGTCCGCCGCAGTGACGGCACGGCCCTGGTGGTGGACGTGCGCCCGGATGAACGGATCGAGCCGGGGGACGCGGTGAAGTTCGCGGTGACTGCGGCGGCATGCCGGTCGGTGGGCTGGGACTTCGCACGGGTCGGGGCGCCGGATGCGGTGCTGATGGCGAACGTGCGGTGGCTGGCCGGCTACCGGCATCCGCGGGTGCACCGCCCTGAGGTCGCCGGTGGTCTGGTGGAGGTGTTCGCTGACGGCGCTGGTCTGCTGGAGGGGGCTCGGCGGGTGGGTGATCAGATCGCCGTGCTGCCGGTGCTGTTCCATCTGCTCTGGCGCCGGGTTCTGACCACGGACTTGGAGACCGGGCTGCTGGCGTCGGACACGCAGGTCCGCCTTGGCCTGGTCCGGGAGGGAGGCTGGGATGCCGTCACGTCCGCGACTGCTGCGAGCGGGTGACCTGGTCCGCTTCGACGGCCGCCTGCACACGGTCGCCGCGTTGGAGGGGACCGCAGTCCGGCTGGTCGACGAGGGGCAGTCGGCGAGCGTGGTGATGCTGGCCCATCTGTTGTCCTCGGGCGGCTTCGAGGTGGTCACACCGGCCTCGGTGCGAATGGTGGTCCCACCGGCCGGAGCGCTGGAAGGGCTCCCGGCCAAGGCGGTTGAGCGGGCCGAGTGGTGGCAGCGGCACCTGGTGGAGATGCTTACCGGGCGGCCACTGGAAGATCCGCACGGGTCAGCGAAACCGGAGTACGACCCGGCGGTGTGGTCCCTGCGGCAGCGGGAGCTGGCGAAGGCTGCGGAGTTGGCGGCGGCGGGGACGGCGGTGTCGTTGACCGTGCTGCAGGACATGCGGGCCCGGTTCGAGCGGGAGGGGGTGCTGGGCCTGGTTGACCCGCGGCTGCGGGCCGCCTCGGACGGCACGGGCCGCACCGACCGGCGGGTGGTCGAGGCCTTGCGGAAGGTCGTGGATGAGCAGACCGGCCGGTCGACGGTCTCCGCGCAGGTGCTGCGGCGTCGGATGGAGCGCCTCTTGGAGTCCGAGCACGGGCCCGGGGTGGTGCCGTTGCCGTCGCGGGCGACGTTCTACCGGCTGCTGAAGGCGGTCAGCTCCGGGCGGCACACGCTGGGTTCGGCCCGCACCCGCCGTTCGCTGGCCAAGCAGCCGGACGGCATGTTCGGCCAGCTGACCGCGGCCCGCCCAGGCGAGGTGATGGAGATCGACTCGACTCCGCTGGATGTGCTGGTCGTTCACGACGACGGCACGGTGGACAGCGTCGAGCTGACCGGCATCGTCGACATCGCGACCCGCACGCTGGCCGCGGCGGTGCTGCGGCCGTCGACGAAGGCGGTGGACGCCGCGCTGCTGCTGGCGCGGGCGATGACGCCGGAGCCGATGCGGCCGGGTGGGCGGACGCCCTGCGGATGTCCCGGTCGGTGCTGCCGCACGCCTCGCTCATGGCGCTGGACGAGCGGCTGGCCCAGGCGGCGGCCGTCCCCGTGATCACACCGGAGACGATCGTCTGCGACCGGGGCAAGGCATACATCTCCGACACGTTCCGCTCGGCCTGCCAGTCACTGGGGATCTCCTTCCAGCCTGCTCACCCCGACACCCCGACCGACAAGCCGCATGTCGAGCGGACCCTGGAATCGGTGGCGTCTATGTTCGTCCAGCACCTTCCCGGTCATAAAGGCCGCAGCACCGAGCACCGGGGCTCCGATCCAGCCGCGGAGGCGGTCTGGACGATCCACCGTCTCCAGGAACTGCTGCAGGAGTGGATCGTCCACTGGCAGAACCGGCCCCACGAGGGGCTCCGCGATCCGCTGATGCCTGGCAAGGCGCTGACCCCGAACGAGAAGTACGCCGCATTAATTGCGGCAGCCGGACACGTCCCGGTCGCGCTCAGTCCGCAGGAGTACATCGAACTGCTGCCCCGCTGCCGGCGGACGATCAACTCCTACGGCATCCGGCTGGGCCACCGCACCTACGACAGCGCGGAGTTGACCCTTTTCCGCCGCCAGCCGTCCGGCGCCGGACCGGACGGGCGGAGCTGGGAAGTCCACTTCGACCCCTACGACATCTCCCGTCTCTGGGTACGCAATCACCGCGAGGGCGGCTGGATCACCGCCACCTGGCGGCACCTCCGCACCCCTCCGACGCCCATGGGCGAATTGGCCTGGGACCACGCCCGTCGCATCCTGGCCCAGCGCGGCACCGATCCGGTGACCGAGGACGAGATCGCCCGGGCCGCCGTCACCCTGCTGGACCGGGCCGCCGACGGCCCGGAGGACAAACCCGTGAAACCGTCCCGCACATCGCGCCGCAGCCGCCGGGACCGCAAGGTCGCCGCCCGGACCCGGGCCACCGCCGAACCTTCCTGGCCCCGGCCCGATGAGCCGTCGGAACAGCTCTCTGTCGAACCGGTGGAGACGGACGAGGGCGAACTCGCCGAGGTGGTCCCGCTGGAGATCTTCGACGCACGCAAGGAGGCCGAACGGTGGTGGTGAACACGCCGAAACCACAAGAAGAGGACGCGCCGGAGCCCGGCGAGGACCGAACAGACCCGTCGACACGGCTGGAAGGCTGGCGCCGCTTCGTCGGGGAGGACCCGGCGGTCTTCGAGCTGCTGCCCGAGCAGCAGTGGCGGTCGTTGAGCCCGCCGATGCGGGGTTCCTACGACGAGGCCCGCATCGCCTACCACTCCGAGCTTCAGGTCGTGCGCACGTCCACGGTCAAGGAGATCGCCCACCAGGGACGGCTGTTGACTCTGCTCAACCAGCGCGAGCACGGCGCCCGTCGCGGAATGATCGTCTCCGGGGAGTGGACCACGGGGAAGACCACGGCGCTCAAGCAGCTCGGCCGCCTCCACGAACTACGCATCCGGCAGCGTTATCCGGGAAGCGACCGCATCCCGGTCGTCTACATCACCGCCCCGCCCAAAGGCTCCCCGCGCAAACTCGCCATGGAGTTCGCCCGGTTCCTCGGCCTGCCCGTGATCAACCCTCGGCACAACACCATCGACGTCACCAGCGCCGTCTGCCAAGTACTCATCGAGGCCCGCACCGACCTGGTCCTGGTCGACGAGATCCACCTGCTCAATCACGCTACCACCGCAGGGGAAGACCTCTCCGACCACCTGAAGTACTTCACCGAGCATCTGCCCGCAACTTTCATCTATGCCGGGATCAACGTCGAGCAGTCCGGGCTGTTCACCGGCATCCGCGGAAGACAGCTAGCCGGCCGCTGCCTCCTGGTCCGCACCGGCCCCTTCCCCCTCAACGCGGAGTGGCGGTCCCTCATCGCCTCCATGGAGGGCACCCTGCGCCTGCACCGGCACGAGACCGGCACCCTGGTGACGATGTCGAAATACCTGCACCAGCGCACGGGCGGCATGATCGGCAGCCTTTCCCACCTGATCCGTGCGGCAGCGATTTCCGCGATTCTCGACCAAACCGAGCGCATCAGCCGGGCCACGGTCAAGAACATCCGCATCGATCACAGCAGCGAGTCCTCCGCCCCCGGCCGCACCGCCTCCCTGCCCGTCACCGGGTGAGACGTGTTCCGCCCGGCGCTCATCCGTCCGCTTCCCATCACCCTGCCGCCGTTCCCAGGAGAGTGCGAATCGTCCTACTGGAACCGGCTGGCTCTGGCCAATCGTGTCCCGCTGACCCGTCTGCGGTCCCCCTCGCAGTGGCTGCAATCCCGTCTCACCAGCCTTGATGTCCTCTGCATCCTCAGCGGCCAGTCCCGCCAGGTCCTGGCGAAAGCCATCCCCGATCTCCGGGCCGACGACATCTCGCTCACTACGAAAGCCCACGCCCCGGCACCTGGCCACGTTCTCCGCTGGGCCTGCCGCCGCTGCGTCGCCGCGCGGACCGGCTCGAGGCTCCCTGCCCAGGTCTGGGCCTCCGTCCACGACAACGTCTGCATCCGCCACAGACTCTGGATCGGCAAGAACGTCATCGCGCCGGAACGACAGCTCGACGTGTCCGCAGGTCCCGACATCGTTCGCGCCCAGAATCGCTACTGGCGCCTCCGACGACGCCACGGCTCCGCCGTCACCGACATCTGCGAGGACGCCACCGCCCGTCTCTGGCGCGGCCTGGCCCAGCGCCACTACCGGCTTTCCCGCCGGGCCGAGCTCCTCAACCTGGCCCGCACCATGTCGACAACGGACCCGGACCGGGCAGCACCCTGGCTACTCGCCGCCGGCTATCCCGAACGCGTCGCGCTGATCGGCCTGTTCGCCTCTGCCCCATGGAGACAGCTGGCCACCAGCGACGACCTCCTCGCCTTCGCTGACGCCATGGCCGAATTCGACCGGCGCTTCCCCACCGAGACGCCACTTCGCGGCACCAGCCGCACATGGCTCGGCAAGACCATCGCCTCCTCAGCCACCCACATCGAAGCACTCCTAGCCGACCGGAAGACATCTGGACGGGCATCGCAGCCGCGGCGAACGAACCAGGAAATCGCCATCCGCCACTGACCTGAATGGCAGCGATGTCACACTGCCCCGCAGCGACTGCGAAGGAGTCCCGCACCGTCGCCTTCGAGTTCGTTGCAGTACGTCGCGCGTCCGGTCATGGCCATCACCAAGGCCAAGGTGGGGCCGGACACGACCGGCCCCGAACCGGTCGTGAAAGGGCCGTCATCCGCAACGAGTTTCAGCCCGTTGATGCGTCCCTTGGCAACGACCACGAGGTCCGAGCCCTGGTAGTACTCGGCCACCCGAGTGACAACCTCGATCGGGTAGTCGCGGCGGATGCCCAGCGGACGCCGGATGTCTTCTCCGTGCACGATCGTCTCGCCCAGCATGGCTATGCCAGGCAAGGGAGGTTTGGTAGTGCTCGGGATGATGCGCCGGAATCGCTCAAGGGTCTCGGCCGGAGTCGTGCCCAACTGCTCGGCCAGCCGCATGGCCACCTGCTTGTCGAAGTCGAACCGGCAACGGATCACCCCCGCCATCCAGCGCACGGCGTTGAGGCTCGCCCCCGCGGTGAGGTGCGCGACCACCTCACGCACCGTCAAACCAGTGCAGAGCGAGGGCGTTTCCCACTGCTCGTCAGTCATCTCTGCGAGATCGACCGCCAACGCGGATCGCTCAGCGCGGATCAAGGGCCAGGCCTCGGTTTTGCGGCCGCGGGCCGCTGTCACTGCCGGATCAGTCATACGGGAGAGTCTCCTGCCACGAGTCGTGATTCCAACGTCGCTCCCGGGCCGGTTTGGGCGTCTGACACGGGCATTCGTAAGGGAGACTGATCCTCCGAAGCAAAGTCATCGCCCGTGAGCGACTTTTCTCCGTGCGGCCCACCGCTGAGGCATATGACTCGCCCCAAGGCGCCCGGACTCAGATGAGACAGACGGGGAACAAACCGTCTCAATGATCTCCGAGCACCGCAGGTCATCGACTCGTGCTACCCGGACTTATCTGAGACAGGACACCGGCGGCCCCCGACGCCTCCACGAGCACCTCCCCGGCCGCCGTCCGCACGTACAGCACCGACCGCCCGGCCCGCCGCCGCTCCACCAGCCCCGCGTCCAGCAGTACCCGCAGATGCCGCCCCACCGACCCCAGCCCCTGCCCGGTGACGGCGACCAGCTGGGTCGTGCTCAGGGGAGTCCCGAGCAGCGCCAGCAGTCCGGCCCGCGCGGTCCCGATGAGCGCCCCGAGCCCGGCCGGGACGGGCCGCCGGTCGTGGTCCTCGGCGAGCACCCCGAGACACGGGTAGACCACGGCGTAGCGCTCCTGTCCCTCCCACGAGACCCAGCCGGCCCCCGTCGTCACCGGCATGAACAGCAGCTGGGCCCCGGCGGCGACCTCCCGCGGGGGATACGCGTGCGGGTTGACCTGGAACCGGCTCTCCCCGAGCCAACGCGTCCACGGCCGCAGCTCGTCCAGCAGGGCCGCCCAGCCGCCCTGGCTCACCCGCGCAGCTCGCGCGACCACGTCGGCCTCCAGGATGCGCCGCCGACGCTCCCAGTACGGCCGTACGGTCTCCTCCCAGACGTACGTCAGGAGCGCGGTCGCCCGCTCGGGCAGGTCGTCCCGCTCCAGGGCGGCGGGGAGCGGGCCCCGGAGGGACACGCGGAGGTTGGCCCGCGCCTCCCCCGCCCCGGCCGCCCGCACCCGGGCCACGGTCTCCTCGAAGCTCTCCCCGACGCACGAGGTGGGGCAGAAGAAATCGGCGATCCAGGAGGTGCCGATGGCCGCCCGCACGAGCAGGGCGGCCACCGGGTCGGCCGCGAGGCGCGCACGGTAGCCGGGCAGGTGCGCGCGCAGCCAGGCCTCCTCGCCCGGATGGGCACCGGTCCCCGCGTGCAGCAGCTTCAGGCTCGCGAAGGTCTCGGCGAACGGCGAGAGCACGAACCGGCTGCGGGCGAGGGTGTCGGTGTCGATCTGCCATAAGCCCATGCGGATGACCTTTCGCATCTCGGCGAAACAGTAAACACGGCCTCCGGGCTGCCCCGAGACTCCGACGCATGCGCAGCTACCGCTCCCTGTTCCGCACCCCGGAGTTCACCCCGTACCTGCTCTCCTTCGGCACGTTCGCCGCGGGCCAGACGATCGGCGGCCTGGCCCTCGCCACGCTGGTCTTCAGGGCCACCGGCTCCCCGTTCCTGTCGGCGGTGAGCATGGTCGGCCCCCAGCTGGCGCAGTTGCTGGGGGGCGCGTTCCTGCTCTCGGGCGCCGACCGCCTGCGCCCGCGCGCGATCCTCACCGGCCTCGCCCTCGCCTTCGCGGCCGGCACGGCGGTGCTGGCGCTGCCCGGCCTGCCGATCTGGGCGGTCTTCGCCGTCGTACTCCTGCAGGGCCTGGTCGCGTCGCTGGGCGGAGGAGTGCGCGGGGGACTGCTCAACGAGATCCTGTCCAAGGACGGCTATGTCCTGGGCCGTTCGGTGTCCAACATGCTCTGGGGCCTGACGCAGATGGCCGGTTTCGCGACGGGCGGCGCACTGCTGACGCTCCTGTCCCCACGGACCTGCCTGCTCCTCGCGGCGGCGCTGTACCTGCTGTCGGCCCTCGTCACCCGCCTCGGCCTCACGGCCCGCCCGCCGCGCTCCTCGGGCCGCCCGTCCGTCTCGGCGACCTGGCGCACCAACTCCCTCCTGTGGTCCTCACGCCCCCGCCGCCTGACGTACCTGGGCCTGTGGGTCCCCAACGGCCTGATCGTCGGCGGCGATTCGCTCTACGTCTCCTACGCCCCCGAAGCCGCCGGCATGCTGTACGCGTTCGGGGCGCTGGGCATGTTCGTGGGCGACATGGCGGTGGGCCGCCTGGTACCGCCCGCGGTGCGCCCCCGTCTCGCTACCCCGCTGCGCCTGCTGCTGGCGGTTCCCTACCTGTTCTTCGTCCTACGGCCGGGAGTGGCGCTGTCGGCCGTGGCCGTCACCGTTGCCTCCGTCGGCTTCGCCGCGAGCCTGGTCCTGCAGGAACGCCTGATGTCCCTCACCCCCGACGACCTCGCGGGCCAGGCCCTCGGCCTGCACGCCACCGGCATGGCCGCCCTGCAGGGCGTCGGCACCGCCCTCGCGGGCGCGCTGGCCCAACTGACCTCCCCGGCCACGGCGATGACGCTCATGGCGGCCGGATCGGTCACCGTGACCCTGACCCTCGCGGCGCTGGGCAGGCACGAGGAACGACAGCCGGCCGTCCCCGATGCGCGGCCGGGCGGCGTCCCGTCGGAACCCGCCGCCACGGACTAGACCGCATGGAGCACGGGCCGGCGCCTCCTCCTATCAGGCCTCTGCACCGACTTCGAGGCCGAGCTGAAACAGTTCAACGGCGAACAGGACCACGTGCACCTGCTCGTGCACTACCCGCCCAAAGTCCAGCTCTCCAAGCTGGTCAACTCCCTCAAGGGCGTCAGCTCCCGCAGGCTCCGGCAGGAGTACGACAGCCACGTCCGCCGGTACCTGTGGGGCGGACACTTCTGGTCCGGCTCCTACTTCGCCGGATCGTG